>JAPORR010000099.1 GCA_026710105.1 Alphaproteobacteria bacterium
GTTGCACGCGCCAGACGAAATGAAGCAGGACTGCATCGACACCTGCCTCAAGGCGGGCATGAACTGGCTCGATACGGCGGCCGACTATGGCAATGGCGAGTCGGAGATAGCGATCGGCCAGCTGGTTGGCGCCTTGCCGGCGGCGCAGCGCCCACATATCAGCACCAAGGTCCGGCTCGACACGGCACGCCGTGACAATTTCCCGGACCAAATCCGCACGTCGATAGAGGGTAGCCTGGAGCGGCTTGGAGCGGACCGAGTGGACCTGCTGATGCTTCACAACCCGCTTATGCCGGTGCCCGACCGCGCGACCCTGACTCTCGACGAGGCGCTGGGCGTCATGGATTGCTTTGACCAGCTCCGCGAAGAGGGCCTGTGTGACCATACAGGCTTCACCGCGCTTGGCGACGGGCCGACCGTGTGCGCCGCGGTCGCGTCGGGGCGCTTCGACGCCGCACAGGTCTATTACAACATGCTGAATCCGACCGCAGGCTTCGCACCCGGCGGCGGGACGCACGCTGGCTGGTCGAGCTCGGACTTCACGGGCCTTCTCGATGCCTGTCGCGCACATGATGTCGGCGTGATGAACATTCGTATCTTCGCCGCCGGCGTGCTCGCAGCGGATGATCGGCATGGGCGCGAAATCCCAGTTACCGCCAATGCAGGCATGGCGGCCGAGGAAGCGCGCGCGCAAGCCGTGCAGGCGGGGCTCGGTGCACGGTCGGAAACCCGCGCGCAGACGGCGGTTCGCTTCGGCCTCGCCCATCCGGCGGTCTCGACAGTAGTACTCGGTGTAGCCGAGATGGCGCACGTCCATCAGGCGCTTGCGGCCGCCGGCCTCGGGCCGCTGGAAGAGGAGGCACGTGCCGCGCTTCGCCGCGTTTGGGCGTCGGGCACATTCACCGTTTGAAACCCCGTCTGAGGCGCAAACGGTACCGAAGCATCAGGTCCCCTTGGTACGGGGCCGGTAGAGCCGGACGCTCATGGCAACAGTTTCAAGAGCGCAACCACGGCTCCGACAATAGCGAAGCCCTGAACATCATCGCCCGCCATAGAGTCGCGTGTATCCGGGCTTTCAGCGCCACCATGTCCGCTTTGGTCGTCTTTTGCCAGCGCATCTATATCCTCCTTGGTGGCAAGCTCGCCCTGTCCGGCACGGATCGCAGTCGCGACAGCTTCCGTCGCCTCCCGCTTCAATCCGGTATTCTCCATGTCACGGACCGCCGCCAGAGTGTCGAAGGCAACGTTCATAGCGCGTCAGCCGCCTGCTGAAATTCGTCGGGATCAATCTCCCGCAAGTGCTGCCCACGAACGGTTCGATGAATACAAGGTACTACCGTGCTCGATGTGTTCAGCCGCAAGGGACTCGGATGGGCCATGGCCCACCATCTTCGAACCGAGCTGGTACTCGCGGCACTGAACATGGCGAACGCACAGCGCCGTCCCCAAGGTGTCATCCACCATTCCGACAAGGGGGCTCGGTACACGTCGCTCGCGTTCGGCAAACGGTGCCGAGAGAGCGCGGTGGTGACGTCGCCCGGCTCGGCTGGCAAGTGCTACGACACTGCGATGGCCGAAAGCTTCTTCGCCACGCTCGAATGCGAGCTCATCAACCGGCGTTCGTTCCAGACCCGGGCACAAGCACGCATGGTTATCTTCGAGTCCCTGGAATCGTGGCACGATCCCCGGCGCCTGCACTGCGCACTGGAGTCCCTGAGCCCCAACGAGTTCGGGCGTCGTGCGGCCGCGCGACGCCCGATGGGCGCGCCCCGGAGCATTGCGAGCAAACCAATCTCGAGCCCTTGCGGATCGGCCGGCCGGGGATCCACAACCACCCTCCCGGCAGACCCCCAACACTGCTCTCCGAGAAAGATTCCCTTCCATCGGCTATGGCTCACCACAGTGCCGGTAAAGATAGCCCTCAACCGTCCATCGAAACGGGGTAGGCCCAGATGTCGCAATCAAACCGGATGTAGTGGGAATCGAATTTCAGCGCCGTTGCGCGCGCCGATAGCGGAGCCGACAAGGTCCAGCCATGGTAGCGACGACGGAGGATCACACATGAGCGCCTGCGGGCGAAGGGCCGCCGCAAATAGCCGCGCTTACCTGATTATCCAGCCGGATAGCGTCGATCCGCACGGTCTAGCGAGAGATTAGGCCATTCCAGCCAAGCAATGGCGGCATGAGTGTCCGCCTATCAATCATCTCGTGCCTTTTGCGGTTCACTCGCATACCACGCCATCTCCGTCCCCGTCACGCATGTACTGGTAGGCCGGATGAGAACGGTGAACGGGCGCGATTCGGTGCCGGCGGGCCTCAGCGCAAGTGATCCTGCCGTTTCGGTTGTCGTCGTACCGTGCGAGCGCATCACCGCCGTCGTTGTGACTCGGTGCGGCCCTCGGCTTGGGCGTCGTGCTCCGCACGCACACCAAGGGTTCCATCACGGTGCTCTCGCACTGGGCGAGGATCCGGTCCAAGGCCGCCGCTTCGCGCCGGTCGATTGTCAAGTCGTAGGCGCGACGGACTTCCACGACGCGGGCCGCGAACCAGCACCGATTACGATCGGGGAGCCACTCTGCGGCGTCCTTGGCACGTTTCTGGCGTCGATTCACTTGCGGGCCGGCCAGCGTGAGGTTACGCAGATCCGTCGCGAACCGTGCCCGGGTCATCCGGTCGCGGGCGCACAGTCCCGAGTCGTGGGCCTCGCTCGTGGCCACGATGTGCTCGATGTCGGTCTCGTTCGTCGATCCGAAGCATGTCCCAGTGTAGGGGCCATAGATCGCGCCGAGACGGTGCACGATCTCGCGCTCGACGGACTGCGGATACCGATAGTCGCGTTTCCGGTCGTAGGGCGAGCAACGATGTTCAGGCGCTACCGTCAAGCCGCGCCAGGTCTCGGCGGCGCAGGCGACATCGACGAGCAGGACCGTGGCAAGGAGCACGACCCATCCCGGGCTGACCAACGAGGCGGGACGAAAACCCTCATCCGGACGCCGGCCGCGGAAGCCCGTGCAAGGTTCAGAACTCAACATCGTCGAACTCATCAAGATCGGCGGTATCCGGCGCCCGCCGGGCGATGAACATTCCGACCACCGCGACGAGGCGCGGCGCAGGCTCCGTCAACATCTGGTCGATGCTGTAGAGGCCTCGATCTCCTCCGGGCACGGACGAATTTCCATGTCATGAACGGCGTCCGTGCTCTCGGTGCGGACGAAGCGGCGCGTGCGCGACGGCTTTCGGGTACCCACCACTGCGACCGAGCGCGAGTACGCCAAGTCCCACCAGCCTTGGTCGTAGAGCAGCTCGACGGGATGGGCGGCATCTCGCAGCCGCTCGGGGTACTCGCCGGCGCCATGGACCCGCACGCCGAACCACTCGACCTCGAGGAGCCGCCGCTTGACGAAGACGGCGCACTCGTGAGCCTCCGATCGGGGAACGAAGTCTGAAGGCAGGCTGCCGGACGCTGGACGAAGCGCTCGGCGAGTGACTTGAAGGTCGCGTCGCGTTCAGACCACAGCGTCTCGTAAACGCCCATCTCGCGGAACGGCGAGACGGCGCGGGCTTCGAAATCCGTGCCCCCGAAGTCGAACTCCCGCTCCATTGCGGTCCTCCCGTGCCTTTCCACCCGCCGTCCGTGCGGTCGCTACTGTGGCGCCATTGTCAACGAGGGGTCAAGGACGCCGCCGCGCCGCACGTCGCGCCCCGAGGCGATCGCGGAACGCGGCCAGGCCCCCTCGGTTGCGGACCAGCGGCGGCAGCGCCTCGTCATCCGGGAATGGCAGAACAGCGCAAGGTGTGCCCGTCGGGCCTCCAAACGACCTTTCCCGAGCTCCGGCGCGGGGCGTCGGCACTCCCAGAAAGATGCCTGCCGAGCGGAGGATTGGGAAACGTCCTCCGGCGGCGAACTGCGACGCAAGTCTATCGCCTCCTGATTCTTCCGGGCTCGGACCCAACCCGCCGTGGCCAAACGGAGGACCAGGATCGTCCGCAGTGTAAAATTGAGATCGAGCCTCAGCAGCTCGCGGACGTCCTCCAGCCGAAGTGGGGGCTCGGAATGACCAAGCCCCCGCAACACGCGTTCGACACGCTTATCGATGTCCTGTGCTGTTTTTTCGGACAGGACGTGGTTCCTGGCCAAATCCCACCCCCTATTCGCTACTTCTGCTCGCTGAGCACGGCAACGAACGCTTCCAGCGCCGCGCCCTCTTCGGGCGTCAATGCTGCGGTCGACTTCGAACGCGCGGCAAACCGGACACCTTCATCGAACAGCCTCGCATCCTTCGGCGCAGCCAATCCCGCCACCTGCATAAGGCCGGATTGAGAGACCTTGAAATAGTTCGCGAGTTGGTAGGCCGTTCGCAGTTCCGGCCTGTGATTCGGGTCGCTCTCGATTCCCACGAGATCGCCCATATCCACATCCGCATCGTCGGCAAGCTGCTCTAGACTCATTCCCCGCTGCCGTCGCATTAGATTGACAAACCAGCCGAATGCTACGTTCGGACTCTCCTCCTCGCCCACATCCGCGGGAATACGTTCACCATCGAACACCGGGTCGATCGCCAGCCGACCCGCGCCGATCTCGGCGTCGCCCTCATGCTGCGCCATGCGCACGCACCAGTCCTTGCTGATTTCAATCCTCATTTCGACCTCCCCTTCGCGATGAAGGCCTGCGCGTTCTCGGGACTCATCTCGAAGTAGCGCAGACCCTCGTGGTCGGGATCGGTGCCCAAATCCGTCATGCCGCAGGTATTAGCGTAGAAGCCGTTCGCCTGTGGCAGCGAATGAAGCTCGATCCTTCCATGAAACTTCAGCTCCTCGCTCAGCGCCACGGCAGCCCGCCTCAGCCGCTGCATCGCCCTGAACAGCTCCGGCACCCACTCTCCTTCCCAATCCGCCAGCTGCTCCTCGGTTATCGCGTCCCAAAGCTCGGCGGTCACAGGCTCGCCGCTCGCCACGTCCAACAGATGAACCTCCGTGGCTTCCGCCGTCATAGCATCATGACCTCGGCCTTTTCCTTCGTGGCCTCGTTCTCGAAGAACAGCTTGTTGCCGCTCTCCAAGCGCCCTTCGATCACCTGATACATCCGCAGGGCCTGGCGCAGCAGCGCTGTCTTGCTCAGCTCCCTCTTCTCGCTCAACGCTTCCAGGGCCGCCATCTCCGCTTCCGTAAGGTTAAGCGTCATCGTTCTCTTGGCCGCCATCGCTCCCTCCTCCCTCGCATCTCGGAGCAAACCCGAATATACCCATGCCGTGACCAAGAATCGATCAAAAAGAAGGTTATTGTTTTATTTTTATTAGCTATAAATAAGCTATATATCCTACATAAGAAACTCGCGGCAATCGTCGCATGGAGGTATGCCCGGATGGCGCACACATCCGAATACTGAATCGGAGACCCAGTGCAGGCGGCTCGCAGCCGCCGGCCAGGCTCTGCGTGCCGACCGGAATTGCGCCATCCGGCGCCCATCCGCGGGTGTCAACTCTGACAAATCGCGTTTCGATCTCCGGGCGGGGGGATCCGGTCCCGTGCATAATTGTCCAACTCACTGCCTATGCTCTCGCTTCTGGACCTTAACAACATCCCGGCGTAATCCCTAGCCCGCCATGATTCGGAGGCTGCCCGTATGAAGTGTCCTTTGCCTTTCTTCACCGTTATTGCGATCGTATGGGCCACCGTCACCTCTGCCCAAGAGGCGCCACGGCCTGTGAAACTGATGACAGTGGAAGCTCCATCCGAGGGCGTCGCGCGGCAGTTTTTCGGCAGGGTCGCCGCCAGACAGACGGTTGATCTGGCCTTTCAGACGGCGGGCCAGATCGTGCACTTCCCCGCAGTCGAGGGACGTATCGTCCCTGCCGGGGCGATCATCGCCCAGCTCGACCTCGAGCCGTTTGAATTGTCTCTTGAGCAGGCACGCCTGCAGCGGGACCGGGCTCATCGGAACGCCGAGCGTCTGGGCAAGCTCCGGGGAGGCGCGGCGCGCCGGGCGAGCATTGAGGACGCGGCCACCGAAGCCGGGCTGGCTGACATTGCGTTCCGTAATGCGAAATACGCCCTGAAGCACGCCACCCTTTACGCGCCATTCGACGCCCTTGTGGCGAACCGCGCCGCCGCCAGGTTCGCGACGGTTCGCGCCGGTGCGCCGGTCGTCCGACTCCATGACATGTCCGAAATTCGGATTGAGATCGATGTCCCGGAAGTGTTGTTCCAGCGCGCCGGGCGCGATCCGAATGTGGCCCTTGCCGCCCGCTTCCCCGCCAGCGAGACGCTGTTCCCGGTCGAAGTGCGTGAGTTCAACGCCGAGACCTCCCGCTTCGGGCAAACCTTCCGTGTCACGCTGGGCATGCCGCCGCCGGACGGGCTCAACATTCTCCCCGGCTCCTCCGTCACGATCCTGGCGACCCTGCGCCGCCCCCGCCCGCGGATCGTCATTCCGGCGTCCGCCGTAGCCATCGCCGCCGACGGCGCAGCATCGGTCATGGTCTTTCGCATGATCGAGGGCGATGAAGGCATTGTCGAGACAAAGCCGGTGACACTAGCAATCAGCAACCGAGGCGAATTCGAGGCGATCGAAGGCCTGTCCGCCGGCGAGGAAATTGTAGCCGCCGGAGTCAACGCCCTGAAGGACGGTGCCAGGGTGCGCCGCTTCCAGGAAGTGTCGAACTGAGGGCCGCGCCGTGAACATTGCGCGTCGCAGTATCGAACGGCCCCTGCCGAGCTGGATCATCATCCTGGTCTGCCTGGCTGGTGGTGTCTGGGGGTTCCTCACTCTTGGGCGGCTGGAAGACCCGGCCTTCACGATCAAGCAGGCCGTCGTTGAGACCCACTACCCCGGGGCCTCGGCACAGCAGGTCGCCCGGGAGGTCTCCGAACCGTTGGAATCGGCCATCCAGAAATTGGCCGAGGTCGAACGGATCCAGTCGATCAATCGGCCGGGCGTGTCGTCTATCGAAGTGCATATCGACTCCCGCTTCGCCGGTTCTGAATTGCCAGCGATCTGGACCAGGCTCAGGGCAAGAGTGGAAGACGCGGCGCGACAGTTGCCGTCGGGAGTCGAGGCACCTGAAGTGAACGACAGTTTCGGCGATGTGTTCGGCCTCTACTACGCCGTCACCGCCGAGGGCTTCGCCGATGCGGAAAAGCACCATCTCGCCACATTCCTCCGGCGCGAATTGCTCGCTGTCGAGGGTGTCGCCGATGTCAGTGTTAGGGGCTTGCCGGAAGAAGCAATCTTTGTCGAGCCGAATCTCGCTCTCGCCGTCAATCTGACTGTTGCGCCGCAGATCATCGCGGCAGCGCTCGCCAACGCCAATTCCGTGGTCGATGCTGGGTCCACCGATACGGCCCTTATCGCCGCACCTGCCGGATCAGACACAGTGTCGGAGATCGCAGGCCTGTCGATCGGCGTCGGTGGTGACAGGATCAATCTTGCCGATCTCGCCGAGGTCAGCCGTGGCCGGCAATCCGACCCCGACCTGATCGTTCGCTTCAACGGCATCGAAGCTTTCACCATCGGCATCGCCGGCCTCGCAACCGAGAATATCGTGGCCGTCGGCAAGCGGGTAGAGCAACGCCTCGCCACACTCCAACGGGACATTCCCATCGGCGTCGAATTGCACCCGATCTACCGCCAGCACCTAGTAGTCGAGGCGGCGTCGAACGACTTTCTCGCCAATCTTGCGATGTCCGTGGGTATCGTGACGGTCGTGCTGGCCCTGTTCATGGGATGGCGGGCTGGGGCAGTTGTC
The DNA here is from genome assembly GCA_026710105.1 of Alphaproteobacteria bacterium. Lineage (GTDB taxonomy): Bacteria > Pseudomonadota > Alphaproteobacteria > Bin95 > Bin95 > Bin95. The sequence goes on from JAPORR010000099.1 coordinate 7,746, forward strand.
GGATCGACGCTCCTGCTGACAGTGGTCGGCACGCTTTTTTTCATGATGATCTTCTCCATCGAAATGGAACGCATTTCGCTGGGCGGCCTGATTATCGCGATGGGCATGCTTGTGGACAATGCCATCGTAGTCGCCGAGGGCATGCAGACCGCGATGCTGCAGGGCAAGTCTTCGCGCGATGCAGCCGACGAGGCCGCCTCCAGAACCCAGGCTCCACTCCTCGGGGCCACCCTTATCGGCATCATGGCGTTCGCGGGAATCGGTCTCAGCCCGGATGCAACTGGCGAGTTCCTGTTTTCCCTGTTTGCCGTAATCGGCATTTCACTGCTGCTCTCCTGGTTGCTCGCCATGACCGTGACGCCGCTGCTGGGCCACTATCTCTTCAGGCAGGGCGGCGCGAAAACTGCCGTCTATGACAGCCTGGTGTTCCGGGCCTATGGCGCGGTCCTGCGTGGTGCGCTGAAAATACGCTGGCTGGTGCTCGCTGTCCTGGCCACGATGACAGCGGCGTCCCTGTTCGGGTTCACCCATGTCCAGCAGCAATTCTTCCCGGATTCGAACACGCCGATCTTCTTCGTGCATTACAAGCTGCCGCAGGGCACTCGCATTCATCGCGTATCCGAAGACCTTGCGGCGGTTGAGGCGTGGCTGTCCCGACGGGAGGAGGTCGAGTCGGTTGCGACTTTCGTCGGCGGGGGCGCCTCACGTTTCGTGCTGACCTATTCGGCCGGGATGCCGAATCCGAGCTATGGGCATCTCATCATTCGTGCCCGGTCCCTCGACAGGATTCCAGCATTACAGACCGATCTCGAGGCCTTTGGCCGGCTCAGACTCCCGGAGGGCGAGTTCCGCACCCGGCGTCCGGTTTTTGGCCCCGGAGGCAGCGACCCGATCCAGGTCCGCTTTTCCGGCAGTGATCCAGACATTCTTCGCCGGCTCGGCGAGGAAGCTATCGCCCGCATGGCCACCGCATCGAATGACCTCAACCATCTCCGGACCGACTGGCGCGAGCGGGAACTGGTCATCTCGCCCCTCTATGCCAGCGCCCGGGCGCAAACCGCCGGCCTCGCGCGCGAGGACATCGCCGCGACGCTCAAATTTGCTACTGACGGCCTTCGCGCCGGCGCGTATCGGGAAGGCGAACGGCTAATTCCGATCATCGTGCGTCTGCCCCGCGAGTCCGGTCTCGGCTTGGGCGACCAGATGGTCTGGTCTACCGCCGCAGCTGCCTTTGTGCCAATCGAACAGGCGATAGACGGTTTCACCTGGGAGGCGCAGGACACGCTGGTGCATCGCCGGGACCGCCTGCTAACCCTGACGGTGTCGGCTGACATCCCGCGCGAGCGGACTGCCGCCGAAGTCCATGCCACAATCCGCAAGATGATAGAGGGCATGCTGCTGCCCCTCGGCTACCAGATGGCCTGGGGTGGGGAATTCGAATCGTCGGGCAAGGCACAGTCCGGCCTTGCCGGGCAGTTGCCACTCAGTGTTGTTGCAATGGTGCTGATCTCGATCCTGCTATTCAACACACTCCGCCAGCCTCTGGTTGTCTGGCTGCTGGTTCCAATGGCGGTGAACGGCGTCGTGATCGGGCTTCTCGGAACCGGCCTGCCCTTCACCTTCACCGCCCTGCTCGGGCTGCTCAGCCTTTCCGGCATGCTCATAAAGAACGGCATCGTTCTGGTTGAGGAAATAGACCTCGTCCGCCGCAACGGCAGGGCGTTGAACGAGGCGATCGAGACCGCCTGCAAATCGCGTCTGCGCCCGGTAGCGCTTGCAGCGGCTACCACGATCCTCGGCATGATGCCGCTGCTGACAGACGCCTTCTTCGTCTCCATGGCAGCGACTATCATGAGCGGGCTGGCCTTCGCCTCGCTCCTGACGCTGGTCGCGGCACCCGTCCTCTACCATGTGCTGTTTGCACGCAAGGGACGGCACCACGCCACCCGAACAGGCACCGACCTGACGCCGGAGGACGGAGGCCGCCGACTGTGATTCCCCCACCATCCGCGCAGAAGGAGGAGGGACGGCCCTATGCCTTCGCCGCCGCGATCAGACCATAATGCTGCGGCTGACGATGGAGAGCGAAATCAAAGATCTGGCGGCGGATTTCGTCGCAGCGCTCTAGATCGCAATCGACCACCACCACTTCGTCGCCGACGCCCTGGGCCATGGCTACAATCTCGCCTGTCGGTGCAACGATGGCGCTCTGGCCGATCAGGTCACAGCCTTCCTCCCGACCTGCCTTGGCGACCCCCACCACCCAATTGCCGTTCTGATAGGCGCCCGCCTGCATGGACAGGTGATTGTGGAACCACATCAGGTGGTCGTGCTCGGGCACGGGCGGATTGTGGGCCGGCGTGTTGTAGCCGAGCATGACCAATTCGACTCCCTGCAACCCCATGACCCGGTAGGTTTCCGGCCAGCGGCGGTCGTTGCAGATGCACATGCCCATCTTGCCGTCAAAGGCCTCGAACACCGGGAAACCAAGGTCGCCTGGCTCGAAATACGCCTTTTCTAGGTGCTGGAACGGGCGCCAGGACTCGTGCTCGGCATGGCCCGGGAGGTGGACTTTGCGGTATTTGCCGACGATCGCACCCTCGCCGTTCACCAGGATCGAGGTGTTGAAGCGCCGCTTGCCGCCCCCGGCTTCGTGGACCAGCTCCGCATAGCCGAGATAGAAACCGACTCCGAGTGCGGCCGCTAGGTCGAACAGCGGGCACACCGCGGCGTTCGGCATCTCGGTTTCGTAGAAGGTGTCAAGTTCCTCCTCGTCCTCAATGTGCCAGCGGGGGAAGAAGCTGGTGAGCGCAAGTTCGGGGAACACCACGACCTTCGCACCCTTGGCGTGGGCCTCGCGCATCATCTCCGACATACGCACGACACAGGACTGGCGCGAGTCCGTACGGGCAATGGGACCCATTTGGGCGGCGGCGACACCCAACCGTCTAGTCACGGCGTGTTCCTCTCGGGCTTCACGCTGGCTCTGCGCCAGGCACAAGATGACAGGCAACCCTGTGGCCGGAGGCGACGAAACGTATGGCCGGCTCCTCGGTGCGGCAGCGCGCCTCGGCCAGCGGGCAGCGTGTATGGAAGCGGCAGCCGGCCGGTGGGTTGATCGGGCTCGGAATATCACCCTTCAGGATGATACGCTCGCGCTTTGCTCCGGGCTCCGGCGCTGGGGCGGCGGACAGCAGCGCCCGCGTGTAGGGATGGCGGGGGTCGGAGAAGAGCGTTGCGCGGTCCGTCAACTCGACGATCTTGCCGAGATACATGACCGCGACCCGGTGGCTAATATGCTCGACCACGGCAAGGTCGTGGCTGATGAACAGATAGGCGAGATCGAACTCGTCTTGCAGGTCCATCAGCAGATTCAGTACCTGGGCCTGCACCGAGACATCGAGCGCGGAGACTGGCTCGTCCGCCACGATCAATCCGGGCTCCAATGCAAGCGCTCGCGCGACGCCGAGCCGCTGGCGCTGGCCGCCTGAGAATTCGTGCGGATACTTGGCCATTTGGTCGGGCCGCAGGCCCACACGGGCGAAAAGCGCCTGCACCCGCTCCTCAATCTCCGCACGCGGGATTTCGCTGTAGTTCTCCAGCGGCTCGGCAACGATGCGCTGCGCGGAAAGCCGGGGGTTGAGCGAGGCGTAGGGATCCTGGAACACCATCTGCATTTGGCGGCGGAGCGCCCGCATGCGGGCGGCGGGCGCATGAGTAACATCCTCGCCTCGCACTAGGATTTCGCCTGAGGTCGGGTCGATCAAGCGGAGAACCGTTTTGCCGACCGTGGATTTGCCCGAACCGCTCTCGCCGACAAGGCCTAGCGTCTCGCCCCGGCGGATATCGAAGCTCACGCCATCGACAGCGAGCACGGACCCAACCCTGCGCCTGAGAAGGCCCGCATGGACGGGGAAATGCGTTTTGAGATCACGCACCTCAAGGACGATCTCGGCCTTCTCACTCATGCCGCCCCGCCACACGTTCCCATTCCCAGCAGGCCGCCAAGCGGCCCCCATCCCGGGTTTCGAGCCCTGGCGCCTCGATCCGGCAGCGCTCTTGCACAAAGGGGCAGCGCGGCGCGAAGGTGCAACCGGGCATCTCCTGCATGAGTGACGGCACGACACCCGGAATCTCGGCAAGCCGCCCCCGCCTGCCGGAAAGCGCCCGTGCGGCGAGCTTGGGAATCGAGCCCATAAGACCCAGCGTATAGGGGTGCAACGGCCGCGCGAAGAGATCCGCCACCGAGGCTTCTTCCACCTTGCGGCCGGCATACATGACTACGACGCGCTGCGCCGTCTCCGCCACCACGCCCAGATCGTGGGTGATGAACACGATTGCGGCGCCAATCTGCTCCTTCAACTGGAGCATCAGGTCAAGAATCTGGGCCTGGATAGTGACATCGAGCGCCGTGGTCGGCTCGTCCGCAATCAGCAGCGATGGGTTGCACGCCAGTGCCATGGCGATCATCACGCGCTGGCGCATGCCACCCGAAAGCTGGTGGGGATATTCGCCCGCGCGGCGCCGGGGTTCTGGAATCTGCACGAGGTCAAGCATTTCCACCGCCCGCTCGGCAGCAGCGCGGCGGCTGAGACCCTGGTGCAATTCCAGCGATTCCGCGATCTGCCGGCCTGCCGGCATGACCGGGTTGAGCGAGGTCATCGGTTCCTGGAAGATCATGGAAATCCGGTTGCCGCGAATCTCCCGCATGCGTTCTTCGGTTGCCTGCAAGAGGTCCTCGCCGTCGAATAGGATGCGCCCTGCCTCAATTTTTGCAGGCGGAATCGGCAGCAGCCGGAGGACCGACATAGCCGTCACGCTCTTGCCGCAGCCGGACTCGCCGACGATGGAGAGCGTTTCGCCCCGATCCACGCCAATCGAGACGCCGTCCACGGCCCGCACGATTCCGTCGCGGGTGTGAAAATGCGTCTTGAGGTTATCGATCTCTAGGATTGCGCCGCTAGACATCGGGTTACATCCGCCGGGCGATGCGAGGGTCGAGCGAATCCCGCAGCCCGTCCCCCAATATGTTCACCGCCAGCACGGTGACAGCGAGGAATATGCCAGGGAAGAAGATCATCCAGGGGGCGACCTGGAAGTAGGTGCGGCCCTCGGCCATGATGTTGCCCCAGCTTGGGATTTCCGGCGGCGTGCCGGCCCCGAGGAAGGACAGGATCGCTTCAATCACCACCGCGGACGCGCAGACATAGGTAGCCTGCACGATAAGTGGGGCGAGCGTGTTCGGCAGTATGTGCTTCAACAGGATTTTCGGCAGGCGCGTGCCGACCGAGACCGCGGCCTCGACATAGGGCTGCTCACGCACGGTCAGCACCACTGCGCGGACAAGGCGGACAACACGCGGAATCTCGGGAATCGAGATCGCGATGATGACATTCACAATGCTGGCGCCCGCCAGGCTGATAAGTGCGATCGCGAGCAGGACACCCGGTATAGCCATCAGGCCGTCCATGATGCGCATCACGACCGCATCGACCCAGCGGATATAGCCTGCGACGAGCCCTATTGAGAGGCCGATGGCCGTGCTGATGATCGCCACGGCGAGCCCCACCATGAGCGAGATCTGTCCGCCATAAATCGTGCGCGCATAGACATCTCGGCCGAGGAAATCGGCCCCAAACCAAAAGGTCGCGCTCGGCGGTTTCAGCCGGTTGATCGGGTTCAGCCGGAGCGGGTCGGGCGCAATCCAGGGCGCGGCAACCGCCGCCAAGGCCATGAGGAGCAATATGCCTCCGCCGACGATCACCGTCGGGTGGCGGCGCGCATAGTCCTGGAAACGCGCCCAGGTGCCCGCGCGCGGGCCCTCGCCTTCAAAGGCGGCGGGTTGCGGCGCAGCGCGCATCAGTAGCGGATCCTCGGGTCGAGGACGGTGTAGGAGAGATCGATGAGGAGATTCACGATTACATAGGCACCAGAGAAGATCAGGATGACGCCCTGGATGACCGGGTAGTCGCGCCTGAGCACCGCGTCGATGGTGAGACGTCCGAGGCCGGGAATGTTGAAAACACTCTCCGTTACCACAACGCCCCCGATCAGGAGAGCGATGCCAATGCCGATGATGGTGACGATAGGCACGGAGGCGTTACGGAGCGCGTGGCGGATGAGGAGCGCGTTGTTGTCGAGGCCCTTTGCTCTCGCAGTGCGGATATAGTCCTCGGTCAACACCTCCAGCATGCTCGCACGGGTGATACGGGCGATTAGCGCCACATAGATGACGCCGAGCGCGACCGTAGGCAGCGCGATGGAGTGCAGGAACGGCCAGAACCCCTCGCCGATGGGCTTGTAGCCCTGCACGGGAAACCAGCCGAGCGTGATCGAGAACAGCCACATCATGGCGTAGCCGATCACGAACACCGGCACGGAGAAGCCGAGCACGGCGAAGACCATGATAACCCGGTCTGTCAGCGTGCCGGCCTTCCAGGCGGCAACCACCCCCATCGGCACGGCGATGAGGATGGCGAAAATGATGGTGGCGATGGCGAGCGCGAGCGTCGGCTCGAGGCGCTGACCGATCAGCTTGGCGACTGGCAGGTTGGAGAAGATCGAGGTGCCCAGATCGCCTGCAAGCAGGGCTCCCATCCAACTGAAGAACTGGACATGGAGCGGCTCGTTCAGGCCAAGCCGCTCGCGGATTTTCTCGATGTCCTCGGGTCGCGCATAGTCACCTGCGATGACCACAGCCGGGTCGCCGGGCGTCAGGTGCAACAGCATAAAGACAGCAATGCCTACGACCGCCATCACAGGCAGCGTCGCCAGCAGCCGGCGGGCAATATAAGCGTACATTTAAGCGCAGTCTGAAAAGGGTGCTGCCGAGCGGGAACGACCCCGCCCGGCAGTGCCGGAACCTGTCATCCGGCGTCCTTTGAGATATTCCAGAAGAACGGCACCGGCGAGACCAGTACACCCTTTAGGCCCTTGCGCCAGGCCACAGGCTGGAACCACTGGCCATAGTTCACATAGGGCACCAGATGGTCGAAGAGACGGGCCTGTAGCTCGTCGATGATCGCCTTCTTCTTCATCGAATCAGCCTCGCGGGCGAACCGGTCGCGAAGCATCTCTGTCTCCTCGTCCGTTGGCCAACCAAACCAGGCTTTCTCAACGCCACCGCCGGAGACACCGATATTAGCGATGGGCGAAGTGGCGTCAGCACCCGTTGCATAGGTGTGGAAGATGTTCCAGCCGCCGTCGGCAGGTTTCTTCATCTCCGCGCGGCGCGAGGTAAGCGTGGACCAGTCCATCGCCTGCACTTCCACATCCATGCCGATATCGCGCAACACCTGCGCCGTTACCAGTGCAGCATTGTTCAATAACGGGATATCAGTGGACTGCATCAGGATGATCTTTTCGCCTTTGTAACCGGCTTCGGCGAGGAGTTGCCGGGCCTTCTCCGGATCGTGCGACTGCAGGGCTTCCACACTGACATTCGACTCGTTCGGCGTGCCGCAGATGAAATAGGCCGCACACTCCTTGTAGAGCTTTGGATCGCCGACGATGGCCTGCAGATACGTTGCCTGGTTGACAGCGTAGAGCAGCGCCCGACGTGCCTTCGGGTTGTCGAAAGGCGGGTGCAAGTGGTTCGGACGGAGCCAGCCCTGCGTGCCGAGCGGGTCGACGACCGCAAGCTCCACATTCCCGTTCTGCTCCAGGAGCGGTACCATGTCGACGGCCGGCGTCTCCCAGAAATCGACCTCGCCGTTGATGAGCGCATTCATCGCCGTCGCGGGATCGGGAATATAGATCCATTCGACCCGGTCGAAATTGACAACCTTGCCACCGGCCGCGCCGGAAGCAGGCTCGCTGCGCGCCACATAGTCCTCATTCTTGAGATAGACGACCTTGGAGCCCGGCACCCACTCGTCCTTGGCGAAGCGGAACGGACCGGATCCGACAACCTCTGTCACCTGCTCGAAGGCATCTATCTCGGCATACTCCTTCTTCATCATGAAGGGTGTGTTGGAACTGATCTTGCCGAGCGAATCGAGCACCAAGCCGTAGGGCTCGTTGAGAGTGATCGTGAAGGTCATGTCATCGACCGCCTTCACCTCCTTGGTGAAATCCATGAGCTTCTGGCCCATGCCGTCGCGCTGGCCCCAGCGCAGGATAGAAGCCACGCAGTCCTCGGCTTTCACTGGGTCACCGTCATGCCATTTGAGGCCGTCGCGCAGCGTGAAGGTATAGACGAGACCATCGTCGCTGACGGTATGCTTGCCGACCATCTGCGGATGGACGTTCAGCTTTTCATCCTGGGCGAAAAGCGTGTCATACACCATGTAACCGTGGTTGCGGGTGATGTAGGCCGTGGTCCAGATGGGATCCAGATTCTTCAGATCGGCATGCGGCACGATGCGCAGCACCGACTCCGCCGATGCTGAGCCCAGTGCCATCGACGCCGCGGTCAGTGCCGCCAGTGTCGTGTGTCTTGCGGTGGTCCAGAAGTGTTGCATGTTCCCTTGTCCTCCTCTTGGCGTCCTATCTCGGCGGCGTTCCGCCATATCGCGTAGGCTGGACGAACAACCATGACAACACGGTTGCGAGCGCTTGTCACCACTGCCTGCAACTGGCGGATAGGCGACCATGCTGCGGTTGTGCCACATTGCGCCCTTGGCGTCTGCTCTGAAGGTCCCGCCCCATGACCGACAGTTTCGACTATGTGATCGTCGGCTCCGGCTCGGCCGGGTCGGTGCTCGCCGCCCGGCTCACGGCCGGTCCTATCCATTCCGTCTGTGTGCTGGAGGCCGGGCCACCCGACCGGCATCCTCTCATCCACATCCCGGCCGGCTTCATGAAGATGCTGACCTCGCCGACCGTGAACTGGCTCTATTCTGCCGAACCGAGCGAATGGACCGGCGGCCGGCGGATTCACGCACCGCGCGGCAGGACTCTCGGCGGTTCCAGCTCGATCAACGGCCACATCTACAATCGCGGCCAACGACTCGACTATGACGGCTGGGCGCAACTCGGCAATCGCGGCTGGGGCTACGCCGACCTGCTGCCCTATTTCAGGCGTACCGAACGGCGCATCGGCGAGGGCGACGACACCTTCCGCGGGCGCGAGGGCGGCCTGATCGTGACTGACAACCCCTACCGCCACCCGCTTTGCGAGGCGTTCATCGAAGGTGCGGTCGGGTTCGGCATTCCGCGCAACCCGGACTACAACGGCGCTGACCAAGACGGTGTCGGCTATTTCCAGCGCGCGATCCACAAAGGCCGACGGATGAGCGCGGCGCGAGGCTTCCTGCATCCCGCCATGCGCAAGCACGGCAACATGCTGGATGTGCGCACCCACGCTCACGTGACTCGCATCCTCTTCGAGGGCAAACGGGCGGTTGGCGTGCGCTACCAGACAGACGGCAACCCCTATGAGGTGCGGGCGCGGCGCGAGGTCATCCTTTGCGGCGGTGCTGTCAATTCGCCGCAATTGCTGCAGGTCTCGGGCGTCGGCCCGCCGGAATTGCTGGGCCGCTTCGGCATTCCGGTGCTGCATGGGCTGCCCGGCGTCGGCGAAAACCTGCATGACCATTATGCCGTCCGGATCGTCGCCCGCGTCAGGGACATGGAAACAATCAACCAGCGTGTCCGCGGCTCTGCCCTGCTGTTGGAGGCGGCGCGCTATCTGAGAGGACAGACGAGCGTGCTCGGGCTCGCGCCATCCTTGGTGCATGTGTTCTGGAAATCCGACCCCTCGCTCGACAAGGGTGACCTCCAGATGACCTTCACACCAGCAAGCTACAAGGAGGGCGTGCAGGCTGCGCTCGACGACTATCCCGCCATGACGATCGCACCTTGGCAGCAGCGGCCGGAAAGCCGTGGCCATGTCCGCATCGTCACCCCTGATCCCTTCGCGCCACCGGAAATCCAGCCCAACTACCTTGCGCATGAGATGGATCGGCAGGTGCTGTTGGGCGGCCTCAGGCTCGCACGCCGCCTGCTGCGCACGCCAGAACTCGCGCCCTACAATGCCGGCGAGGATTATCCGGGCGATGGAGTCGAAACCGACGACGAATGGCTCGACGTCGCCCGCCGACGCGGCACCACCACATTCCATCTTGTCGGGAGCTGCCATATGGGACCAGAGACGGACCGCTTCGCCGTCGTGGACGACCGCCTGCGCGTCCGCGGGCTAGACGGCCTTAGAGTCGCCGATGCCTCGGTCATACCGCGCATGCCGTCGGCAAACACCAACGCCGCCACCCTCATGATCGCGGAGAAGGCCGCTGACATGATCCTCGACCGGCCAGCACCCGCGCCCGTCGTCCTTCCCGACTGAATCGCGCACCCGCTGCTCCGACTTGCTGACCGCTTGCTCCGCCAGCCTGCTTTGGGCGACACTAGAGACATGAACGACGCTCTGGACTCCGGCGAACCGGGCGGCGGACTGGGCGACCATGTGCAACGGGGCGCGCCGGCGCCGACACGACGGGAGACCGTGCCGGCGCTCGAAAGGATCCTGAACGAGCCGTTCAGGGTGCTGGACCACGGCTTCGTGCGCGTCGTGGACTATATGGGCGGCGACAACGCCATCGTACAGGCGGCACGCGTCTCCTACGGCAAGGGCACGAAACGCCGATCGGCTGATGCCGCGCTGATCCGCTATCTGTTGCGCCACCGACACACCACGCCCTTCGAGATGTGCGAGATCAAGCTACACATCAAACTGCCGATCTTTGTCGCCCGGCAATGGATCCGCCACCGAACGGCGAATGTGAACGAGTATTCGGCCCGGTATTCGAAGATGGATCAGGAATACTACATTCCCGATGCCGACTATTTGAAATCCGTGCTGGACGAGCAAAGGCAGAGCCGTCGCGAACGGGAAACACAGCTGGATCTGTTCGAGCCTGTGCGACAAGAACCCGCCGTCTTGCTGGCAGCCCAATCCACCTCCAACAAGCAGGGCCGGGAAGGCCAGCTGACCGAGGCGGAAATCCAAGATTCCCTTTCGCGGCTTCACTGGGTCTCGAGCCGGACTTACGGGGTTTACCGAAACCTGCTCAACGAGGACGAAGACGGCATACCGATCCGGGAGGACCGGGCCGGGATCGCGCGCGAACTCGCCCGCGCCGTGCTGCCGGTCAACTACTACACCCAGCTCTATTGGAAATGCGACCTGCACAACCTGCTGCATTTTCTCTCGCTGCGCGCCGACAGTCATGCGCAATACGAAATCCGCGCCTATGCCGCCCTCATCCTCGACGAAATCGTTAAGCGCTGGGCACCGTTGACCTACCACGCCTTCCAGGACTACGTGCATCGCGCTGCCTCCTTGTCGGCCGGCGCGCTCGACGTGGTGCGGCGCCTGATCGCGGGGGAACGAGTTGAGCCTGACAGCAGCGGCCTTGCTCCGCGCGAGTGGCGCGAGCTGATGGCGATTCTCGACAGGGAGCCCTAGCTTCCAGCCTCAATCCATGGAGACCTTCGGAGAAGGCAATGAAAATCGAGCTTCACCACATCAATATCTGCACGAAGAATGTACCCGAGTTGGACCGGTTCTACCGGGCGGTGTTCGGCCTCGAAACCATCGAGGGCCGGGAGAACAATCGGAACCTCGACCAGGGCTATTCGGGCAGTGTGTCGTTCCTGACCGACGGGTGCACCGAGTTCCATCTCGCCACGCAGGACCTCGGCGTCGGGCACCGCATGGGCCACGCCGTCAACCCGCTGGAGCGCGGGCATATCGCCTTCCGTACCGATGATATCGAGGCTGTCAAGAAGCGCCTGACGGAGCTCGACATCCCTTTCTCCGACTACGGTACATGGGCCATGGGCGGTTGGCACCAGATCTTCTTTCAGGACCCCGAGGGCACGATCGTCGAAATACATCAGCCCGGCTGCGAATAGCGGCCGGCAGGCTATAGTGCTACCGCCTTCAAACGAGAGACACACGGGGTACAGATTTCATGCAGTTTCGTAATCTAGGTCGTTCGGGCCTGCAGGTTTCGCTTGTCGGCGTCGGCTGCAACAATTTTGGCCAACGGCTCGACCAGGCCGGCACCGACGCCGTAGTTCATGCCGCGCTGGATGCGGGTATCACGCTGTTTGATACCGCCGATATCTACGGCGGAGGCGGCAAATCGGAGGAGCTCCTCGGCAAGTCGCTCGGCACCCGCCGCAAGGACATCGTGCTTGCCAGCAAATTCGGCATGCGTATGGCCGATGGGCCCTATGGTATCGGTGCGGCGCGCCATTACATCATGCATGCGGTCGAGGCGAGCCTTCAGCGGCTCGGAACGGACTGGATCGACCTCTACCAGCTTCATCAGCCTGACCCGCTGACCCCGATCGAAGAAACACTGCGCGCACTCGACGACCTCATCCGCCAGGGCAAGGTGCGCTATATCGGCCACTCCAATTTTGCCGCCTGGCAGACTGTGGAGGCGGAGTTGACCTCAGGCATGCACGGCCTCAACGCCTTCGTCTCGGCGCAGGATGAATACAGCCTCGTTATGCGTGGCCTGGAGGACGATCGCCTGGCGATGATGGAGAAATACGACCTGGGCCTCTTGCCCTTCTTCCCACTGGCGAGCGGGCTGCTCACCGGCAAGCATGGCGACAGGCCGCTCGCCGGCACGCGCATGGCCGACACGAGCCGCTTCATGGACCGCTACTGGACGGACGCCAATCTCGCCATAGTCCGTGCGCTCACTGCCTTCGCGCAAGAACGCGGCCGAACCATGCTGGAGCTTGCCATGTCCTGGCTGGCGACGCGACCGCAGGTCTCTAGCGTCATCGCCGGTGCTATGACGCCCAAGCAAATCGCAACCAATGCCGTCGCCTGCGACTGGGCGATGGACGCGGACGAGCGTGCCGCCATCGACGAGATCCTGAACCGCGCCTAGCCATGAACCAGCCCCGCGCCACCGGACGCCCCCTCATGGCGCTGCCGGGGCCGACCAACATTCCGGAGGCGATCCTCCGGGCGATGGACCGCCCGACAGAAGACTTCAACAGCCCGGCCTTCGAGGCACTGGCGGCTGGCTGCTACCGGGACCTGAAACGGGTGTTCGGGACCAGCGGCACCATCCTCTGCTGGGCGTCCTCCGGCCACGGCGCCTGGGAGAGCACTATCGTCAACCTCTTCCAGCCGGGTGATGTCATCGTTATCCCTGAGACTGGTGCCTTCTCGACCTGGTGGGCCGAGATGGCAGGCCTCTTCGGGGTCGAGGTGGTGTCTCTGCCAGGTGATTGGCGCAGCGCCGCCGCCCCGAACGCCGTCGAGGACGTGCTACGCAGGGACACGCAGCGGCGCATCCGGGCTGTTGGCGTCGTCCACAGCGAAACCTCGACCGGCGTGGTTAGCGATGTAGCTGCTGTGCGCCAGGCGATGGATGCGGCCGGTCATGATGCGCTGTTGATGGTCGATACCATTTCCTCGCTCGCCTCTATGGACTACCGCATGGACGAATGGGGTGTGGATGTGACTGTCGGCGGCTCGCAGAAAGGGCTGATGCTGCCGACCGGCCTCGGCATTGTCGGCTTGAACGACCGGGCGCTGTCGATTGCCGGGGACGGCGGTTCGCCGCGCCGCTACTGGAGCTGGCGGCGCATGCTGGACCTCGGCGGTGCTGTGCCGAAGTTCCCCGGCACGGCGCCGACGCAGATCTTCTCCGGCATGAGAGTCTCGCTCGACCTCCTGTTCGAGGAGGGGCTAGACAATGTGTTTGCACGCCACCGCCGGATGGCCGACCTCGTGCGGTGTGCCGTCGAAGAATGGGGGTTCGAGCTCAATGCGCGCCGCCCGGAAGAACGCTCCGACACGGTGACCGCTGTGCGCTGGCCTGAGGGCTATAATCCCAACGCCTTCCGCGACAGTTTGCGCGACCGCTTCAATATCGCGGTCAGCCACGGCCTACTGGACCTTGCCGGCAAGGTTATCCGCATCGGTCATCTGGGCGACCTGAACGAGACGATGGTCCTCGGCCTCCTCGGTGCCATCGAAGCCAATCTTACGATAGACGCCATTCCCCACCGGCCCGGCGGTGTGCGGAAAGCCATTGAGCGCGTAGCAGCCGCGCGGGCCTGACCGGCTCCTTGCGCCATCCACGCACTCATGGCTGCTGTCCTGCCTGCCCTGCTTGCAACACTCGCGATGCAGGCCATCGTCGTCATCGCCTCACTGATCGTGCCGATCACCGTGCAGGAGAGCGGCGGCGCGCTCGGCTTCGATCCGGCGCTTGTCGGCTACTACACCATGGTGATGTGGCTCGGTGGCATGGCGTCCGCCCTGTTGTCGGGCGGGTTGATCCGCCGTTTCGGTGCGCTGCGCGTTTGCCAGGCGACGCTGGTGCTTGCCGCAATCGGCGCGCTGCTCACCAGCGTGGCGAGCCTCCCGGCTTTCGCTCTCGCAGGCCTCCTGATCGGTATTGCTTACGGGCCGGCCAATCCAGCCGGTTCGCACCTGCTTGCGGGCCTTACCCCACCGCATCTGCGCGGGCGCGTCTTCTCGGTCAAGCAGACAGGTGTGCCGGCGGGCAGCACCGTTGCCGGGCTGCTAGTGCCGGCCATCGCACTCGCCTGGGGTTGGCAGGCTGCCGGCCCGGTCATCGCGCTGCTCTGCATTGCGGCAATGGCGGCCGTCCAGCCCTGGCGGGCGCGCCTCGACCGCGACCGCAATGCGTCCGCGCCGACACTCGTGGAAAATCCCCTGGCCGCAATTCAACAGATTCTGGCGCTGCCACCTCTGCGCCGGGCCGTGCTCGCTTCAGCAGCCTTTTCGATGGGGCAATTCTGCTTTACGGCGTTTTTCGTCGTCTATGTCATGCAGCGCGCCAACCTCGGCCTCGCTGAGGCGGGGCTATTATTCTCCCTTGGCTTCCTTGCCAGCATCGCTGCCCGCATCGTCTGGGGATGCGTAGCCGATGCAACTTCCAGCCGTACCGCGCTCGCTGCGCTCGGTATCGCAATGGCGGTCGCGGCACTTGCGGCCACCGCACTCGAACCCAGCTGGCCATGGCTCGCTATTGCCGGACTATCGGTGATATTCGGTGCCACAGCTGTCGGCTGGAACGGCGTCTATCTAGCGGAAGTTGCCCGGCTTGCGCCCGGCGGCGATGTCGGCACAGCAACCGGCGGGGCGATGTTCTTCACACTCGCCGGTTCCGCCTTCGGCCCAGCGCTGTTCGGCGCCGTTGCAGGGGCTCTCGGCTACAACACCGCGTTCGTCGTGATGGCGGCGGCAACCGGGATGACGGGGCTCTGGGTTGCCTTTGGCAAGGAGGCGCCGCAACGGCATTAGCGATTTCTCTTGCGCCCGATGGCAAGCTGCGTAGATTGGCGCGCTTTGCGGCGCGCCGCGCTGCCTTTCACCGCAAAATCGGGAGGACGCCATTGCCCCAGACGTCTGCCGCCATGCCCGACGACAGTGATACCGTCCACCTGTTCCCGCGCGAGCAGCCGACGGCGAAAGACTATTTCGTCGCGCGCGATGGCGTTCTCTACGCCGGCACGCATCTCCTGGTCGATCTCTGGGGCGCCCGGTGCCTGGACGACCCGGCGGCTATTGATCATACACTTCGTGCGTGCGCCGCCGCGGCGGGCGCGACCGTGCTCGGCGGGGATTTCCACCGCTTCGAGCCTAATGGTGTGTCCGGTATGCTGCTGCTCGCGGAATCGCATATCTCGATCCATACTTGGCCGGAACGGGGGTTCGCAGCACTCGATCTCTTCATGTGTGGGGCATGCAACCCCTATGCCGGCATTGAGGAGTTGAAGCGGACCTTCAAGCCCCGACAGATCACGCTAACGGAGCACAAACGGGGCATGATCCCGTGACCGGCAGCGGCTGGTTCGAGGAAGCCATTCACGCCCATGCGACGCAGAAACTCGAAGTCACGGAGGTTCTATACAGGTCGCAGACCCCACATCAGAAGGTCGTCATCTTCGAAAACCCAACCTTCGGGCGGGTGATGACGCTTGATGATGTGGTGCAGGTCACCGAGGGCGACGAGTTCATCTATCATGAGATGATGGCGCATGTGCCGATCCTGGCGCATGGCGCGGTCAGCGATGTGCTGATCGTCGGCGGCGGTGATGGCGGTCTTCTGGAAGAAGTGCTGAAGCACCCGGTTGAACATGCGACTATGGTAGAGATCGACCATGGGGTGGTGGACTTGGCCCGGCGCTACCTGCCCTCGATCTGCAAGGGCGCGTTCGAAGATCCGCGCACGGAGCTGGTTATCACCGACGGCGCGCAGTTTGTCGCCGAAACGGACAGCCGCTACGATGTCATCCTGATCGATTCCACCGACCCTATCGGCCCGGGCGAGGCCCTGTTCCGGCACGGCTTTTACGCCGGTTGCAAACGCTGCCTGAAGCCAGGGGGAATATTGGTGACGCAAAATGGCGTGGCCTTCGTGCAGGGCGAGGAGTTGACGGCTTCCTGGCGCCATTTCAATGCGCTGTTCACCGATCCGGCTGCCTATGCGGTCGCAGTGCCGACCTATATCTGGGGCTTCATGGCGCTCGGCTGGGCAAGCGACGAGACAGAACACCGGCGGAGGACACTGGAAACTATCACCGGGCGCTATGCCGCAGTCGGCCTCGATACACGCTACTACAATCCCGAAATCCATCTCGGCGCTTTCGCGCTGCCGACCTACATGAAGGAGCTGATGCGGTGATCGCCTACGGTGCCGGAACAGCCGCGATAGAAGTTGTGCCGACGGGTTTCGCACTCGGGGCGGAGATCCGCGGCATCGATGCCCGCAAACCGGTGCCACCGGAAACGGCCAAGACGCTGCGCGAGGCCTGGAAACAGCATCTAGTGCTGCTCTTCCGCGGCCAGACAGGACTGACGGACCAGCAGCTGATCACCTTCACCCAGGTTTTTGGACCGTTGCAGGCAGCGCCTAACAGCGATGTGACCGCAGGCTTCGGTTCGTTCGCGGACGTGCCGCCGGAAGTGGCAGTCATCTCCAACATTAAGGTCGATGGTCGGCCCATCGGTGCGCTCGGCGCAGGCGAGGCGGACTGGCACACGGATATGTCCTTCATCGAGGAGCCGCCAGCGGGCTCCTGCCTCTACGCCATCGAGGTGCCAGCGTCGGGCGGCAACACGTCCTTCATCAACATGCACCGGGCACTCGATACACTCGACGAGGAAATGGCAGACGCGGTCAACGGCGTCCAATGTGTGCACGACCTGTCGCTGACCTCTACCGGCTCACGGCGGCAAGGCGTTGCGGAAGTTGCCGATGTGCGCGAAACGCCGGGCGCGCGCCATCCCGTGCTGCGGACTCATCCGGATACGAAACGCAAGGCGTTATTTCTCGGGCGCCGGCGCAATGCCTGGTTGGTCGGGTTCGAGGTTGAGGACAGCGAACGCCTGCTCGACTGCCTCTGGGCGCATGCGACGGATGAGGCCCATGTCTGGGAACATCGCTGGCGCGAGGGTGACATCGTGCTCTGGGACAACCGCGCCGTCATGCACCGCCGCGATGCCTTCGATCCCGCCACCCGCCGCCTGATGCACCGAACCCAGGTGAAGGGCGGGCGGCCCCGCTGAGAGGGGCTATGGAACCGACGCCCGGCCTTCTTGCACGGCGGGGACCGCGGGCCTAAGAGGGGCTGCCATGCAGATCTATCTGCCGGTTGCCGAGCTTTCGGTCGATGTCTTCCTGTTGCTGGGGATGGGTGCCGGCGTAGGCATATTGTCCGGCCTGTTCGGCGTCGGCGGCGGCTTCTTGATGACCCCGCTCCTCATCTTTATCGGCATCCCGCCACCGGTAGCGGTGGCGAGCGAGGCGAACCAACTCGTCGCAACCTCGGTTTCAGGCGTGCTCGCCCATTGGCGGCGCGGCAGCGTGGATTTCAAGATGGGGCTTGTGCTGCTGGCAGGCGGCGTACTCGGCTCCACACTCGGCGTTTGGATGTTCAAGCTGCTGCGCGGCCTCGGCCAGATCGATCTGGTGATCTCACTCTGCTACGTCGTGTTCTTGGGTATCGTCGGCTCGCTAATGATGGCAGAGAGCCTGCGTGCGCTGCTGCGCAAACGCAGGGGCGTCGCCCGGCGTGGCAAACTGCACCGCCACACCTGGATCCACGGCCTGCCGCTGAAAATGCGCTTCCAGAAGTCGCGCCTCTATATCAGCGCCGTAATGCCCTTTCTGATCGGCCTGCTGGTCGGCGTGCTGGCCGCCATCATGGGTGTAGGCGGTGGCTTCATCATGGTGCCAGCGATGATCTATCTGCTCGGCATGCCGACCTCCATGGTGGCCGGCACCTCGCTGTTCCAGATCCTGTTCGTCGTCTCGACCGTAACCCTGCTCCAATCGGCCGCCAATCAGACCGTTGATGTGATTCTGGCACTGCTGCTGCTTGCGGGTTCGGTGGTGGGCGTTCAGGTTGGCATTCGCCTCGGCGCGAGGCTGCCAGGCGAGCAGTTCCGCGTGCTGTTGGCCGCGCTTGTGCTTGCTGTTTGCATCAAGCTGCTGTTCGACCTGGTGACAACGCCTGACGACCTGTTCTCGATCCAGCCGGATGTGCGTTGATGCACGCGCTTGCGATTCTCCTGACACTCGCAGTAGCCGCGCCAGCGGCGGCGGCACAGTTCATCGTCGATGTCTCGGAACGGACGGTCGCCATCACTGCTGGGTTTACCGGCGCCGAGCTGGTTGTGTTCGGCACGACCGCGGAGGCCCACGGAACGGCACCTGGCAAGCCCGGCGTGATCGTCGTCATTCGGGGGCCAGGACAACAGACGGTCGTCCGCAGAAAAGAACGCAATCTGGGCATATGGGCCAATCGCGAGCGGGTCACCTTCCTGGAAGCGCCCGCTTTCGTATGGATTGCCGCTAGCGACAACCTAACAGGGCGCCCAATGATGGAGGTACTTCGCGACTACGACATCGGCCGGGACTTCTTGACCCCGGCGGCGACGAGCGCGGCCGGGGATATCCCCGAATTCCAGGCGGCACTGGTCCGACGCAAACAGGTAGCTGGCCTCTATTCGGAAGAATTCAGTCGTATTGACTTCCCGGGCGAACACTTGTTCCGCACACGGGTCCGATTCCCGGCTAATGTTCCGGTGGGCAGCTACCGAATCGAGGTTTTTGAAGTCCGCGACGACCGGGTCGTCAATGCGACGGCAAGCGCGCTTCATGTACGAAAGGCCGGCATTGAAGCGGCGGTGTTCCGCTTCGCGCATGAGTTCCCGATCCTGCATGGTTTCGTTGCCATCATCCTAGCCTTGGTGGCAGGATGGCTTGCAGGTGCTGTCGCGCGGAGACCCTGACTCCTTGACCGAATTTGCTTCCCCCTCGACACGGACCTTGCTTTGCGTCGTCGACGAGAGCGACGAACTGCCGGTCGCGCTGACCTTCGCAGCACTCAGATCCCGGCGCACAGGCAGCCATGTGGGCTTGCTCTATGTCATCGATACGCCGGCGGACTTCCAGCACTGGTCCGCGGTCGGCGAACTGATGCGCGCGGAAGCCCGAGAACATGCCGAGACAGTCATCCTGCAGGCGGCGGCGCGGGTCCAGCGCCTTTCCGGCAGCGCCCCTTCGCTAACGATCCGCGAAGGAGACACGGTAGACGAGACGATACAGGCTTGCGAGGACGACCCGTCCG
Organism: Alphaproteobacteria bacterium; assembly: GCA_026710105.1. Lineage (GTDB taxonomy): Bacteria > Pseudomonadota > Alphaproteobacteria > Bin95 > Bin95 > Bin95. The sequence continues at coordinate 27,330 of JAPORR010000099.1, forward strand.
TCGCCTTCCTGATCCTGGCCTCCGATACAGGCCCCAAGGGTCCAGGGCCACTGATCTCCTCATTGACCGGAAAGTCGGTCGGCCGCCTGCAGGTGCCAGTGGTCATTCTGCCGGGTAATCTTTCTGAGGAAGAAATAACCCGTTTCGCCTGAAGTCGGCGGCATTTCCATGCAGTTCGCGGAGCCTGCCAAGCCCGCTTGTTGCGCTTTTGCTCAGCACCGGCAAGCGCCTTGGCCACCTTGACAAGCGCTGCCCGCAATTGGTTGTATCCCTGCCGGGTATCGATTGATACTATCGCGTCGGGCGTCGAATAGATTGAAATTGGGGCAATCGCGTGTTGACCAGTAATCCCTTCGCCATGCTTTCGGCGTCCGTATCGTCAGGCGTCATGCAGGCCTATGTCGTCATCATGGTCGTCCTGGTTGTGGGCGGCACTCTGTTCGACATCTGGCACAAGGGGAGCGCCGTCTATTTCTTCCGTAGCTGGCGGAACACGCAGGACAAGGGAGTACGCCGTATCGGCGGCGGGGAAATGTCGGTGCTCGCGATCAAGACCGCCCTGGTGGAAGGCCTGACTTCCGCCGAGTTCGGCCCGGGGCAGCGTCGGGTTGTCCACTTGCTGACGATGTACGGTTTTCTGTCATATGTTGTTACCACCGTCATCATGGTGTTCTGGTATCCAACACCCGCCACGCCGACGCCCTCCATCCTGCCCCTGTTGTGGGTCGTTGGCGCCTTACTGGTTTGCATCGGCGGCTGCTGGTTCTGGTTCTTCATGCGGGTCGATGTAGCCGCCGAGGGCCATACGCCGTTCCGAGTGATGCGCGCCGACCTGTTCATCCTCTCGCTTGTGGCTAGCACAACGCTGGGGCTGGTCTGGGCCGCCCTGCAGGCGATGGGAAGTTCCTGCACGACAGTGTTCCTCGGCCTCTATCTCATTGCCACAACGGTGCTGTTCGGGTCGGTGCCATGGTCCAAATTCGCCCATATGTTCTACAAGCCCGCGGCGGCGCTGGAGAAACGGGTGTCCGAGGCTGCCGGTTCAAGGCGGAACTTGCCGGCCCCAGCCGACAAACCCGAAAAATTCGGCAGCGCTCGCGAAAGGCCGCGCCACTACTGATCGGCCCGTAATCGGTGATCGATCAAGGAGGTAACGGAATATCATGCCAACATTCGTTTATATGACCAGTTGCGATGGCTGTGGATATTGCGTCGATGTCTGCCCGTCCGACATCATGCATATCGATAGCAGCACCCGGCGCGCCTACAATATTGAGCCTAATATGTGTTGGGAGTGCTATTCCTGCGTGAAGGCATGTCCGCAGCAAGCTATTGACTGCCGCGGCTATGCCGACTTCGCGCCCATGGGCCACAGCGTCAGGGTGTTGAGAGAGGAGGCGAAGGGTGCCATTTCCTGGAAGATCAAATTCCGGAACGGCCAGGAAAAAGACTTCGTCTCACCGATACGGACCACGCCCTGGGGGTCGATCAAACCGCCGGTCGATTACGATGCGCCTGCTCCCGAAGCGATGAAATCCCAACAGCTCGCGCATGAGCCGGACTCGCTCCACATTGAGGCCTTGCCCATGCTGCAGCCAGGTCGAAGCAGCGAGGGAGGCCACTAGTGAGCTTGTTCGCCCGCCGGAAAACGGTTTTCGTCGATGCGGATGTCCTGATCATCGGCGGCGGCATGGCCGGTTGCGGTGCAACCTATGAAGCCGGGTATTGGGGGCGCGACTTGAAGGTGGTCTGCGTCGAGAAGGCCAATATCGAACGCAGCGGTGCCGTGGCTCAGGGCCTGTATGCGATCAACTGCTATATGGGCATGCAGTGGAACGAGAATCAGCCCGAGGACCATGTCCGCTACGCCCGGAACGACCTCATGGGTCTTGTGCGAGAGGATCTGGGCTTCGATATCGCCCGGCATGTCGACTCCACGGTGCATAAGTTCGAGGAGTGGGGTCTTCCCATAATGAAGGACCCGGAGACCGGGCGCTATCTGCGCGAAGGCAAATGGCAGATCATGATCCATGGCGAGAGCTATAAGCCCATCGTCGCCGAGGCCGCCCGCAAGGCCGCCACCGAGGTCTATAACCGGATCATGGTGACCCATCTGCTGATGGACTCCACGAAGCCCAACCGCGTTGCCGGCGCAGTCGGGTTCAATGTCCGCAGCGGCGATTTCTACGTCTTCCGCGCAAAGGCCGTCATCGTATCCGCCGGCGGTGCATCGCATATTTTCAAACCTCGGGCGGTGGGCGAAGGCATGGGGCGAACCTGGTACGCCCCTTGGAGCAGCGCATCGGCCTATGCGCTGCCACTCCTTGTCGGCGCCAAGATGACCCAGATGGAAAACCGGGTCGTTCTCACCCGCTTCAAGGACGGCTACGGCCCAGTTGGCGCCTATTTCCTCCACTTGAAGACATACACCGAGAATGCCTACGGGGAGGAATATGAGTCCAAGTGGTATGACCACACCAAAGAACTAGTTGGGGACTATATCGACCGGCATCCAGTGCCCACCTGCCTGCGCAACCATGCCTTCCTTGAGGAGGTCAAGGCTGGCGGCGGGCCTATCCGCATGGTGACGACAGAGGCCTTTGCCGACCCCCACAAGGAACAAGTCGGCTGGGAAAATTTCCTCGGCATGACGATCGGCCAAGCGGTTGTGTGGGCGTCCCAGAACATCGACCCCAAACACACTAATCCGGAACTGACCACCTCCGAGCCCTATGTCATGGGCTCGCACGCCACCTGCTCGGGCGCTTGGGCGAGTGGTCCGGAAGACTGTGCGCCAACGGACTACCAATGGGGATACAACCGCATGATGACCGTCGAGGGGCTGTTCGGCGCCGGAGACACTATCGGCGGCACCGCCCACAAATTCTCGTCCGGATCTTTTACGGAGGGCCGGATCGCTGCAAAGGCAGCGGTCAACTATGTCAACGACCTGAAGGGTGACCGCCCGCAGATAAACGAGCAGGAGTACGAAGACCTCAAAAGGGTCATCTTCGAGCCTCTGGAGACCTACCGGGTCGGGCGCAATGAGATCGTCGCGGGAACGGTCTCACCGAGCTACATGTTGCCGCTTCACGGTCTCCAGCGTCTCGAAAAGATAATGGACGAATATGTTGGCGGCATAAGCTCCGGTTATGTCACCAACGAACCCATGCTTACCCGCGGGCTGGAATTGCTGGGTATGCTGAAGGAAGATCTCACCAGTCTTGGGGCCGAAGACCTGCACCAGCTCCAGCGAGTCTGGGAACTTCACCACCGGGTCCTCGCCTCGGAGTCAGTGACGCATCACACGATGTTCAGGACGGAAACCCGCTGGCCAGGCTACTACTACCGGGCAGACCATCCCAAGCTGGACGATACTGACTGGCATTGCTTCACCTTGTCCCGCTACGATCGCGACTCTGGGGAATGGACTATGGAGAAGGCTCCCGTCCACCACATCGTCGACTAGGGTCCCACAACCTCCTGTATCGATGCTGATCCCCCCCCACGGCAATGCCCCCCTTAAACCCCTGCTACTGCCCCAGGAGGAGTGGAGCGAGGCCCTAAAGAGGGCGCGCACTCTGAAAAGGCTGCCCCTGTCGAGCCGCGAGGTTTCAGACCTCTTCATGCTCGCCATGGGCGCTTACACGCCGCTCGACGGCTTCATGGGGGCAACCGACTGGCGCGGTGCCTGCCTGGAGATGCGGCTTGAGAACGGACTCTTCTGGCCGCTCCCCATTACCCTTTCCTGCAGCGAGGATTTCGCTGTCGCCACAGGCGACGAAGTGGCGTTAACAGATGAGGAAGGCACGCTCCTCGGCATCCTCGCGGTCACTGAGAAATATACCATCGACAAGACCCTCGAATGCCGAGAGGTCTATCGCACCGCCGACGAGGCTCATCCAGGCGTCGCCAAGGTGATGGCACAGGGCACCGTCAACCTTGCAGGCCCGGTTTCAGTCTTTTCCGAGGGTCATTTCCCCGAGACTTACCAGGGGCTTTACTTGCGTCCTGCTGAGACCCGGGCCCTGTTCGCCGAAAAGGGCTGGTCGACGGTCGCCGCCTTCCAGACCCGCAATCCCATGCACCGCAGTCACGAATTTCTCGCTAGGGTCGCCATGGAAGTGTGCGACGGATTGCTTATCCACCAGGTGCTGGGGGCGCTCAAAGACGGCGATATCCCCGCGGAGGTTCGGGTCCGCGCCATCGACTGGCTAGTTGCCAACCACTTTCCGGAAGGGAGGGCAATCCAGGCCGGCTACCCCATCGAGATGCGTTATGCCGGCCCCCGGGAGGCATTGCTGCACGCGCTGTTCCGCCAGAACTTCGGATGCTCTCACCTGGTAGTGGGGCGCGACCATGCTGGACTTGGCGGCTATTACGGTCCCTATGACGCGCACCATATCTTCGACCAGATTGATGACGGAAGTCTCGCCATCCAGCCGCTGAAGATCGACGACACATTCCACTGCTTCGACTGCCGGGGCATGGCGACCGGCAATGTTTGCTTTGCCGCCGACGACGGTGCGGACTCGTTGGAGGAAGATGAGCGTTATCGCATGGTGGCAGCGGTGGCGACGGGCAACGCCGTGGAGCGGGTCTGCCGCTTGGATAACGACGGAAAGCTTCGCATTTCTGGCACTCGGCTGCGCGAAATGTTCGCTGGCGGCGAGGCGATCCCGCCCGAATACAGCCGCAGCGGTGTGGTCGCTATCCTCCAAGCCTATTACGATGGCGCCGCTTGATTTTGCGTCGGCGGAGGTCCATCTAAACAAGTATATTAGGCCGGAGGATGTAGCCTATGTTCATTCAGACCGAACAGACCCCTAATCCTGCAACGCTGAAATTTATCCCGGGCGTGCAGGTCATGGCGCGCGGTACGGCCGATTTCCCTTCACCGGAGGGCGCTGAGCGTTCACCGCTGGCCCAGACACTGTTTGATGTGTCAGGGGTGAGGGCAGTGTTTTTCGGCAGTGATTTCGTCACCGTCAGCAAAGACGACGCGCATGACTGGCAAGTCCTGAAACCGATGATCCTCGGCGCGATCATGGATCATTTCATGGCGGGTCGCCCCGTGCTTCTCAACGTAGACGATGACAACGACGAGGGTGCGGAGGACAGCGAGGTCGTCTCACAGATCAAGGAATTGCTGGAAACGAGGGTCCGCCCGGCAGTGGCGCAGGACGGCGGCGACATCGTCTTTCGCGCCTTCGAGGACGGCGTCGTCTATCTGAGTATGCAGGGCGCCTGCGCTGGCTGTCCGAGTTCGACGGCGACGCTCAAGATGGGTGTCGAAAACATGCTTCGCCACTACATTTCTGAGGTTGAAGCGGTCTATCCCGTCCCCTGAGGATGAGCCCGGCCGGCCAGATATCCTTGCATCTTGCATGGTTGAACTCGCGCTTGATTGCGCCGCCAATGCCTGCTCTGTCGCCGTCGCGCGGGATGGCAAGCTACTAGCGGCCCGGTGGCGACCGATGGCGCGCGGCCATGCCGAGATGGCACCAGTTATGCTGGAGCGCGTCATGGCGGAGGCAGGCGTCCTCTTCGCCGACCTGTCGCGAATTGTTGTCACGCGAGGTCCTGGCTCCTTTACCGGCATTCGCATAGCGTTGGCAGCAGCGCGCGGTCTGGCACTTGTCACCAAGGCCGAACTCGTCGCCGCCTCGACTTTCGAGGCGCTGCGCCCGGCATTGCCACCGGAAGGCCGCTTGTTCGCCGTGCTCAATACTGGGCGCGGCAGCCTTTATGCAGCTGAGTTGTCGGGCGCCGCCACGCCATTCGCCACGACGATGGAAGCTCTGGTCGCTGAAGCGCCTTTTGCTGTCACCGGCGATGCGGGGAAGGCTTTAGCCGCATCTGCACCGGGCGCGATCCGGGCGCTGGCACCGGCATTGCCAGATGCGGTCCGGCTCCTTGGTAGGCACTTTGCACCAGGTCCGGCATCGCCGCTCTATCTCTCCCGGCCCCTTACCGGGCCAGTCGGGCGGTGATCATCGCCGCCCCATCGCATGCCGAAATCGTCGCGGCCATCCACCGTGCCGCCATGCCTGAGACTGCGTGGACGGCGGACATCTGGCGCCGTCTGCTTGCCGCACCTGACGCTCATGCGCGCATTGTCATGGATGAGGATACTCCCGTCGGCTTCCTTCATATGCGCCGTGCGGGCGGCGAAGCGGAAGTGGTAATGATCGCAACCCATCCCCTCGCGCAACGGCGCGGCATCGCGACGGCGCTGCTAAACGACGCCTGCGCCGCTCTCGACGGCGACCCCCTGTTCCTCGAAGTCGCCGCAGACAACCATGCCGCTCGCGCGCTTTACGCCGGGTTCGGTTTCGAAGCAGTCGGGCACCGGCACGGATATTACCGCACGCCATCAGGGCGGCAGGACGCTCTCATCCTGCGCCTCGCGACAGGCGCCTCTGCAACAGGGCGCCACGAACTCCTTGGCGGGCAATGCTAGCAAACGCTGGCGCCCTCTCCTGTCATGCCCGCGCCGCCAGTCTCCCCGGGCGAGTTCTATTCCGCCATGATCTGTGTCTTGGCTTCCTGGAGCAGTTCTTCCATCCGGTTGCGGAGCCGGCGGGCGTCAGTCGCAATGCCCTGCTGGCTCAGATCGGCTAGCACCTTCTCCAGCACGTCGTCATCACCCGGACGGTTAAAATCCGACTGGACCACGCTCAGTCCATAAGCCTTCAGGTCCTCGCCCTCGAGACCCCATTGCGCGCCCGCCCACTCACCGAACAAACGGTTGCGTCGAGCCTGCACCTTGAAGCGTAATTCCTCATCATGGCTGTATCGGGCCTCAAACTGCTTTGCGCGGTCATCGAAGGTCGCCATGTGGATTGTTCCCATGCTGCTTGGTCGTGCGGGTTGCGGACGATATATAGTCAGTCCCGCTTCGGATTTGCAGTGCCCCCGATGTGCACCGTTGTCCTGCTCCGCAGGCCCAGCCATGCCTGGCCCGTGATCATCGGCGCCAATCGCGACGAAGCCGTAAACCGCCCTTGGCAGCCGCCGGGGCGCCACTGGCCCGACCGGCCGAGCGTGCTCGCTGGCCTCGACGAGGAGGCGGGCGGGAGTTGGCTGGGACTGAACGACGCGGGCGTGGTGGCCGCCATCCTCAACCGGCAAGGTTCGCTGGGCCCCGCCCGCGACAAACGCACGCGCGGCGTGCTGGTGCTTGAGGCCCTCGACCACGACACCGCCCGTGCAGCCGCCGCGGCGACAGCAGCAGTAGACGGGCGCGTCTACCGCAGTTTCAACATGCTCATCGCCGATCGCGAGGAGGCCTTCTGGATTCGCCATGCAGGAAGGCGCGGCGTATCGGCGCATACACTTGGCCCGGGTGTATCAATGCTGACCGCCTGGGACCTGAATGACGGCGCCGCGTCTGGGCGCACGGCCCATTACCTACCCCGGTTCGAGACCGCCTGCCCCCCCAACCCCGAGATGCCAGACGGCTGGGCTGACTGGGAAGGCCTGTTCGCGTCAGAGGTGACAGGGCCCGGCGATCCCAACGACGCCATGCATGTGCGCACGGACTGGGGCTTCGGCACCGTCTCCCGCGCCCTGCTCGCCCTACCCGCCGACGCACAGGCTCGACCGGTTTGGCGTTTCGCTCGCTCATGGCCGGAAATCGGTGATTATACGGAGCTTCATTGAGAAGACATGGCGGGCTTGCTATATCCAGCTGGGCGACCCGCGGTCCCGGCGCTTTGTCGGTCCTCCGTCGGGCGGCACTCGGTGGACAACCATGGCAAGACGCAAACGCATCTACGAGGGCAAGGCCAAAGTTCTCTACGAAGGTCCCGAGCCCGGAACGCTCGTCCAGTATTTCAAGGATGACGCGACCGCCTTCAACAACCGCAAGAAAGCCACGATCTCCGGTAAGGGGGTGCTGAACAACCGGATCTCCGAATATCTGATGGTCCGGCTGCAGGAGATGGGCATTCCGACCCATTTCGTGCGTCGGTTGAACATGCGCGAGCAACTGATCCGGGAGGTCGAGATCATCCCGGTCGAGGTCGTCGTGCGGAATATCGCCGCCGGCTCACTCTCCCGGCGTTTCAAGATCGACGAGGGCGCGCCACTGCCCCGGTCGATCGTCGAGTATTATTACAAGAACGACGAACTCGACGACCCGATGGTCACAGAAGAGCACATCACCGCCTTCGGCTGGGCTTCGCCGCAGGACCTCGACGACATCTTCAACTTAGCGCTTCGGGTCAACGACTATCTGAGCGGGCTGTTCCTTGGCGCTGGGCTACGTCTGGTGGATTTCAAGGTCGAGTTCGGGCGCCTCTACACGCAGGAAGATGTGCGGATCGTGCTAGCCGATGAGATCAGCCCCGACAGCTGCCGCCTCTGGGACCTGCAGACCAATGAAGTGCTGGACAAAGACCGGTTCCGCCGCGACATGGGCGATGTCGCGGAAGCCTACCAGGAGGTGGCACGACGCCTCGGTATTCTCCAGGAAGGCAATGTGGAACCCCTGCCGAAGGCAAGCGCGTGAAGGCACGAGTGCTGGTCATGCCCCGCGCCGGCGTGCTGGACCCACAGGGCAAGGCGGTTGCACAGGCATTAGCAGGCCTGGGTTTCGACGGTGTGGAGACAGCCCGCCAGGGCAAGGTAATCGAGTTGGAGCTTGCCGAAACTGATCCCGCCACCGCCGAGGCGACACTTGCCGCCATGTGCGAACGCCTGCTCGCCAACCCGGTCATCGAGGACTACACGATCGAAATCGCATGAAGGCGGTTATTGTCGTCTTTCCGGGATCGAATTGCGATCGGGATGCGAAGGTTGCGATCGAGGCAGTGACAGGCCGCGCGGCCGCCATGATATGGCATGGCGAGCCGGTCTTGCCGCCGGCCGACCTTGTGGTGCTGCCTGGTGGCTTTTCTTATGGCGACTATCTCCGCCCCGGCGCCATGGCCGCCCGCTCACCCATCATGCAGGCCGTTATCCAGGCTGCGAAACGCGGTGTTCGGGTGCTCGGGATCTGCAATGGCTTCCAGATGCTAACCGAATGCAGCCTTCTGCCGGGAGCGCTTTTGCGCAATGCAAAGCTGCGCTTCGTCTGCCGGGCGGTGCGCCTGCGCGTCGAGACCGCCGACAACCCGTTCACGAAACGCTATCAAGCCGGCAATGCGCTGCAAATGCCGGTTGCACATCATGACGGCAACTATTTCGCTGATACAGCAGTACTTGAGCGCCTGGCTGGCGACGACCGCATCGTATTCCGTTATCTCGACAACCCGAACGGCTCTGCCGGAGACATCGCCGGCATTCTGAACGAGGGCCGCAATGTGTTGGGCATGATGCCGCATCCCGAACGTGCCGCAGAAGCGCTGCTCGGCAGCACCGATGGACGGGCCTTATTCGAGTCGCTCGTCGCATGAATGCGCCCGTGGAAGAGCATGGCGGCTTAGCGCCAGGCGAATATGCACGCGTGCTGGAGATTCTCGGGCGCAAGCCCAATCATGTGGAATTGGGCATCTTCGCCGCGATGTGGAGCGAGCATTGCTCCTATAAGTCCTCGAAGAAATGGCTGGGGACTCTGCCGACCGACGCGCCCTGGGTGCTGCAGGGGCCGGGCGAGAATGCCGGCGCCGTGGATATCGGCGACGGGCTGGCCGCCGTCTTCAAGATGGAGAGCCACAACCATCCCTCTTTCATCGAGCCCTTTCAGGGCGCGGCGACGGGCGTTGGCGGCATTCTGCGCGATGTGTTCACCATGGGGGCACGACCGGTCGCGATCTTGAATGCGCTGCGCTTCGGTGCGCCTGACCACAAGGCGACACGGCGGCTTGCGGCCGGGGTCGTGGCGGGGATCGGCGGCTATGGCAATTGCATCGGCGTGCCCACGGTCGGCGGCGAGTGTTCCTTCCATCCCACCTATAACGGCAACATTCTGGTCAATGCCATGGCGGTCGGCATTGCGCCGGCAGACCGCCTGTTCCGCTCGGCGGCGGCAGGCGTCGGTAATGCCGTCGTCTATGTCGGCTCACGGACCGGGCGTGACGGTATCCACGGCGCCACAATGGCGTCGGCCACCTTTGACGACGAGGCCGAACAACAGCGCCCCACTGTGCAGGTGGGTGACCCCTTCACCGGCAAGCTGCTGATTGAGGCCTGCCTGGAACTCATGGCGACGGACGCCATCGTCGCGGTCCAGGACATGGGGGCCGCCGGCCTCACCTCCTCAGCCTTCGAGATGGCGTCGAAGGGCGGCCTAGGAGTGGCGCTCGACCTCGACCATGTGCCGCAGCGCGAAACAGGCATGTCGGCCTATGAAATCATGCTCTCAGAAAGCCAAGAACGTATGCTGATGGTGCTCCGCCCGGGCGGCGAGGATGCAGCCGAGGCAGTGTTCCGGAAATGGGGACTCGAATTCGCCGTGATCGGCCGGCTGACAGATACCGGGCGCATGGCGCTCTCGCAGCACGGACAGCCCGCTGCCGATCTACCAATCCGGCCGTTGGTGGACGGCGCGCCGGAATATGACCGACCCTGGACACATACTCCGCCTGCGCCGACGGTTTGGCCGACTCGTCCGGACGCCGATCCGATGGCAGCGCTCAAGGCCATTCTCGGTGGCCCGGCTGGTGCCTCCCGGCGCTGGATCTGGGAGCAATACGACCACTCCGTTATGGGAGACACGGTGGCCGGCCCGGGCGGCGATGCTGCCGTGGTCCGCGTCCACGGCACCGCGCGCGGGCTTGCACTCACCAGTGACTGTACACCCCGCTATTGCCTGGCTGACCCGGTCGAGGGCGGGCGCCAAGCCGTCGCCGAGGCGTGGCGTAACCTGACCGCGGTCGGCGCCCAGCCGCTCGCCATCACCGACAATCTCAATTTCGGCGACCCGGAACGTCCTCGGGTCATGGGGCAGCTGGTTGGCTGCATCCAGGGCATGGGCGAGGCCTGCCGTGCGCTCGGGGTCCCGGTCGTCTCTGGCAATGTCTCACTCTACAACGAGACCAACGGCCAAGCGGTGCTACCGACTCCTGTAGTCGGCGCTGTCGGTCTGCTAGAGAATTTGTCCTGCCAGACCGGCATGGCGTTGCCCGGGCCGGGCATGGCGCTGCTGCTGGTGGGGGAGACGTGGGGCCACCTCGGTCGCTCGCTCTGGCTCGAGGTGGTCGAGGGGCGCGAGGAAGGCCCACCACCACCGGTCGACCTCTCAGCCGAGCGGCGCAACGGGGATTTCGTCCGCGCCGAAATCAGCGCTGGCCGTATTGCCGCCTGCCACGACATTTCGGACGGCGGCCTGCTGGTTGCTGCGGCCGAAATGGCACTGGCCGGTGGTGTCGGCGTGTGGCTGCACCCGCCGCTCACCGATCTGCTTGCAGGTCTTTTCGGGGAAGACCAAGCGCGGTATCTGCTGGCGGTAGAGACCCCGGAAGAGACACTGAAACATGCGGCTGCGGCGGGGGTTCCGGCCTTGCAGATCGGCGAGACCGGCGGCGGCACATTGACAGTCGAGGGACACGCGCCCATATCGCTTTGCGAACTTGGCGATCTGCACGAAGGCTGGATGCCCGCCTGGGTCGCCGGCGGCTGAGGGGACGTGACGCATGCCCATGCAGGCGGAAGAGATCGAGTGCATGATCCGTGAGGCGCTGCCAGACGCGGAAGTCGCGATCGAAGACCTCGCAGGCGATGGTGACCACTATGCCGCTCGCGTGGTGTCGGAGGCATTTCGTGGCAAATCCCGCGTGCAGCAACACCAGATCGTTTACAAGGCTCTGCAGGGCCGCATGGGGGGTGAATTGCACGCACTCGCACTGCATACCGCTGCCCCCGAAAATTCTTGATGAACGGGAGACCGCCGATGAGCGACGCGATGATCACTATCCAGGAAACCGTGAACGGCAATGATGTCGTGCTGTTCATGAAAGGCACGCCCGTCTTCCCGCAATGCGGCTTCTCCTCGGCGGTGGCCGGCGTGCTGAACCATATGGGCGTGAAATACCAATCGGTGAACGTGCTGGAAGACACGGAAGTCCGCCAGGGTATCAAGGAGTTCACTGGTTGGCCGACCATCCCACAGCTCTATGTGAAGGGCGAATTCGTCGGTGGCTGCGACATCGTGCGCGAAATGTGGGATTCTGGCGAGCTCCAAGACTATTTCAACGAGCGCGGCATCGAAACGCCCGGCATGACGGGCTGACTTCAGACGGCAGCGCTCATGCCACTCCCCTCCCAGAGTCCGCGCCGCTGTCATGCGCGGCCCAGGAGACCCAGGTCGTCCACCAGCCATTGACCTCCAGGTCGGCAGCGGTCTGAAACGCGCGCAGCGCGGCATCGGAGCGCGGGCCCCAGACGCCGTCTGTAGGACCGGGGTCGAAGCCGAGGCGCGCGAGCATGCGCTGGCGTCCCTCTGGCATCCAGACGTCGGACCACACATCTGGAATCTCAGGGTCACCGTAGATCGCGCGCAGCACGCGGGCGAAGGGAAAACCCAAAACGTCCTGCTTGTAAGCCGGGCAGAGGTCGTGATGGCCGTGATGGTCGCGCGGCCCGATCTCCGGCCAGCGGGCGACGATCTCCCGGCCAACGGCCGCCATCATGGCGATTTGCTCCTCCGTCCAGGGTTCCACCCGGAACGCATGGCGGCCGTCCGGTGTTGCGGCCTCTATCCAGTCCGAACCGGCCGGCACCCCCGCACGCGCATAGCCGATAGTCACGGTCTCGACGCCGATACAGGCGCGCGCGCCTTTGGTACGGGCCGTCGAGGGTCGTCCGTCCCAGCGTAGCTTCTGTTCGACGCCGGCATGCCAGGAGCGGTCTGCGAGCGACACATAGCGCGACACGCCCTCCGCGAAGCTGCGTCCGACGGCGTAATGCGCCGAGGCCTCGCCCTTGCGTTCGGGCGCCCTGCCGCCGAGCAAGCGGTCGCAGGTGGCGAGATCCCGGGTTGCGGTCCAGTGCCAGGTTACACCCATCGGCCGGCCGCCAGTCGCCTTCGTCCAGCCGCGTGAGACTGCATGCTCCTTACCGAACGGGATACGCCGGCTCGTATCAATGCGGAAATCCGTCGGCAGTGCGAGGCTCACGCGGGGGCCCGAGCGAGTGCGCTCCGGATCATCGCCTCGGTCTCGGCAAGACCGTAAAGCGCGGCGAAGGAGCCGAAGCGCGGTCCCTGCTGCCGACCCAGCAGGACTTCGTAGAGTGCAGAGAACCACGCCCGCAGCGGGTCAAAACCATGCGCCTTGCCGACCGCATAGACTTCCGCCTGTACGGTCTCCCCGTCCGCATCCGGCGGCAGGGCGGCCAACCGGTCAGCCAGTGCCGCCAACGCCGCCGCCTCCTTTGCGTCCGGATTGCGCCATACCTTCTGCGGGGCAACGAAATCGCGGCAATAAGCGACGGCGAAATCCGCCAGCCGGTCCAGCTGCGGCCTCGTCTCCGGGGACGCGGCCGGATCGTAGCGCGAGATGAAACCCCAGAGCACGCTCTTGTCCTGCGCATCGCTCGCAGCCGCCAGATTGAGCAGCAAAGAGAAGGGAATACCCTCCTCCGGCTCCGGTGGGTTGCCGTTATGGATATGCCAAGCGGGATTCTCCAGGCGTCCCTCATCCTCATCGGCGGCGCGAGCGAGGAAAACGCGGTAGTCGTCCACCGCACGCGGAATAGCATCGAAATAGAGTCGCTTCGCCGCTTTCGGCTTCTGGAACATGAAGAGCGCAAGACTCTCCTCCGGCGCGTAGGTCAGCCACTCCTCGATGGAGAGGCCGTTGCCCCGGGACTTGGAAATCTTCTCGCCACGTTCATCGAGAAACAGCTCGTAAATGAAACCCTCCGGTGGCCGGCCGCCGAGCGCGCGGCAGATGCGCCCGGAGAGGCGGACCGAGTCGATCAGGTCCTTGCCAGCCATTTCGTAATCCACATCGAGCGCTCGCCAGCGCATCGCCCAGTCAGCCTTCCACTGCAGCTTGCATGCCCCGCCCGTGACGGGCTGTTCGACGCGCCTCCCAGTCTCGTCTTCATAGACGACGGTGCCGGCTTCCGGGTCGCGGTGGAGAATCGATGTCTGCAGCACAACACCAGTTTTCGGACAGATCGGCAGAAAGGGGCTGTAGGTCTGTCGACGTTCCGGCCCGAGCGTCGGCAGCACAATCTCCATGACCGCATCATAGGCCCGCAGCACGCCGAGCAGGGTCTCGTCGAACTGTCCCGAGCGGTAGCACTCGGTGGCGCTCACGAATTCATAGTCGAAGCCGAACCGGTCGAGAAAAGCGCGAAGCCGGGCATTGTTGTGCGCACCAAAACTTTGATGCGTGCCAAACGGGTCGGGCACGGAAGTCAGCGGCTTGCCGAGATGGGCTTCCAGCATTTCGCTGTTCGGCACATTGTCTGGCACGCGGCGCAGACCGTCCATATCGTCGGAAAAGGCGAAAAGCCGCGTGGGTAGGTCCGAAAGCTCCGCAAAGGCGCGGCGCACCATGGCCGTTCGCGCGACCTCACCGAACGTGCCGATATGCGGCAGGCCGGAGGGACCGTAGCCCGTCTCGAACAACGCATAACCCTTGTCGGGCACCCGCCCGTTGAGGCGCGCCAGCAGCTTGCGGGCTTCCTCGAACGGCCAGGCCCGGGCATGGGCGGCGGCTTCCCTGGACATGGTCGGGCGGCTCCCGTGGTCGCGCGCGCAACTTAGTGGCTCGGGCTCCTGCTGCAAAGGCGTGACCGGCGTGCAAGCCGAACCCATTTCGCTCTTTTGCGGAACCGCTCTACAAACCCAGCATGGCGTTGGAACGAAGCATCGTCCTGCCACGCGCGCCCGCCCTGGTTGCAAGCCCGGCCCGCGCCGTCTGGCTGGAGCCGGACGGCGTTGTCGAGACGCTTGCTCCCACCGAGGCGGCAGTGCGTGCACGCGCCCGGGCGCCACTCGCTGTGCATGGGCCGGCGACCTTGCGGCGGCTGGATGCGCAGGCGCGGTCCTTCCGCAGCTATGACCTGCTGGAGCTGTTCGCTTTCGCGCGCCCAGCACAGTTCTGCCTGCCGACACCAAACGGGCTGGCTGACGCCGCCGGCCTGCCGCGCCCCACGAGTCTGGAGCGTGCAGCGGAGACACTGTTCGGCGCAGCGCGCATGCTGCTGGCTGAGCTCGCACGTCTAGAAGATCCTGACGGTGCCGCTGCTGACCTGGCACTGGATGCGGCCGAGGCTGGCTGGCTCTGGGGACCCTTCGTGCTGGCAGCACTCGGCGTCGCGGAGCGCCGCTCGGCAGGCGGAGCCGGTTTCGCTGTCTGGGAGCGGCTACCGCCCTGGATCGAATCCGCACCGGAACCGCCACCCTCCGACCGGGCGATCACGCCCGCCGAGGCTCGCCGACGGCTCACGGAGATGCTGGGGCCGGATGCCGAGGACCGGCCCGGCCAGACGGATTACGCCTCCGCCGCAACCGGTGCCTTCCAACCGCGTGAGCGGGCCGGCGCGCCGCATATGGTGGTAGCTGAGGCTGGCACCGGAGTTGGCAAGACACTCGGCTACCTCGCCCCGGCGAGCCTCTGGGCGGAGGCGAATGAAGCCCCCGTCTGGATCTCAACCTATACGCGCAATCTCCAGCACCAGATCGACGGCGAACTCGATCGATTGATTCCCGACCCCGACGTCAAACGCCGTCGCGTGGTAGTGCGCAAGGGTCGGGAAAACTATCTCTGCCTACTCAACCTGGAGGAGGCCGTGCGCGGTGCCCGGCTCGTGCCGAACGAGACCGTGGCGCTCGTCCTCGCTGCACGTTGGGCGGAGGTCACCCGTGACGGCGATATGACCGGGGGCGATTTCCCCTCTTGGCTTCCCGACCTTGAAGGGGCGGGACGCATACGCGGGCTCGCCGACCGGCGGGGCGAGTGTCTCTATTCTGCCTGCCCTCATTACCAGCGCTGCTTCATTGAGCGGGGCATCAGGCGTGCTCGGCGCGCGGACCTTGTCATCGCTAATCATGCACTCGTCATGGTGCAGGCAGCATTGGGCGGTCTGGACGATTCCTGGCTGCCGACCCGCTATGTGTTCGACGAGGGACACCACCTGTTCGACGCAGCCGACAGTGCCTTTGCAGCGGACCTTTCCGGACTAGAGACGGCAGAATTACGCCTCTGGCTGCTGGGCGCGGAAGGCTCGCGCGCCAGAGGGCTCAAGCGCCGCGCGGAGGATCTAGCCCCAGACGGCGGCGAGGCCGCCGAGGCGCTTGCCGAAGCCGGACGGACAGCAAGCGTATTGCCAGCGGAGGGATGGCTCGGCCGCCTCGCCACGGGCGCGCCGCATGGAGCGGCGGAACGCTTCCTTGCGCTCGTGCGCCAGCAGGTGCTGGCCCGGACCCCCGGACGCGGCAGCGGCGCCTATGGTCTCGAATGCGAATGCCGGCCTCCGATCGAGGGACTGATTGAGGCCGCACGCACGCTCGGCCAGGCTTTGGAGGAACTGCGACGCCCGCTCGCTGTACTGCGCCGCGCGCTGCTGGTCCGTCTGGCGGACGAGGCCGACGACCTCGACAGCCGCACACGTATCCGCATCGAGGCGCTGGCACGCGTGCTCCACCGCCGTGCCGAGACGCAGCTTGTAGCCTGGTCAGCCATGTTAAAGGCGCTCGACGCCGAGGCGCCGGAAGCGTTTGTTGATTGGTTCGAACTGGAGCGCGTACAGGGCCGCGAGCGCGATGTCGGTATGCGCCGGCGCTGGGTCGACCCGATGGCTCCCTTCGCCACCGAAGTGGTGGAGCCCGCCCACGGCCTGCTCGTTACCTCTGCGACGCTCAGGGACGGCACGCGCGAGCCAGAGGAGGCCTGGCAGGTAGCGGAAATACGCACCGGCGCCTGCCATCTCGCCATACCTGCCATCAGGGCTGTCGCACCCTCACCTTTCGACTATCCAGCCCAGACCCGTGCGCTGATCGTCACCGATGTGCGCAAACAGGTGCCGGACCTTGTGGCGGCGGCCTGCCGCAGCCTGTTCCTTGCCGCTGGCGGCGGCGCGCTCGGCCTCTTCACCGCCGTCCAGCGACTCCGCGCTGTCCATGAGCGCCTTGCGGGGCCACTGGACGCCGCCGGCATTGCGCTCATCGCCCAGCATGTGGACCGGATGGATGTCGCGACACTGATCGACATATTCCGCGCCGAACCCGATTCGTGCCTGCTCGGCACGGATGCGGTGCGCGACGGCGTGGACGTGCCCGGCCATGCGCTCCGGCTCATCGTGTTCGATCGTGTGCCCTGGCCGAGGCCGACCATCCTGCACAAGGCGCGGCGCGCGCATTTCGGCGGCCGCGACTATGACGACATGCTGGCCCGGCTCCGGCTGCGCCAAGCCTATGGGCGCCTGGTCCGCCGGCGGGACGACCGGGGCGTGTTCGTGCTA
This sequence comes from Alphaproteobacteria bacterium, assembly GCA_026710105.1. Classification (GTDB taxonomy): domain Bacteria; phylum Pseudomonadota; class Alphaproteobacteria; order Bin95; family Bin95; genus Bin95. Next base: position 44,691 of record JAPORR010000099.1, read on the forward strand.
CTCGACGCAATGATGCCTTCGCGCTTAGCCGGTGCCTTCCCGGATGGCGTTGCGCTTGAGCGCGTAGGGCTCGCGGAAGCCTGCGGCATCGTGCGCGGCTTTGTAGGAGACGGCAAGGCATAGCCCAGACATTGCAATCCGCCGGTGCGGTCTGGCATGACAGACTGCTTTCGGGGAAGCTGCATAGGGTGATGTCCGGGCGAAGGGAGACAGGCATGAGTCGTCGCATTATCGATATCTCCGTTCCGTTGAAGGCCGGCATTGCAAGCGATCCGCCGCACATGCTGCCGGAGATCGACTATCTCGACCATCACGATACGGCCCCGACCATGGCGGACTATTTCGGCGTCGATGTCGAGGCGCTGCCGGACGGCGAATACGCGGCTGTCGAGACAGCCCGCATCTCCACTCATAACGGAACACATCTGGACGCGCCCTGGCATTTCTTCTCGACGATGAACCACGCGCTCAAGGAGGGCGGCGAGCCCTCCTGGCGGATCGACGAAATCCCGCTGGAATGGTGCTTCCAGCCTGGTGTTAAGCTGGATTTCCGCCATTTTTCTGACGGTTATGTGGTGCAACCAGCCGATGTTGAGGCGGAGCTCGACCGCATCGGGCACACCCTCCAGCCGCTCGAGATCGTGCTAGTGAACACCCGCGCGGGCGCCCGCTATGGCGAGGAAGATTTCATTGATTCTGGCTGCGGCATGGGCAAGGCGGCAACGCTCTGGCTGCTGGAGCGGGGCGTGCGCGTCACCGGCACGGACGGCTGGAGTTGGGACGCGCCCTTCTCCCGGACGCGGGAACGGGTGCGGCAAACAGGTAATGCCGGTCTGATTTGGGAGGGTCACCGCGCCGGGCGTGAGATCGGCTATTGCCACCTTGAGAAACTTGGCAATCTCGAAGCTCTGCCAGCGAATGGCTTCCAGGTTGCCTGCTTCCCGGTCAAGGTGCATCGCGGCTCAGCTGGCTGGACCCGGGCCGTTGCGATACTGGACGGAGAGTGAGATAGGTTTTGCGACCGCTGTTCCGGTTTCCTCCCCGGCTACCGAGCCTGCCGGTGGACGGATTCTGGACAGCGCAGTGAGCGCTGTCACGCGTGCCTGCAATTCGGGCACGACCTCCGCTTCGAACCAGGGGTTCTGTTTCAGCCAATTGTTCACCCGCCAGCTCGGATGCGGCGTCGGCAGGAAGTCGGGCAGGTAGCGCCGCCAGGCCGCGACTGTCTCGCCGAGCGTCCGCTCGCGCCGTGAGCCGAGATAGAAGGCTTGGGCGTAGCTACCAGCAAGCACGGTGAGTTCCACCGCCGGCAATACAGCCCGCAGGCGTGGATGCCAGAGCGGGGCGCATTCCGGTCGCGGCGGTGCATCCCCGCCACGCGGCAGTCGACCAGGATAGCAGAAGCCGGTCGGCAGGATCGCTACCCTGCTGGCATCATAGAAGTCCTCCGGCGCGAGGCCGAGCCACGCGCGCAGCCGCCTGCCACTGGCATCGTCCCAGGGCACACCGCTCGCATGCACCTTCTTGCCGGGCGCCTGGCCGACGATCATCAGACGTGCCGACGCCCCGGCACGCAGCACCGGCCTCGGGCCGAGCGGCAGATGCTGGGCGCAATGAACGCAGGCGCGCGCCTCCGCCAGCAGCGCTGCCAGCGGCGGGCTCACGGCGCGAAGGCCTCTCCACCGAAGGGATAACGCACCTCCTCGCGATAGGCTGGCACCGAGCCACCGAGCTGGCTCGACATGAGCGAGAAGCCTGTCACAGGAAAAGCGGGCAGGTGGACTCCACCATGTTCCTCCAGCCAGGCGGCGACGGCAGCCGTGCGCGCGCCGAACGTGCGGGCGAGCGTGATATGCGGGGTAAATTTGCGTTCTTCCGGGGGCAGGCCGGCGCGGACCAGCACTGATTCGACGCGCCGCCGGAGCATCGTCAACTGTTCCGACCGGACGATGCCCGCCCAGACTGCGCGCGGCCGCGCGCCGCCGAAACTGCCGAGCGCACAGATCTGCAATTCGAACACCTCGCCGACAACATGGCTGAGCGCCTCCGCGAGCTCCTCGGCGAAGCCTTTATCTACCTCGCCAATGAAGCGCAGCGTCAGATGATAGTTTTCCGCCGGCGACCAGCGCGCACCCGGTAACCCACCGGCGAGTCTGGCAAGCTGCGTCCGGACAGACTCCGGCAAGAGTATCGCCGCGAAAAGGCGCAAATCTAGCCCTGTCTTACTCTCAGCCGTCGGACGGCTTCGAGGATAGCGCCAGAAGTCGCGCGACGTAAGGCGCAAGGCGGGTGGCAATGATGGCGGCGCCCGCCGCGCTGGGATGGATCCCGTCCGGCTGATTCAGCGCCGGGTCCGCTGCCACACCCTCCAGAAGGAAGGGGTAGAAGACGACCTCGTAGCGTGCGGCGAGGCGAGGGTAGAGGCTGTCGAAGGCTTCCGCATAGGCGTGCCCCAGATTACGCGGCGCTTTCATGCCGGCGAGCAGGATCGGGATACCTTCGGCCGTCAGACGGTCGAGAATCGCGGCGAGCGAGGCCTCAGTGGCCGCCGGATTGAGCCCGCGCAACGCATCATTGCCACCGAGCGCTACTATGGCATGGCTTGGCCGGGCGCCGAGCATCCAGTCGAGCCGCGCGAGACCGCCTGCCGCCGTGTCGCCGGAGACGCCGCCTTCCAGCAGCACTGCTTTGATCCCGTCGGCCTGCAACCGCCTGCGCAACTGCGCCACCAGGCCGTCTTCTGGCGCCAGGCCGAAACCCGCGGTAATCGAATCGCCCAGCATCAACAGCCGTGCTTCCGTCGCCAGGGCCGGTGCAGCGGCAAGAACGAGGACGCACAGGACCGGGACAACAGCCGCGAGGCGCCGCCATTGGCCATCTTGCAAGATGAGCCGTGCCAGTCGATACGCTTTCATCAACACTCTGAAACTCCGCAGGACGCGCCGGGACGCGATCATCGTCTCTAGACTCACCTTCTTCACCAACTCACGCATCTTCGATTCTAACGTGTTGAAATAAAGCTTATTTCCCTCGTGTCATGGTAGGTTCGGGGCGCAAGCGCAACTGCATTTCCCCCCACCTGCAACAGATCGCAGGAGGAACCCATGCCGAATATCGGGTACGGCGCGAGGCCGGGATCGAAGACGTGCGGCTTCACGACCTCCGTCATGCTGTAGCCAGTTACGCGACGCTGAACGGCGTGCCGCTGCCGGTCGTCTCGCACCTGCTCGGGGAAACGTGCACCAGGTCATCAAATTGAATCCTGCTTATACCAGTCGACGACTGACGGTTGCGGTCTTTTGCAGTGCGGCTGCCCCACATAGGCTCTTGCGTTTTCGGCTGACTGTGCTCGGAGGCTGACGATGGGAGTTGCAACACCGACACGCTGGAAGGCGCACACTGCGAACGAGCTTCATAGGCGGCGAAGTCGTGCGGTGACGCGAAGCAAGCCTCGCGGGCGATTGTGATGATCTCCGCGCCCCGGCCCGTCACTTGGTCTTGCACAACTTGTGTTTTGCTGCGGTCCCATCGACCGGGGCGATCAAACC
>JAPORR010000197.1 GCA_026710105.1 Alphaproteobacteria bacterium
AGTCGATCGCGCTCGACATGCAGCGCTTCAATGTGCGCTCCAACTGCATGTCGCCTTTCGCATGGACGCGCATGATCGAGACTATTCCGGCCAGCACGCCACAGGAGCAGGAACGGATCGAGAAGCTGAAAACGCTGCAGCCTGCCCAGATTGCGCCGATGGTGGTTTATCTGCTTTCGGACCTTGCAAGCGATGTAACAGGGCAGATATTCGCATCGCGTCGCAATGAGCAGTTCATCTTCAACCAGCACCGTCCGGCGCGTTCCGTGCATCGTAGTGAGGGCTGGACGCCGACCGGGATCCACGAACACGCTATGCCCGCCCTGAAAGCGGCGTTTTCACCCCTTGATAGGGACGGCGACGTCTTCTACTGGGACCCTGTTTGACGGCAGGCGGCGCTCGCATCGGGCGCATTAGCCGGGACGGGAGACGCCGGCATGTTCGACGAGATGACCGGTAACGGCGCCGAATTAAGAGTGCCCTATCACAATATCGCCGCCTGGATCGAGGCGAACGGTTTTGACGCCTTGCGCCGGCGCACGGCCGAGGCGGAAGCTGTCTTCCGCCGCATCGGCATTACCTTCGCCGTCTATGGCGAGGGCGGAGATCCGGAGCGACTCATCCCCTTCGACCTCATCCCGAGGGTGTTTGCCGCTGCCGAGTGGCGCCGTCTGGAGCGGGGCATCCGACAGCGCGCACTCGCGCTCAACGCCTTTCTGCAGGACGTCTATCATCGGGGTGAAATCTTGCGCGCCGGAATCGTACCGGAGCGGCTCGTCTACCGCAATTCAGCCTTCGAGCCGGCGATGATCGGCATCGATCCCCCAGGCCGGGTCTATTCCCATGTCGTCGGCATCGATATCGTGCGCACCGGCGAACAGGAATTTCAGGTATTGGAGGACAATTGCCGCACGCCCTCCGGTGTCAGCTACATGCTGGAAAACCGCGAGATCATGATGCGAACCTGTCCGGAGCTATTCCGCTCGGGCAATATCGAGCCGGTGGACGCCTATCCGGAGGAGTTGCGCCGGACGCTGGAGGAGATGGCACCGCCGGCCTGTGACGGCGACCCGGTCATCGCGCTACTCACGCCGGGGCCATTCAACTCCGCCTATTACGAACATTCCTTCCTTGCCGACTTGATGGGCATCGAACTGGTCGAGCCGCAGGATCTGTTCGTCGATGACGGGCTGTGCTGGATGCGGACGACGCAGGGCCCGGAGCGCGTGGATGTGCTTTATCGGCGCATAGACGACGCCTTCCTTGATCCGCTCTCCTTTCGCCCTGACAGCTTGCTCGGTATCCCCGGCCTGTTCGACGCCTACCGGGCCGGCGGCGTGACGCTTTGCTCGGCGCCGGGTGCAGGCATTGCGGACGACAAAGAGGTGTATGTCTATGTGCCCGAGATGATCCGTTTCTATCTCGGACAGGAGCCGATTCTGGAGAATGTGCCGACTTGGCGCTGCTCGCGCGACGACGAACGCGCTTATGTCCTCGAACGGCTGGACGAATTGGTGGTCAAGGAGGTCCACGGTTCGGGCGGTTACGGCATGCTGATCGGGCCACATGCCGCCGCTGCCGAGCGCGCGGCGTTCGCAGAAAAGATTCGCCGCGACCCGGAGGGTTTCATTGCCCAGCCGACGCTGGAGCTGTCCTCCTCTCCTTCGCTCGCGAAGGCGGGCGTTGCCGGCCGCCATGTCGATTTCCGGCCCTACTGTCTTATCGGCCGCACGATCCGTCTTGTACCCGGAGGCCTTACCCGCGTCGCGCTGCGCGAGGGCTCACTAGTCGTCAATTCCAGCCAGGGTGGTGGCGTCAAGGACACCTGGGTACTGGCGGAATAGTCTTGCCCCTGGAAGACAGGCAGCCTTAAAATCACCTATAATGCTGCCGAACTCCTCGGGACTGAAGCGATGCTGAGCCGGACGGCGGAGAGTCTCTTCTGGATGGCGCGCTATCTGGAGCGTGCCGAGGCGACAGCACAGCTTGTCGAGATGGGCCGGCGCATGGCAATGCTGCCGGGCGCCCATGGGCGGGAGGAATGGCGCTCGGTCGCCGCGGCAGCTGGTGCCGGGGCCGCATTCAGGCCAGATGAAGAGATCGGTGAGGCCGAGGTCTGCCGTCGTCTCATCCTCGACGAGGACAATCCGTCCTCAATCCGTGCCTGTTTCGGCCGGGCTAGGCACAATGCCCGCGCCGTGCGCACGGCGCTCACCGCCGAGATGTGGGAGGGGCTGAACGACGGCTGGCGTTGGCTCGGTGGTCTGGAGGTGGACAGCGTTCGGCAAGATCTGCCCGCAACACTCGACCGTGTTCGTAACCTCTCGGCGCTCTTCCGGGGCGCGGCGCTCACCACTATGCTGCGTGGCGCCCGCTACGATTTCCTGTCCGCGGGCGCCTTTCTCGAACGCGCGGACATGACGCTCAGGCTGCTCGACGCCAAATATTTCGTGCTTCTGCCGGAAACAGGCCTGCTGCTCGACAATCGCGACCGCTACCGCTGGATCAGCCTCCTGCATGCGACATCAGCGCTGCGCGCCTATCACTATGTCTATCGTGGCGATTTCAGCCCCTCCAACATCGCCCATTTCATGATCCTGAACCTGGATTTCCCCTGTTCGTTGGCCTTCTGCTATGATGGTCTAGGCGCGGCACTCGGCCGCTTGGCGAACCGCTACGGCGCGCGCCATGACTGCCATGCCACCGTCGAGGAGGCCGCCCGCCGGCTGAAAAATCGGGGAATCGACGATATTTTCGATGAGGGGTTGCACCAGTTTCTGCTGGCGGCGCTGCAGCTAAACGCTCGCCTATCCGGCGAGCTTTCCGGTGCCTATCATTTCTGAAAGGCCGGCGATGCACCTCTCTATCCGCCACGATACGGTCTATCGTTACGACCCGCCGCCCGCGCAATTGACGCTGCGCTTGCGTCTCTTCGCGGTAGATAACCCTATGCAGCGCATTAAGGCTTGGACGGTCACGGTGAACGGGGCCGAAATGACGCCTTTGCTGATCAATTCCTTCGGCGACCGGGAAGCACTCTGGCGGGCGCCGGCGCCGCCGGAGCAGGTGCAGGTTTCGGTCGAGGGTGCGGTCGAAACCGAGAACAGGGCGGGCATGCTTGGCCGCTGGCCACCGCACCGCCCGGCGGTCTTCCTGCGCTACTCGCCGTTGACGAAGCCCTCAGACGGTGTCGCTTCGTTCGCCCGCAAGGCCGCCTCGGAACAAAACGGCCCGCTGCCGCTGCTGCACCAGCTAAACGAAGCGGCAGCTGAGGCGCTCGAATACCGTCCGGGCGCGACAGACAGCCATGCCACAGCCGCCGAAGCGCTGGCGCGCGGTGCCGGCGTCTGCCAGGACCGAGCGCATCTCTTCGTTGCCGCCTGCAGGTTCCTAGAAATCCCAGCGCGCTATGTCGTCGGCTATCTCTACGACCCCGCGGCCCCGCTCGGTGAAACCCACGCCTGGGCCGAAGCCTGGGTGGAAGGGCTCGGCTGGGTTGGCTTCGACCCGACACACCGCCAGAGCCCGACCGACGCCTATATCCGCCTCAGCTCCGGCCTTGATGCCTTTGATGCCACGCCCATCCGTGGCCACATACACGGCGAAAGCATGGAATCGCTCACCGCCGATGTTGCAGTGGGAGTGATGCAGTAGGGCGGTTTCTCCGTCCATCAGCCCCACAGACCCCTGGCCCAGACACAGAGCGCGCCGCTGGAGCCGTGTACTTTCACAACGCCATACCTCTTGAACCCGGAGGAAGACGAGCAATGAACCTGCGGCAAATGGTACAAGAGTCCGATACTGCTCCCGGAAGAATCTTCGATATTGCAGTGCTCGTTCTCATTGCGATTTCTATTATTTCTTTGTCAGTAGAAACACTACCGAACTTATCGCCTCAATTCAAACATAGTCTTTTGATTATTGAAATCATCATTACCATGTTGTTCACCATAGAATACATTCTTAGAATCATCACTGCTCCGAAAAAACTGAGATATATTTTTAGTTTCTATGGCATTATAGACTTAATCGCAATTGCACCTTTTTACATGCTATTAGGGATCGATTTATATGCTTTGAGAGCTCTTCGACTCCTACGAATTTTCCGTATCATAAAACTGGTCCGCTATAGCAAAACGATGGAACGCTTTGGCAGAGCTTTAGCAGAAATTCGGGAAGAGGCTATTATATTCTTCACGGCGACAGCAGTGATATTGTATATTTCCGCTGCTGGAATACACCACTTCGAGCATGAGACTCAACCCGAGGTCTTCCAGTCGATCTTTCACAGTATATGGTGGGCCGTCGCCACTCTTACCACCGTCGGTTATGGCGATGTCTATCCCGTGACGGCGGGAGGCAGGGCCTTCACATTCGTCGTTCTGATGTGTGGGCTGGGGATTGTGGCCGTGCCGGCCGGGTTGATCTCGTCCGCCCTGTCAAAAGTCCGCCGCGACGAGGAGGACTGACAGCGGCGAAACGCCCACCTCAGCGCAGCGCGCAGCCTGCTGCGCTAACCTGCATCCTGCGCCTCCAGGTCGAAGGCGGCAGCGAGGAGAGCTTTGGTGTAGGGCTCGCGGGGTGCTTCGAAGACGGTACGGGCGGGGCCCTGCTCCACCACTTGACCCTCGCGCATCACGATCAATTCATCGGCGAGTGCGCGCACCACTTTGAGATCGTGGCTGATAAAGAGGTAGGCAAGGCCATGACGGAGCTGGAGGTCGCGCAAAAGATCCACGATCTGCGCTTGCACGGACATGTCGAGTGCCGATGTTGGCTCGTCCAGCACCACGAAACGCGGCTTCAGCACCATGGCGCGTGCGATCGCGATGCGCTGGCGCTGGCCGCCGGAGAACTCGTGTGGGTAGCGATCTGCCATCCGGGCTTCGAGGCCGACTTCTTCCAGTGCCTCCTCGACGGCTTTGCGCCGGGCGGCGGCGCTGCTGCTGATATCGTGGACGGCCAGTCCCTCGCCGACGATCTGGCCGACAGTCAACCTGGGCGAGAGCGAGCCATAAGGGTCCTGAAAGACAATCTGCATTTCCCGCCGGAGCGGGCGGAGCGCCCTCCAGCCCTCACCGTGGATCGGCCGGCCGCCGAAAAGGATGGTGCCGCGTGAGCGTTCGAGGCGCAAGAGTGCAAGCCCGAGCGTCGTCTTGCCGGAGCCGCTCTCGCCGACCACGCCCACCGTACGGCCCTCCCGCACGGTGCAGGAGATGCCGTCCACCGCCTTGATATGGCCGACTGTGCGCCGTAACGCACCGCGTTTGACCGGGAACCAGACCCGTACTTCCTCCGCGCGGACTATTGCCTGAGCCCCTTCCGGGGCGGTTGGAGGCTCGCCTTTTGGCTCTGCTGCCAGCAGGCGCAGCGTGTAGGGATGCCGGGGGCGCTCGAAAATATCGTCCCGGCTGCCTCGCTCGACTATTGAGCCCTCCGTCATCACGCAGACTCGGTCAGCCATCTTGCGCACGATAGCGAGATTGTGGGTGATCAGCATGAGTGCCATACCGCGCTCTGCCTGCAAACGCTTCAGCAGGTCGAGAATCTGGGCCTGAATGGTGACATCGAGCGCGGTGGTCGGCTCGTCGGCGATCAGTAGATCGGGTTCGTTGGCAAGTGCCATGGCGATCATCACACGCTGGCGCTGGCCGCCGGAAAGCTGGTGCGGATAGCTATCGAGGCGCTGTTCGGGGTCGCGTAGGCCGACCTCGCGCAGGAGCTTCAGCGTCTCCGCCCGCGCCCGCTCGCGCGAGAAACCCCGGTGCAGAAAAAGCGTCTCGCTCACCTGTCTTGCGACCGTGTGCAGCGGGTTGAGGGATGTCATCGGCTCTTGGAAGATCATGGCGATGCGGTTGCCGCGCACCCGCTGCATGACAGTCTCGCCTGCGCCCATGAGGTCCTCGCCGTCGAAGCAGATGTGCCCCGAAGGGTGAGAAGCCGCTGGGTAAGGCAGGAGTTGGAGCAGCGAGAGCGCCGTTACCGACTTGCCGGAACCGCTCTCGCCCACCAGCGCCAGGGTCTCGCCGCGCGCGATGTCGAAGGAGATGCCGCGTACGGCATGCACCTCTGTCTCATGGCTGCGGAAATCGACCCGGAGGTCCTCCACGGCAAGCAGTGTGCTCATCTCGTGAGCCCTTTGCGCGGATCGAAGGCATCACGCACCGCCTCACCGATGAAGACCAGTAGCGATAGTAGCAGGGCGAGCGAGAAGAAGGCGGTGAGGCCGAGCCAGGGCGCCTGGAGATTGGCCTTACCCTGCGCCAGAAGCTCGCCGAGCGAGGCCGAGCCGGCTGGCAGCCCGAAGCCCAGGAAATCGAGGCCGGTCAGCGAGGTGATGGCGCCAATAAGCACGAAGGGCAGGAAAGTGATCGTGGCCACCATGGCGTTCGGCAGCACATGGCGAAGGATGACGACGGCATTGGAGACGCCGAGCGCGCGGGCGGCGCGCACATAGTCGAAATTGCGCGCACGCAGGAACTCGGCGCGCACCAGCCCGACCAGAGCAATCCACGAAAAGAGCAGCAGCAGTCCGAGCAGCCACCAGAAGGTCGGCGTGATCGTGCTGGCGAGGATGATGAGCAGGTAGAGCGTCGGCATGCTGCCCCAGATTTCGATCAGCCGCTGGCCAATCAGATCCGTCCAGCCGCCGAAATAACCCTGCACGGCTCCAGCTGCCACACCGATAAGGCTGCTGGAGAGCGTAAGAGTCAGCCCGAATAGCACCGAGATGCGGAAGCCGTATATGAGGCGGGCCAGCACATCGCGGGCTTGGTCGTCCGTGCCGAGCCAGTGCTTGCCATCGGGTGCCGAGGGCGCGGGCGTCGACAGATCCCAGGCGACGGTTTGGTAGTTGTAGGGGACAAGCGGATCCAACATCCAGCCCTTCTCCGCGATCAACTCGCGGACATAGGGGTCACGGTAGTCAGCCTCGGTTTCGAACTCGCCACCAAAAGCCGTCTCCGGATAGCGCTCGAAGACTGGCATGTAGAGTTGGCCATCATAGACGACGAAGACAGGCCTGTCATTGGCGATGAACTCCGCCCCGAGCGAGAGCACAAAGAGCGCGAGAAAAATCCAGAGCGACCACCAGCCGCGCCGGTTGGCGCGGAAATTGGCAAGACGCCGGCGCGTGAGTGGGCTCATGGCACAGCTCAAACCTGTCTCGTCTCGAAGTCGATGCGCGGGTCCACGAGCATGTAGGTGAGATCACCGATGAGCTGCATGACGAGGCCGAGGAGCGTGAAGAACCAGAGCGAGGCGAACATGATCGGGTAGTCGCGGTTGAGCGCTGCCTCGAAGCCGAGTAGGCCGAGGCCGTCTAGAGAGAAGATCGTCTCGATCAACACCGCGCCCGTGAAGAGCATGCCCACAAAAGCTGCAGGGAAACCAGCGATGACGATCAGCATGGCATTGCGGAAGACATGGCCGTAGAGCACCTGGCGTGCAGCCAGGCCCTTCGCCCGCGCAGTGAGCACATATTGCTGGCTTATCTGGTCGAGGAAGGAGTTCTTGGTGAGCAGGGTCAGCGTTGCGAAGCCGCCGACCACCATCGCCGTGACCGGCAGCGCCAAATGCCAGAAATAGTCCGCAACCCGGGCATACCAAGGCCAGCCCTCGGCACCGTCGGAGGTCAACCCCTTTAGCGGAAACCAGTCCAGATAGCTGCCGCCGGCGAACAGCACCAGCAGCATGACCGCAAAGATGAAGGATGGGATGGCGTTGCCGAACACGACGACGGCGCTCGTCCAGATGTCGAAATGTGAGCCGTCGCGTACCGCCTTGGCGACGCCAAGCGGAATCGAGATGAGATAAACTAGCAGCGTCGTCCACAAGCCGAGCGAGATCGAAACCGGCATTTTCTCCAGTACAAGGTCTACGACGCGCTGGTCGCGGAAATAGCTCTCGCCAAAGTCGAAGCTGAGATAATCGCCGACCATCTTGAAGAAGCGCTCATGCACAGGCCGGTCGAAGCCGAAACGCGCTTCAAGCTCCGCAATATAGGCGGGATCCAGACCCTGTGCACCACGGTAGCGGCTGTCGGCGCTCTCAGCTCTGTGGACAATCTCGCTCCCACTGCGCGTTACACGCTCTATCGCGGCGTCGCCATAGCCTTCCAGTTGCGCGATCGCCTGGTCGATGGGCCCGCCGGGGGCAAACTGGATGACGATGAAATTGATCAAGATGATGCCGAGGAATGTCGGCACCATGAGCGCGATGCGGCGCAAGATATAGGCTGCCATCGGTCGGCGTCGAACCCTGCAGGCGGACGCTCAGCCGCCGCGGGCCGCTGCGAGCGTGGCGGCTTTTTGGGCGTTGAACCACCAGCGGCTCGTGTTGACACCACTCATTGGCACGACTGGCAGACGCCCGAATTTGTCCCAGTAGAGGATATGGTCGGCGGAGCTATGCCAGTTTGGGATGACCCAGTAGCCGTGCAACAGCACCCGATCGAGTGCTTTTGCACGATAGACCAGCTCCTCGCGGTCGGGGGCGGCGATCAGGCTTTCGACGAGGGCATCGACGACCGGATCAGCTATGCCGACAGAATTGCGGCTAGCGAACTGGTCGGCGGCCGCAGAGCTCCAATAGTCCCGTTGCTCGTTGCCCGGTGAATGGCTCTGGCCCCAGCCGCCGACGATCATGTCGAAATCGCGTCCGCGCACGCGCTCGGCATATTGCGAGGGGTCCACCAAGCGGATACGGGCCTCGATACCAAGCCGCTTCAGATTGCGCGCGAAGGGCAGGAAGACGCGCTCGAATGCTGGGCTGCGCAAGAGCACCTCGAACATCATCGGCTTACCGGTTTCGGCGTGAACTAGTTGCAGGTCCTGTAATCCCCAGCCCGCGTCCTTCAACAGGCGGAGCGCGGCGCGATAATTGTCACGCGGCCATCCCTGTCCATCGGTCTTCGGCAGTGTGAACGGCTCGGTGAAAACTTCCGGCGGTAGGCTGTCGCGCCAGGGCTCCAGAAGTGCCAGTTCGCGCCCCTCAGGCAGGCCTGATGACGCGAGCTCTGAATTGTCGAAATAACTCTTTGTGCGCGTGTAGATGCCATAGAACAGCGTTCGGTTCGACCATTCGAAATCAAAGGCGTAGCCGAGCGCGCGGCGTACGCGCCGGTCCTTGAAAATGTCCCGCCGGGCGTTGAAGACGAACGCTTGCATCGGCGCGACGCGCCCATGCCTGATGCTTTCCTTCTTCAGCCAGCCTTCGCGTACTGCCTCAATGTCGTATTCCGTCGCCCAAGACTTTGAGATGTTCTCCTGCCGGTAATCGAGATCGCCGGATTTGAGCGCTTCGCGGATCGGTGTCGAATCGCGGAAATACTCGTAACGGATGCGATCGAAATTGCTTGTGCCGCGCCGGACCGGCAGGTGGCGCGCCCAGTAATCCCTGACGCGCTCCAGTTCGACATAGCGGCCAGTCTCGAAGGAGGAGACACGATAGGGGCCGCTGCCGAGCGGCGGGTCGAGCGTGGTCGCCTGGAAGTCGCGCCCCTCCCAGTAATGTTTCGGCAGAATGGGAATCTGGCCTATGATGAGCGGCAGTTCGCGGTTAGGGCCGCCCGTGAAGCGGAACCGAACGCTGCGCGGCCCTACCTTCTCGCCCCTGGCCACATCGCGGTAATAGTGGCGGTAGAACGGCTCGCCCTGGGTCTTCAACAACTCCAGTGAGAAGATTGCGTCCTCGACGGTAATTGGCCGCCCGTCATGCCAGCGTGCCTCCTCGCGCAGATGGAAAACGACCCAGGACCGGTCTTCGGGCCACTCCACGCTCTCGGCAATGAGGCCGTATTCTGTGAACGGCTCGTCGGCGCTGCTTGTCATCAGCGTCTCGACCGGATTGGCTATGCCGGCGGCATTGCCCTTGCCGTTATACGGGTTGAAGCTATCGAAGCTGCCCTGGACGCCAAAGCGGATCGTGCCGCCCTTGGGAGCGGCCGGGTTCACATAGTCGAAATGCGTGAAGCCGGGCGGGTATTTTGGCTCTCCGTGCATGGCGATGGCATGCGCGCGGTGGATTGTCTCGGTGCGGCCGGCCACCGGAGCCAGAACCGCGCAGAGCATAAGGACAAAAAGCGTTCGCATGGCAACGATTATGTGGCCCGATCTCGGAGGGGTCCAGTCATGCCGGTAGTC
>JAPORR010000014.1 GCA_026710105.1 Alphaproteobacteria bacterium
AGTGATGAAGCCCGGTAATGCGGGTGGAGCGAAGGGACCCGACTTTCCAGCGGAGGACGGCGGCCAACCAGCAATGGGAGGAGCCGGTGTCTAACGCAAAGCCATTTGAGATTCCGAAGCGTCTGGGACGCCTACCGACAGGTACGTGCGAACGTGGAGCGGCGGGAGTTGATGGCGTATAGCTGGCGGCCTTCGAGAAGGATCTGAAGGGCAACCTTTACAAGATCTGGAACCGGATGTCGTCGGGATCGTATCATCCGCCGCCGGTGCGGCTCGTCGAGATCCCCAAGTCTGGGGGTGGCAAACGGCCTCTCGGCATTCCGACCGTCCGGGTGGCGCAAACGGTTGTCAAGATGGTCCTGGAACCGGAAGTGGAACCCATATTCCACCCGGGTTCCTACGGCTATCGGTCGTTCGGCGCTGGATGCGGTCGGTGCTGCGCGGAAAAGGTGCTGGCAGTTCGACTGGGTGATCGACCTCGATATCAAAGCATTTTTTGATTCGATGCCGCATGAGCTGATCGAACGTGCCGTTGCCCACCACACTGACCTGGGTCCGCTTTTACGTTGGCCGGTGGCTTCGTGCCCCCGTCGAGCGTGCGGACGGAACCCGGGAGGAGCGGACACGCGGCACGCCTCAAGGCAGCGTCGCGAGCCCGCTTCTCGCCAATCTGTTCCTGCACTACGCATTCGACCATTGGCCTCAACGCAATCAGCCGCATCAAAGTCTCCACGCAACGGAAGTGCAGCTCCCATGACAACCCTCCAATCCAAGGCTCACATCTTGAATCAGAAACAGGGCCGGCAGGGAATCCCCCCTCATGAGTCAGTGGCAGCCGCCGCTGGTATTACTATCGCCATACGGGACTTTGCGTCCACGGCTGTTCTCTGATTATCTCATGCGCTCGACCACCGATCTTCGGTAGAGCCGCCTGGATGGCAACTGCTGAGACCCTTAGCAGCTGATTGCGGATTTTCGCCATCCCTTTTCTCCCGGTTCCAGTTGTAGCCGGGGAACTAGAAATCGCAGCCCAGTGCCCCAGTGGCGGATTTTTGAGAGAACAACGACGCTGAATCAGATAATTAGCACCGCTAGGTGCGGGAATGGTGTCATGGCACGTGCGCAAGCGAACGACATCGAGATCGAATACGAATTGTGGGGCCCTGCCGAAGGGGAACCGCTCCTGATGATTGGTGGGCTCGGCATGCAGCTCATCTCCTGGCCGGAGGCGCTGATCGACGGGCTTGTCGGGGCGGGCTTCCGGCCTATCCTGTTCGACAACCGCGATTGCGGGCTCTCCACCCGCTTCGAGGAGGCTGGCCTGGCGAATATTGGTCGGGCCTTCGCACAGGCGCGGGCGGGCGAGCCGGTCGAGGCGCCCTATACCATTGAGGACATGGCTGATGACGCGGCTGGCCTGCTGGACGCGCTCGGCATCGCAGCCGCGCATATCTACGGCAGTTCCAATGGTGGGGCGATCGCGCAGCTCGTGGCGATCCGCCATCCGATGAAGACGGTATCGCTCGCCTCCGTCATGGCGACCTCCGGCCGGCGCGGCTTGCCGCGCCCGAGCAAGGCTGCCTCGGACTGGCTGAATGCGCCGCGCCCGACAGATATTGACCGCAAGGCCTTCATGGACCTTGCCTGGGAGCAGAATCGGATCATGGGCTCGCCGGGCTTTCCCCGCGACGAGGCTGGTGTCAAGGCGCGCGCGGGCGCACTCTACGACCGCGCCTACTATCCTCCCGGTCATGGTCGGCATCTGCTGGCCAGCATCGCCTCGGGCGACAGCCGTTGTGCTGCGCTCGGCGGCA
Source organism: Alphaproteobacteria bacterium (assembly GCA_026710105.1). GTDB lineage: Bacteria > Pseudomonadota > Alphaproteobacteria > Bin95 > Bin95 > Bin95. Next base: position 1,815 of record JAPORR010000014.1, read on the forward strand.
TCGCCGTGCCTACGGTCGTCATTCACGGTGCCGAGGATCCACTGGTGCCGGTCGGCCAGGGCGAGGATGTGAAGGACGCGATCCCCGGCTCGCGCATGGTTGTCATCAAGGGCATGGGCCATGATGTGCCGGATGGCGCTGCGCCCCGTGTCGTCCAAGCCGTGCTGGAGAACGCCCGTCGCGCGGCGTGACAGCCGACGGGGCAGGCAACTCAGGAAGCTCAGGCGGCGCTGGGCCTCAGAGCGCCAGCGTGCGATGCATCAGGTCGAGCGCAGCCTCGGCGAAGCGGCGCATATTGATCTCGCGGTTGCTGCCGCCTGTCTCTAGCGTTTCGGCGGCATCGATAGTGCCAGATACTGCCAGGCAGCTATGGCCGGGCGCATCGCCGTAACGGTTGCCGTCCGGGCCGGCGGCCCCCGTCTCCGCTATGCCCCAGTCCGCACCGAAAATGTGGCGTGCCTGTCCGGCCAGCAATTGCGCATAAGGCTCGGAGGAGGAGCGCAGCCCGCGCATATCCTCCTCGCCGAGGCGCGCGAGTGCGTGCCGCGCCTGCTGCGTGTAGATCACCCCGCCGCCCAGATAGTAGCGGCTCGCCCCCGGCACGGCGAGCAACGCCGCCGAGACCAGACCGCCGGTAGAGCTTTCGAACACGGCGATTGTCTGCTGGCGCCCCTTTAGCACCGCGCCAATCTCCGCGGCCATGCTTTCTAGCCTGCCCATTTCGTCAGTATCCCTCCGGTATGCGGCGGTGCCAGTCTGTCGCCTGTTCATAGGCCCAGCCGATGCGGAGCGCGAGTGCCTCATCGCCGTCGCGGGCATTGACGAGCAGCGAGGTCGGCAGGCCGGTGCGCGTGAAGCCGTTACGCAGCGCAAGGCCCGTCAGGCCGAGATAATTGCCCATGCGCGTCACTGTGGCGGGCGTTGTCTCCTGGTTTACTGCCGCCACGGGGATCGCGGCGAAACAGGCGGTTGGTGTCAGCAGCGCGTCGATCCCGTCCATGGCGTCGTCGAACGCTGCCATGACGTCCTCGCGGTCAAGCAGCGCCGCCACATAGTCATGCGCTGAAAGCTGGCCGCCCGCCGCCACGCGCGGGCGTATATCGGGGTCGAGCGGCTGGTTCTCGTCGTCCACCACTTCCTTCAGGTGAGTGTAGCTTTCTGCACCGATGATGGTTGCGACGAGCGGTGCGAAGTCCGCGATCGCGCGCGGCATGTCGATATCCATGATATGCGCGCCGAGATCCTCCAAGACCGCGAGCGAGGCGTCATATGCGGCCAGCACCTCCGCGTCGAAGGCGGCCCGCTCCGCGTCTGGCAGGCGTGCGAGGCACAGCCCGTGGACGCCTCGGCGCAGGCCTGAGGTTGCGTCTGCGGGTGCGAGCCGCCGGGTCTTGCGGTCGCGCGGGTCGGGGCCTTGCATGGCTTCCAGCAGCCAGGCGCAGTCCTCGACGGCGCGGGCGAGCGGCCCCGGCGTGTCGAGTGTGTGCGAGAGCGGCAGCACGCCGTGGGTGCTGATCCGCCCTACCGAGGTCTTGAGGCCGGCCGTGCCGCAGAACGCAGCCGGCAGGCGCACGGAGCCGCCCGTATCGGTGCCGATGCCGCAGGGGATGAGCCCGGCGCCGACAGCCGCGCCCGTGCCGCTCGACGAGCCGCCGGGTATGCGGTGGGTCTTGCGATCCCAGGGGTTCCGGGGCGTGCCGAGCGAGTTGTTCGTGCCCCAGCCGCCATAGGCGAACTCGACCGTATGGGTCTTGCCGATGATGATCATGCCGGCGGCGCGCAGCCGCTCGACAAGCGTGGCCGTGGTCGGCGAGCGGCGCTCCTTCCAGATGGCCGCGCCACCGGTCGTGATCCGGCCCTCAATATCGCAGAGGTCCTTCACGCCGATGGGGATGCCGTGCAGTGGGCCGATGCGATGCCCGGCGCGGATCACCCGGTGCGCCGCCTCGGCCGCCGCGCCCGCCTCCTCGGCATAGACGGCGGCGAAGGCGGTCAGATCTGGGTCGAGGGCGGCGATGCGGTCGAGACAAGCCTCGGTCACCTCCACGGGCGAGAGCCGCCCGGCGGCAATCTCTGGGGCGAGCTCGTGGATCGGGGCGAAGGGGTCAGACATAGGGGCGTTCCTCCGGGCGTGATGTACGCGGCGCAGGATAGGGCCATCCCCACCCCGGGGCGACCCGCGCCGGCAGACCCCGTCAGCACCATGCCCACGCGCCGCGCTTAGGGGAGGGGCGGCGTGCGGGTGTGCGGGCTGGTATAAGAGCGACCCGCCATCGCGACGGGAGGGAGGAACGGCTATGGAACCGGAGGTCAGTACCTATCCGATCGGCGAGCCGGGGGGCCGAGCGCGGCTGGATACACCAGCCTTGCTGCTCGACCTTGAGGCCCTCGACCGCAATATCGCACGCATGGCTGCGCATTGCCGACGGACGGGCCAGGCGCTGCGCCCGCACGCCAAGACCCATAAGAGCGTCGAGGTGGCGCGACGGCAGATCGCAGCAGGGGCTGTCGGCCAGTGCTGCGCGACGCTGGGCGAGGCGGAAGTGCTGGGGCGTGCGGGGATTCCGGGCGTGCTCGTCACCTCACCTGTTGTTGGCCCCCGGCGTGCGGCCCGGCTGGCGGCGCTGAACGAAACTACCCAGGGGCTGATGGCGGTGGCCGACGACCGGGGTGCGGTCGCGGCCCTCGCCTCTGTGGTGACCGGTAAGCCGCTCTCCCTGCTGGTCGATGTCGATGTCGGCACCCGGCGCACGGGTGTGCCCTCGGCCCAGGCGGCGGTGGCGCTCGCGCGGCAGATCGCGGAGACGCCCGGCCTCATCTTCGCCGGCATCCAGGGCTATGCTGGCCATCTCCAGCACATTTACGACTATGCCGAACGCGCGCGGGCGGCGGCGGCTGTGTCCGAACAGCTCGCCCATGTCTGTGCCGTGCTTGCCGGCGATGGCCTCTCACCTCCACTCGTCACGGGCGGTGGCACCGGCACGCATGACTTCGACCACCGCCACGGCGTGCTGGGCGAGCTCCAAGCCGGCAGCTATGCGCTGATGGATGTGGATTACGGCAAAGTGGCGCTGACCGCGGACGGGCAGCCGGGCCCCTTCGAGCCCGCCCTGTTCGTGGCGACGACGGTGGTGAGCGCCGCCAGTGACGAGTTCGCGATTATCGACGCGGGCCTGAAGGCGCTGGCCACTGACGGGCCGATGCCGCTCTTCGCGCGCGGGGCGCCGGAGGGTGCCGTCTACAGCTTCGCTGGGGACGAGCACGGTCGCGTCCATTATGCTGCGGGCAATCCCGCGCGCCTCAAGGTCGGCGATATCGTCGAGTTGCATCCGCCACATTGCGATCCCACGGTCAATCTCTACGACACCTACCACGCGATGCGTGGAGATGTTCTGGAAGCCGTCTGGCCGGTGGACGCGCGCGGGCGCCGCTAGCGCTGGATTCGCAGGGCCGGTTCCGCTTTACTGGCACGCGGTGCCATGAGAAGCGCCGACGGCATGGACGCGACTACATGGATGCGATGAACGAAGCGGGTCCGATCACGATGGAGGTCGGCGAGACCTGGCCAGAGGTCCGCGAGGCCGTGCGCCGGCTCTGCGCCGCCTTCCCGGGGGCTTACTGGCGCGACCGCGACCGTAACCGTGAATATCCGGAGGCGTTCGTCAAAGCGTTGACCGACGCTGGCTACCTGGCGGTGCTGATTCCAGAGGATTATGGCGGCACGGGGCTGCCGCTTTCTGCCGGCACCGCCGTGCTGGAGGAGGTCAACGCCTCGGGCTGCAATGCCGGCGCCTGCCATGCACAGATGTATATCATGGGCACGCTGCTCCGCCACGGCAGCGAGGAACAGAAGCGGCGCTATCTGCCCGAGATCGCGACGGGTGCCCTGCGCCTGCAAGCCTTCGGTGTGACGGAACCGACCAGCGGCACGGACACGCTCAGCCTACGCACGACAGCGGTGCGCGACGGCGACGGCTATGTCGTGAACGGCCAGAAGATCTGGACGAGCCGTGCGCAATATTCCGACCTCATGCTGCTGTTGGCGCGCACCACGCCGAAAGACCAGACGGCGAAGCGGACTGACGGGCTGTCTGTGTTCCTCGTCGATATGCGCAGGGCGCTCGGCAATGGGCTGGAGATCCGGCCCATCCGCACGATGATAAACCACCAGACCAACGAGCTGTTCTTCGACAATATGCGCATTCCCGCCGATGCGCTGATCGGCGAGGAGGGCCGCGGGTTCCGCTATATTTTGGACGGCATGAACGCGGAGCGTATCCTCGTGGCCGCCGATGCACTGGGCGACGCGAAGTTCTTCATCGACCGCGCCGTGTCATACGCCAATGACCGCAGCGTGTTCGGGCGCCCGATCGGCCAGAACCAGGGCATTCAGTTCCCGATCGCCGAAGCCTACGCCCAGACCGCCGCTGCCGAGTTAATGATGCGCAAGGCGGCGGCGCTATTCGAGGCGGGCGAGCCTTGCGGGCCGGAAGCCAATATGGCCAAGCATCTCTGCGCCGAAGCAGCGTGGAAGGCGGGGGATATGTGCATGCAGACCTATGGTGGTTTCGCCTTTGCGGAGGAGTTCGATATCGAACGCAAGTTCCGGGAGGCGCGCCTCTACCGCACTGCACCGATCTCCACCAACCTCGTGCTGGCTTATCTCGCCGAGCATGTGCTCGGTTTGCCGCGCTCCTACTGATCGGGGAGGTCAGTAGCGTCGGCGAGGCCGCGTTCCGCCACTAGCTCCTCAAGCGCGGCGAGCCAGCTTTCCCAGTAAGGGCGTTCGGGCACGGCCCGGCAGGCGCGGCCGAGGCGCTGGGACCAGGCGGGCCAGGTGGAATGCCCGGCCTCGTGCAGCTGCACTGCCAGAGCGAAGGCGCGCGCCTGCCAGGGCGCCTCAAACGGCGCGTCGGGCGTCTTCGACGTCATCGTCGTCACGCCCGCTCCAGATAGGGTTCCCAGAGGTCGATCATCACCGTGTCGGATGTCGGCGCCGATGGCCCCCAGAGTTCGCGCGCGGCGAAGCGCACACTGTAGAGATGGCACGGCTCCGGGTCGCCAGTGGCGGCGTGGGAATCCGGGAAGACATGCGCCCCCCGGAGCCGCTCAACCCGGCCCACCCGGCCGCGACAGTAGCGCGGCAGGCGCGTATGGCCGGTGGGGTGGATAGTCCGCGCCCGCACATTGTCACCCGGCGCGAAGGCCGGCGTGGAAGCGGTCTCGCGCGCCGTCGGGCCCCCGGTGCTCAGTGCTTGCGCCACATTGTCCGCATCCAACCGGCGGAGCCCGCTCGACGCGCCCTCCAGCAGGCCGCGCGCCGCCAGCAGCGCCTCGAGCCCGAACAGCCAGTGCTCGTAATAGGAGGTCGCGAGATAGGCAGCCGGTGCCATGGTCTCGCGCGCATGGCGGGACTGGTCGAGATTCCATTGTCCGGTGAAGCCCATGGCCAGCGTGAGCGCGAAGGCGCGCCGTTCCCACGGCGTATGAAAGACCGGTTCGTCCGCCTCCGGCGCGACCGGGCCGAAGCCATGCATGCCGCCGAGGTCGTGCGCGCCGTTCACGGGGCGGCGATCCTGGCCACGCCGATCATGGCATCGCGCGTGACAAGGCCGGCCAGCGCCGCCGCGTCCCAGTGTTCCGTGCCGGCAGGCCGCTCGGGCAGCACCAGATAGCGGATCTCGGCGGTCGAATCCCAGACCCGCAGCTCGACATCCATGCCGACATCCGTGCCGAACTCGGCGAGCACGATGCGCGGCTCGATCACCGCGCGAGCGCGGTAGGGGGGCGCCTTGTACCAGACCGGCGGCAACCCCAGCACCGGCCACGGATAGCAGGAGCAGAGCGTGCAGACGACGAGATTGTGGACCTGCGCCGTGTTCTCGACGACGACCATATGCTCGCCCTGCCGGCCTGTGAAACCGAGCTCTGCGATGGCAGCAGAGCCATCCGCCAGCAGGCGCGCCTTGTAGTCGGGGTCGGTCCAGGCGCGCGCCACTACTTGTGCCCCGTTATGCGGCCCGATCTCGTGTTCATAGGTCTCGATCAGCCGGTCGAGCGCTGCCGGATCGACATAGCCCCGCTTCACCAGCAGCGATTCTAGTTCCTGCACCCGACGTTCGAGGGCATCCGGCTCGTGGTCGTGCATCGCCGTCCTTCCGCTGCGCCATCCATGCGTCCTGCCTTTATATCAAGGGCGGCAGGTACCGGTCGAGGCGGGCCGGGGCGGCAAGGGAGGGCCCCTCGACAGCGGTTTCATGACGAAACCCATTGAGACAGGGGCGAAAGTCAACGATAGTCCCCTGTCCGCGACAAGATCGACGCCATACAGCATCACAACACCGGGAGACGCTTGTCCCATGCCACTCGATGAAGGGTCACGTTTCGACAAGTCCAGGCTGCCGAGCCGGCATGTCACCGAAGGGCCGTCCAAGGCTCCCCATCGCTCCTATTACTATGCCATGGGCATGACAGCGGAGGAGATTCATGCTCCGCTCGTCGGCGTCGCGACCTGCTGGAACGAGGCCGCGCCCTGCAACATCACCCTCTCACGCCAGGCGCAGGCGGTGAAGGCCGGCGTCAAGGCAGCGGCCGGCACGCCGCGCGAATTCACTACGATCACCGTCACCGACGGCATTGCTATGGGCCATCAGGGCATGAAGGCCTCTCTGGTGTCGCGCGAGGTGATCGCTGATTCCGTGGAGCTCACCATGCGCGGCCATTGCTATGATGCGCTGGTCGGGCTCGCGGGCTGCGACAAGTCGCTGCCCGGCATGATGATGGCGCAGGTCCGCCTCAACGTGCCGTCGATCTTCCTTTATGGAGGCGCGATTCTGCCCGGCAATTTCCGCGGCCAGAACGTGACCGTGCAGAATGTGTTCGAGGGGGTGGGCAAGCATGCGGCGGGCGAGTTCACCGACGCCGACCTCAAGGAGCTGGAGGAATGTGCCTGCCCCTCCGGCGGGTCCTGTGGTGGCCAGTTTACCGCCAACACCATGGCCACGGTGGCGGAGGCCATGGGACTGGCGCTGCCGCATTCCTGCTCGGCCCCGGCACCCTATCTCTCGCGTGACGCCTATTGCGAGGAGGCGGGCCGGCAGGTGATGACACTCATTGAGCAGGGCCTACGGCCGCGTGACATCGTCACCCGCAAGGCGCTGGAGAACGCCGCCCGCGTGGTCGCGGCCTCCGGCGGGTCGACCAATGCGGGCCTGCATCTGCCGGCCATCGCGCATGAGGCGGGCATCGATTTCGATCTGCTGGAGGTCGTCGAGATCTTCCGCACGACACCCTATATCTGCGACCTCCAGCCCGGCGGGCAGTATGTCGCGAAGGATATGTATGACATCGGCGGCATACCGGTGTTGCTGAAAGAATTGCTCGACAACGGCCTGCTGCATGGCGACTGCATAACCGTCACCGGCAAGACAATGGCCGAGAACCTTGAGGACATCGTCTTCCCGACCGACCAGAAGGTCGTCTATCCGGTGAAGACGCCGCTCAGCGAGACGGGAGGCGTGGTCGGCCTGCAGGGCAGCCTCGCGCCCGACGGGGCGATCGTGAAGGTCGCGGGCATGGAGGTGCTGCAATTCGAGGGCCCGGCGCGCTGTTTCGACCGCGAGGAGGAAGCTTTCGACGCCGTGATCGACGGCCGCGTCCAGGCGGGCGATGTCATCGTCATCCGCTATGAGGGCCCGAAAGGCGGGCCCGGCATGCGCGAAATGTTGGCAACGACCTCGGCGATCTACGGACGCGGGCTCGGTGATTCGGTGGCCCTGGTCACGGATGGGCGCTTCTCCGGCGCGACCCGTGGCTTCTGCATCGGCCATGTAGGGCCGGAAGCTGCTGAGGGTGGTCCCATCGGTCTCCTGCGCGACGGCGATATTGTGCGCATTGATGCCGTGGCGGGCACGCTCGATGTGGACTTGTCCGAAGCCGAGATGGCAGCGCGCGCCAAGACCCGCACGCCGCCACCGCCGGAATTCGGCTCCGGGGCGATCTGGAAATACGCCCAGACGGTCGGTTCCGCACGCAAGGGGGCCGTCACCCATCCGGGCGGCAGCGGGGAAGTGTCGCAATATGCCGACATCTGACAGGGCGGCGCCAAGCATGGCCTTTATCCGGAAAGTGCCTGCCCCAGGGTAATAGCTGTCACGACGGTACCGAATACCAGAACGAACAGCTAAAGCCTCTGCCCGGCCATATCAGCGCGCCTGACGGTCCGCTGCATTCTGATCCGTTATGTCTTTCGCCTGCATCGTCTTTATGGCTCCTCAATCTCAATAGCGTGCGTTACCGCCGCCAAGCCTTGATCCC
>JAPORR010000012.1 GCA_026710105.1 Alphaproteobacteria bacterium
CGAGGAAGCACTCAACGCGCTGGCGGTGTCGGTCCGCGAGCATGGTGTTCTGCAGCCGATCCTGGCGCGCCCCCTGCCGACCATGCCAGGCCATTATGAGATCGTCGCGGGCGAGAGGCGCTGGCTCGCCGCCAAACGCGCCAGGCTTGCCCATGTTCCGGTCACGGTGCGCGAGCTCGACGACCAGACCGCAATGGAGGCCGCGCTCGCCGAGAATGTCCAGCGCCGGGCGCTCTCGCCTATCGAGGAAGCGGAGGGTTACCGGCGCCTTTTGGAGGAATTCGGCTGCTCCCAGGAGCGGCTTTCGACCGTGGTGGGCCGCAGCCGGCCGCATATCGCCAATATGCTCAGGCTGCTCACCCTGCCGGAGGGCGTGCGCTATCTGGTTGATGACGGCTCGTTGTCCGCCGGCCATGCCCGCGCCTTGCTTGCAGACCCGGATCCGGCCGGCCTGGCAGCGCGCGTGATGAAGGAAGGGATGAGCGTACGCCGCGTGGAGCGCCTCGTCCGTGACCGCCAGCGCCGCCGCCCGCCGGAGGCGGCGGGCCAGGACGGGGATGCGTTGGCATTGGAGGAAGAGCTCACCGAGGCTCTCGGTCTCAAGGTGTCGTTGGCACAAAAAGGCGAGGGCGGCAGTCTCATCCTGCATTACCAGAACCTGGAGCAGCTCGACGACCTACTGGCCCGCCTCAGACGTTAGCGTCCCTATGTTGCTTCAATCGACTCCGTGTGGCGAGTGGCCTGATCATGGTCCGTCTGCAGGTTTTACGGTACCTTACTGGTTGTAATCCTTGAACTTGTAACATTCCTCGCAATGATAGGGGCCTCCAATGGTTCATGGAAGGACGGCAAGGGACTGGAATTGCCCTCCTCACTTTGCCGCCAGTGCCAGGAGGGCTGCTAATTCGGTTATCTGTTGGCCGGCACCGAGGGTATCTCCCGTGTGGCCTCCGAAGCGTCTCGTGGCGAGCCAGGCTGTGAGGAAGGCGGCGAGGGCTGCGGTGGGCACGGCCGGCCAGCCAAGCAACAGCCCGAGGCCTACGGTGAGCAGGAGCGCGCCGACGGCCGAGGTTGGCCCCGCTTCTGCCGCCAGGCCGTCTGAGCGCGCTGGCGGCGTCCAAGCCATTACGCCTGTCATCGCGCCGCGCGAGAGCACATGCGCGGCGAGCGCCGCCACGGGCCCGGCAGTGGCCAACGCCAGCGCGCGCATCGGCAAGGTCAGTGCCAGCGCCAGCACGCCGAAAGCACCGATGCGGGAATCACGCATGACCTCCAGCGCCCGCTGGCTGCCACGGACACCGTCATGGACGCCAAGAGCGTCGGCCGTGTCGGCCAAGCCGTCTTCATGCAGCCCACCGGTAAGTGCCACGCCCGCGCCGACGGCAACGAACCCCGCCAATTCGGGCGGCAGACCAGCTCCGCGCGCCGCTAGGAATACCAGCGCCACCGCACTGCCGACCGCCAGCCCGACCAGCGGGAAGCACCAAGCCGCTTCGCCGAGCGGCCCCGGGCGGCCGACAGGCAACACGGTCAGGAATCCGAAGGCCTGCCGCATGTTGTCAAAAGCGCGCATAGACTCGCCCCCACAAATGCGCCACAGGTGGTCAGCATGACGAAAATTGATCTCTCTGTCTCACCAGACGAGACTTCCTCCCCTGACGAGAAGACCCCGGCCCTTGTCTCGCTCGACGAAGTCGCCGGAACACTGGCTCATCTACCCGGCCCTGACGAGGCGGCGCAGCAGGCGGCGCGGGCGCGGGACGCCTTGTTGACCAAACCGCCCGGCGCGCTCGGCCGGCTGGAGGCACTAGCCGAGTGGCTCGCCGCCTGGCAGGGGCGCCACCCGCCGCGCCTCGACCGGCCGCGCGTTGCCGTGTTCGCGGGCAATCACGGCGTTGCGAGGCGCGGGGTCTCGGCCTGGCCGGCCTCCGTCACGGCGGAAATGGTGAAAAATTTCGTCGCCGGCGGCGCGGCCGTGAACGCGATCTGCGGCGCGCTGGACGCGGAACTCCGGGTCTATGAACTCTCGCTGGAAACACCGACGGCGGATTTCACCGAAGCGCCCGCGATGACCGATGAGGAATGCGCGCGAGCCATTGCCTATGGCATGATGGCGGTCGAGCCCGGCATCGACGTGATCGCCATCGGCGAGATGGGCATCGCCAACACCACCGCCGCTGCCGCCATTGCGTTGGCCCTGCATGGCGGCCGCGCGGAAGACTGGACCGGGCCCGGCGCGGGGGCTACGCGCGCCGTGCTCGACGCCAAGATCGAGACCGTGCGCCGCGGGGCCGCACTTCACGGCGGCCAACCGCCGCTGGAGGTGCTGCGCCGCCTCGGCGGCTACGAGACCGCGGCCATGTTCGGCGCGCTGGTCGCGGCGCGCATAGGCCGCGTGCCGGTGATGCTGGACGGCTATGGCGCGGCGGCGGCGGCGGCCGTGCTACATGCGCTTGATCCGACAGGCCTAGACCACTGCCAAGCGGGCCACCTCTCCGCGGAGCCAGCCCACAAGCGACTGCTGGCGCTCTGGGGCAAGACGCCGCTGCTCAATCTCGGCATGCGGCTCGGTGAGGCCTCCGGCGCGGCCCTGGCGTTGGCGCTGCTCAAGGCCGCTGCCCGCTGCCATTCAGAAATGGCAACCTTCGGAGATGCCGGTGTCTCCGGCCCGGACGCGCCGCTCTCTGGCTAGCTAATCTACCCGGTTAACTGTCCCGGCTAACCGCCTCGCGTGGCAACATGTTCCTGTAGGCGGGGCATGATTTCGACGAAATTGCAGGGGCGGAAGCGGTAGTCGAGCTGCCAGTGAAGAATGTCGTCCCAAGCATCCCGACACGCGCCGGGCGAGCCGGGTAGGGCGAACAGATAGGTGCCGCCGGCCGTGCCGGCCGTGGCGCGCGACTGGATGGTGGACGTGCCGATTTTGGCGAAGCTTAGCCAGCGGAACAGCTCGCCGAAGCCATCTATGCGCTTTTCATAGACGCCCTCAAAGGCCTCCGGCGTCACATCCCGGCCCGTGAGCCCGGTGCCGCCGGTCGCGATGACACAATCGATCCCGGTCTCCGCGATCCATCCGCGCAGCGTGGCCTGGATAGCGTCGATCTCGTCGCGGACGATGGCACGGGCGGCGAGGATATGCCCGTCGCGCTCCAGCCGGTCTACAAGGGCGTCGCCTGAGCGGTCGTCGGCCACGCGGCGCGTGTCGGAGACGGTAAGCACGGCGATGCGCACGGGGATGAAGGGGCGGCTTTCGTCAATGGTCCCTGGCATGGCGGGGCGGCCTCCGGGGCGAAGGGTGTGGCGCACGCATCCGTCCGCCGACTGTCGAGCGGCTTATAGAGTGGGGCCCCGCCGGCCGCCAGCGCGGCCAAGCTCGGGCGCTGCTGGCCGAGGCGGGCGCGATAGGCCCAGATATTGGTGAGCACACGTTCGACGAACAGACGGGTCTCCTTCGCAGGCAGGCTCTCGATGAACAGCAGCCGGTCGCCCATATGGCGCACGGTCTCATTCCACCGACGTAGCCTGCCGGCGCCTGCATTATAGGCGATGACGAGGTTCAGGAGGTCGCCCGAGACCGCTTTCTTATCGAGCAGCATACGCAGATAGTCGCGACCGAGCGTCAGGTTGAGTTCCGGCTCAAACAGCCGCTTGAGCGTCTTGCCGGTGAAGCGCTCGCCAGCGGCAACGGCGTTGGCGGTGGACGGCATGAGCTGCATCAGGCCACGCGCGCCGGCACTACTGTAGGCACGCGTGTCGAAGGCGCTCTCGCGGCGCATGAAGCCGAGTAGCAGTGCCCGGTCGAGCCCGTAGCCGCCCTCTGGCTCCCAGGGCGCCAGAGGGTAGAGCGCGAGGTCGCGCGGCTCGTCACCACTGCCGAGCAGGCGGCGCCCGGCCAGCAGCGCCGCCCGCGGCAGGTGTGCCGCCGTGGAGGCAGCGAGCAGGGCACGAGTCGTGTCCGCATCGGCGTCGGCGAGCGCCCGGCGCATTTCGGCTTCCGCCTCGACCGTGAGCCCGACCTCGGCGAGCGCCAGCGCGCGGACGGCCGCTGGCTCTGCGTGTATCCGCAGGCGGTCTGCCTCGTCGAGTGGTGGCGGCTCAAAATTCAGCCCGTGCGGCAGGCCGAGCTGCTCGCGGGCGAGCATGCCGTAAAAGGTACGCTTGTGGCGTGCGGCCTCCCGGAGCCAAGCTCTGGCCTCGTCCGGGCGCCCGATCTGCCGCAGCATCCGGGCCGTCCAGAACGCACCGGCGGAGGCATTCCAGGGTGAGGCGGCGGGCGAGCGCGCATGGGCGGCGAAATGCCGGGCGGCGGCGTCATGCCAACCGAGCCGGAGTGCTGCCAGGCCGGCAACCCAGTGCAGCAGCGACACTCGATCCTGCCCGAGGTCTGCCCGCCGCGAAGCGAGGCTGTAGGCTTCCGCATCCTTGCCGAACAGATAGAAGACGAAGGCGATATCGGCGCCCAGCTTGTCGGCATAGTCCTGCCCGAGCGCCCGGTGGACAGCGGCGTCACGGAACAGGTTGTGGGCAAGGTCGGGGCGTTCATCGCGCAGATGCTGCGCGATGAGCCTGGCATAGATTGCGCCGACTGCTGTCGGCGGCTTGCGCAAGGGCGTGGCGACGAAAACCGGCGTGGGATTGCGCACCGGCGGATGCTTCTCCGGTGGCGGCGGCAGCGCGCCCGGCGGGCGGCGCTTGAGCGCCAGGCGCGACACTTCATGTGCCCCCGGGTGGTCGCCATACGCATCCAGCCAGGCCCGCAATTCCTCGTAAGGCGTGACATAGTCGCGCGAGACGGCGTAACGCCAGTAGAGAACATGGCCCATCAGCAGCGGGTCCTCCACCTCCCGCGCCAGCGCGTCGGCTTCCTCCCAGCGATTCTCCGCCTCAAGCCGGAACAGGCGCTCATAGCGGTCCGCATCAGCTGGGGACAGGATCCGGAATTCGGCGGCACTGGCGGTCCCACTCCAGATCGTCAATATGGCGAGCGCCAGGCCTCTCACGGGTGGGCGCTCTCCAGCCGGGCCCGGATCGCTAACAGGTCGAGCCAGGCTTCGCGCTTGCGCGCCGGTGAACGCAGTAGGAAGGCCGGATGGAAGGTTGGCATGGCATCGACTGGCCCTCCCTGTCCCGCAAGGACCCGCCAGCGCCCACGCAGGCGCATGATGCCCTCCGTCGCGCCGAGCAGCGTCTTGGCCGCCGCGCCGCCCGCGAGCATTAGTACTTCTGGCCCCACTAGCGCGATCTGCCGGTCAATGAACGGCCGGCAAGCTTCCACCTCTTCTGCGGACGGCGTGCGGTTACCCGGCGGGCGCCAATAGACGGTATTGGCGATATAGACCTCCTCACGCGCCAGCCCGATGGCAGCCAGCATCTGCTCCAGCAACCGTCCGCTCGGCCCCACGAAGGGGCGGCCCTGCCGGTCCTCATCCGCGCCCGGCGCCTCGCCGATGATCATCAGGCGTGCGCCGACCGGGCCTTCGCCGAACACGGTGTTGGTAGCGGTCTTTTTAAGCGCGCAGCCGTCGAAATCAAGCAGCAGGGCGCGGAGCGCGTCGAGATCGCACACACCGGCAAGGTCCTGCGCCAGAACAGACTCCGGGTACACAGGCATTGTCGCCACCCTGGGAGCAGGGGGCGTCGGCGCTTTGCGTTGCGGCGGCGGGGCTAGACGGTTCGCCGGCTCGAAGCCCACGACTTCGTCTACCCCGGCCGCCAATTGCCACTCCAGCGCCGCGAGCAAGGCATCTCGTTCGATCATGGCACAGCCCGAAACTGCGGTCTATGTTAGCGCAAAGCATGCGCCGGATGGAGAGGGCGGGTAGATGGACCGCGAGAGCATGGAATTCGATGTCGTCATCATTGGCGGCGGCCCGGCGGGGCTGGCGGCGGCGATCCGCCTGAAGCAGCTTGCTGCAGAATCAGGGTTGGTGCTCTCCGTCTGCCTGGTCGAGAAGGGCTCCGAGATCGGCGCCCATATCTTGTCGGGAGCGGTGCTCGACCCGCGCGCGCTCAACGAATTGCTGCCTGACTGGCAGGAGCGGGGGGCGCCGCTGGACACCCCCGTGACAGAGGATCGGTTCTTCCTTCTCGGCCTACGGCGCGCCTTGCGTGTGCCGGGCCCGGTCATGCCGCCGGCGCTGCGCAACCATGGCAACTACATCGTCAGCCTCGGCAATGTCTGCCGCTGGCTGGCCGAGCAAGCCGAGGCGCTGGAAGTGGAGCTCTATCCGGGCTTCACAGGCGCGGAAGTGCTTTACCGCGAAGACGGGGCGGTCGCCGGCGTGGCGACGGGCGATATGGGTGTCGGCCGCGACGGCACGCGCAAGGCGACGCATGAACCGGGCATCGAGCTGCGCGCGAAATACACGCTGTTCGCCGAAGGCTGCCGGGGGTCGCTCGGCAAGCAGCTCATGGACCGGTTCGACCTCCGACGGGACTGCCAGCCGCAGACCTATGGCATCGGCCTCAAGGAGTTGTGGGATGTCGATCCGGCAGTTCATGAACCAGGGCTGGCGATCCACACCGTCGGCTGGCCGATGGACGGGCATACCTATGGAGGATCGTTCCTCTACCACCTAGCGGGTGGTCAGGTGGCGGTCGGCTTCGTCATCGCCCTCGACTACCGCAATCCTTGGCTCAGCCCCTTCGACGAGTTCCAGCGTTACAAAACCCATCCGAAAATCCGTCCCTTCCTCGAAGGCGGGCAGCGCGTTGCCTATGGGGCGCGTGCAGTGAATGAGGGCGGCCTGCAGGCGCTACCGAAGCTGGTATTCCCCGGCGGCGCGCTGATCGGCTGCGAGGCGGGGTTCCTGAATGTGCCGCGCATCAAGGGAAGCCACGGCGCCATGAAGACCGGCATGTTGGCCGCTGAGGCGGCATTCCAGCAGCTGTCGGACGGTTCGGAGGGAGGCGACGAGCTCACGGGCTATCCGGAAGCTTTCCGCGCCTCCTGGCTGCATGACGAACTGCACCGGGCCCGCAATGTCCGCCCGGGTTTCCGCTGGGGCCTGGCGGGAGGGCTATTCCATGCCGGTATCGACCAGGTGCTATTGCGCGGCCGCGCGCCCTGGACACTGCGCCATCATGGGGCAGATCATGCCGCGACCGGCCGCCGTGAGGACCATCAGCCGATCGACTATCCGAAACCGGATGGTGTGGTGTCCTTCGACAAGCCTTCCTCGGTCTATCTTTCGGGCACAAACCATGAAGAGGACCAGCCGGTCCATCTGGTGCTGAAGGATGCGGACATACCGATCCGGGTCAATCTTGCTGAATTCGACGCGCCCGAGCAGCGCTACTGCCCCGCAGGAGTTTATGAGATCGTTGAGGACAGCGACGGACCGCGCCTGCAGATCAATGCCCAGAACTGCGTCCATTGTAAGACCTGCGACATCAAGGACCCAACTCAGAATATCGTCTGGGTGACGCCGGAAGGCGGGGGTGGGCCTAATTATCCGAACATGTGAGGCCATCTGTATGCGCTCTTTTCTGCTGGGCTTTGCGCTCCTGCTGTCGGCAGCCTGCCGCCCGCAGGCGGCGCCGGCGCTGACCGACTGGCTTGCGGCTGGCTATGCGGAGCGGCAGTTCGATCTTGCTACGGCTGTCGATTTCTACCGGCGCGCGCTGGCAGCGGATCCGGACAATCTCCGGGTGCAAGGCCGGCTTCTGCGCATGCGGATCGCTGCGGGCGACACCAAAGAGAGCCTCGCCCTCGCCCGGCAGATGGAGGCGTCCCTGCCGGCTGACGGAATGCGCGGCAAGGCGGCGCGCGACGGTGCTGTCGTCACGCTGCGCCTCGCCGTGGCGGAGATGAGCCGGGGAGACTGGCTGGCAGCGGCCGGCCGGCTCGAAGGGGCTGGAAGCCAGCTGTTGCCCGGTGTGTTCCGGCTGCTGGCCCTTGCCTGGATTCGGCATGCGAGCGGTGACGCCGTCGGGGCTGAAAAGGCACTTTCGGAAGCGGAGCAGATCCA
The DNA here is from genome assembly GCA_026710105.1 of Alphaproteobacteria bacterium. Classification (GTDB taxonomy): domain Bacteria; phylum Pseudomonadota; class Alphaproteobacteria; order Bin95; family Bin95; genus Bin95. The sequence goes on from JAPORR010000012.1 coordinate 7,971, forward strand.
GGGTGCCGGGAGCCTGACGAAGCTGCACCGCGCCCTCATTCACCGGGCAGCCGGCCGCATGGCGGCGGCTCGCGCCGCTTTCGAAAGCCTTGGCGAAGCCAGTGCGCGCGGCTTGCTGGCGGCGGCGGCATTCCAGGCGGAAGCGGGAGATGCCGAAGCCGCTGACCGGCAATTGCAGCGCTACCGCCTCATGGGCGGGACTCTGGATATTGAGGATCCGGCCAGTTTCGAACCGCCGGGCTCGACGCCGGCCGCCGGCGTCGCCGAGGCGCTCTACGCCGTGGCTGAGACGTTCCACCGCCGCCGCGTTGCCATGGCGCTGATCTATGCCCGGCTGGCGGTCATGCTCGACCCCGGCCATCATGCCGCCCTGCTGCTGGCTGGCGACATTCTCGCCGAACGGGGCCAGTATGACGGGGCGGAGGCGGCTTACGAGGCCGTGCCGGCCGACTCGGTCTGGCAGCTGGCCGCACAGAGGCGCCGCGCAGAGGCCTATGCTGCGCATGGCCGGTTCGAGGATGCGACTGCGCTTCTGGAGGCGGCAGCGGTGGCCCGTCCGCAAGATCCCTACGCGCTCGGTGCCCTCGGCCATCTGCTGCGTGGCGAAGAGCGCTACGAAGACGCCGTGGTCGCCTATGACCGCGCAATCGCCCGGATTGAAGAGTCGCCCGAACCCCGGCACTGGCGACTCTATTATGGTCGCGGCATCGCCTTTGAACGTACCCAGCGCTGGGACCGCGCCGAGCAGGACCTTCTGAAGGCGCTCGAATTCGTGCCTGACCACGCCTATGTGCTGAATTATCTCGGCTATTCCTGGGTCGATCGCGGCGAGCAATATGAGCGTGCCGAAGAAATGCTGGCCCGGGCCGTCGATCTGCAGCCGGGTGACGGCTATATCGCCGACAGCCTTGGCTGGGTGTATTTCCGCACCGGGCGCTATGACGAGGCTGTCGAGCAGCTTGAGCGCGCCGTGGCGCTGAAGCCCCTGGACCCGGTGGTGAACGAACATCTGGGCGATGCCTACTGGAAGGTCGGCCGCCGGCTGGAGGCCGGGTTTCAATGGCAGCGCGCTCTCGACTTCGATCCTGATCCAGAGCGTATTGAAGGCCTACGGCAGCGGCTCGATTGTGGGCTCGACTGCAGTTGAGTGCCGGCGGGCGGGCGATGTTGCGCGAGAGGGCGCCAGCGAAGGTTAATCTCTATTTGCATGTCGTCGGGCGCCGCGCGGACGGGCTGCACCTACTAGAAAGCTCGGTCGCCTTCGCGGAAGCGGGCGATACGCTTTATGCGGAGCCGGCGGACGATCTCAGTCTCGAAGTAGTTGGGCCGTTTGCCGGCGCACTGGCGGACGAGGCGGATAATCTGGTGCTGCGGGCCGCGCGGGCGCTGGCCCCGGGGCGGGGCGCACGGCTCGTGCTGAAGAAGACTCTGCCTGTAGCAGCAGGGATCGGTGGCGGATCGGCTGATGCAGCAGCCACCCTCCGGTTACTCTCGCGGTTGTGGGGCGTCAAGGTCGATCTGGAAGCGCTGGCGGCGGCGCTTGGCGCGGATGTGCCGGTCTGTCTTGCCGGGCGGACCACTGGCGTCGCCGGCATCGGCGAACGACTGACGCCTCTGTCTAACCGGCTCGCGCCGCCCCTGCTGCTCGTCAATCCGGGCATGGTGCTGGCGACGCCGGCGGTGTTCGGCGCGCGGCGCGGCCCGTTCCGCGAGAGCCGGCCCTGGCCCCAGACGACAGCGGATCTCGTCGGCTGCGCGAACGACCTGACCGACGCTGCTATATCGCTGGTGCCGGAAATCGCCGAGGTCCTCGACGCCCTGGGACGGCTGGAGGGCGCCCTCTTCGCTCGCATGTCCGGCAGCGGCGCTACCTGTTTCGCGGCCTTTGCCGACAGGACGGCCCGTGCCCGCGCTCGCGAGGCGCTGCGCGCCCGACACCCGGACTGGTGGATCGCCTGAGCACTGTTATGTTGG
>JAPORR010000051.1 GCA_026710105.1 Alphaproteobacteria bacterium
CCGGTAGTCATGGGCCGACGATTAGGTGTCGAAGTCAAGTTCTGGGCCGGGGCGGCGCTGGGGCATTCCGTCATGATCCAGCCGGCCATCGCCACCATCAGAGGACCACTTCGATCAGATAAGGTCCGCGGTCGGCATTGGCACGGCCGAGCGCCCGGATCAGGCCTTCACAATCCTCCGCCCGCTCGCCTTCGACGCCCATGCCGCGGGCCATATCGACAAAGTTCATGTCCGGCCGGCCGATATCCAGCATGTCGAGTGCCTTGCGGCCCGGATTGCGCGCGCCGACATTGGCGAGCTCGCCCACGAGAATCCGGTAGCTGCGATTGGCCCAGACCAAGACAGTGATGTTGAGATTCTCGCGCGCCATCGTCCACAGCGCCTGAATCGTGTACATCGCACTGCCGTCACCGATCATCGCCAGCACCTTGCGGTCCGGGCAGGCTATGGCAGCACCCACGGCGCAGGGACCACCATAGCCGATCGAGCCGCCCATATTCTGCAGCCAGTCATGCGGCGGAGCGCCAGCCGTCAACGGGTAGAAGCCGCGCCCGGTGGTTACCGATTCGTCCACGCAGATGGCATTCTCCGGGATTGTGTTGCCGAGAATGGCCGCGAGCTTGTCCAGGTCGAATGCGCCCGTTGGCAAGTCCGGCCTGAAGGGCTTCTGCACTTGCGCATCCTCAGCCCGCGCGCCCATGCGGTCCGTAAGCCGTTCGAGCGCGTCCAGCTGGTCCTCCTCAATGGCGGCGAGGCACTGGATATCGCAGTCATCGCGAGTCACGACGCTCGGCCGATCAGGATAGCCGAAAAACGCAACCGGGGCCTTGGCGCCGACAAGCACTATGCGGCGCACATCCTTCAACTGCTCTACCGCCTGCAGCACCGGGAAGGGCACACGGCCGACAGGCACTCGCCCGGCGCCTCGCTGAAGTACTGCGTTGGAGGTCTGGGCGAGCAGGGACGAGCCGGTTTTCGCCGCGATAGCACCGGCGAGTGCCAGGCCGCGTTCCGTCAGCGCCTCGCCGCCGAGCAACAGCATGCAGCCTTCGCCGGTAGCTGCGGCCGCGGCTGCCACCCTTTTCTCATCCACCTTAGCGGCCGACGCGACTTCGGGCAGGGCAGCCGGCCCGGTCGCTGCGTTCCAGGCCGTATCGCCCGGCAGGATCAGCGTTGCGATGCATCCTGGCGGCGCCATCGCCTCGGCAATCGCCCTGGCCCCGTCTGCGGCAACGGCGGTGGAATCGCGCGAGGTGTGGACCCAGTGCGACACTGGCCGGGCAATGCCTTCTATATCGGCAGTCAGCGGCGCATCATGCTCAATGTGGAAGGTTGCGTGCTCGCCGACGATATTGACGATGCCGGAATGGGCCTTCTTCGCGTTGTGCAGATTGGCGACTGCATTGCCAAGGCCTGGCCCCAGATGCAGCAGCGTCGCCGCTGGGCGGCGCGCCAAGCGCCAATAGCCGTCCGCCGCACCCGACACTACGCCTTCGAACAGGCAGAGCACGGAGCGCATGCCGTCCACGCGGTCGAGCGCCGCCACGAAATGCATTTCGGAGGTTCCGGGATTGGTGAAACAGACATCGACCCCGCCGCCGACAAGCGTCCTGACAAGGCTTTCCGCGCCGTTCATGGTTATTGTCCTCTATATTCCGGTTCACGAGCTCTGTAGGGGACTTATATCCGTGACTGGCATCCGGTTTCGGGCTTGCCCCGTCCGTGTTTTCCCCCAGCATGCGTGCCAAGGATGCCCGTGACCGCCCTCACCCAAACGCTCAGACTCTGGAGCGACCCCCTATGCCTCTGATAGAGACACACCGCCAGCCTGTCTACCGCCTGCTGCAGGGGAATCGCTTTTGAAGATTTCGGTGCTGATCTGCCCCCGCTTCGGTGGGGTGGATGGCCACAATTCACGTTACGTTCACTTCGAGAGCGCGCGATGTGGGGTAGTCTATCACTTTGACTTTTCACCAACTTATTTTCAACCAGCACTTTACTAGGCTGCTTAAGGGGCTTGACGCCCCGCGACCACAAGGATACATTGGCCCTCGTGCACCATAAGCGCCTTTGCTTCAACCGTAATCACCAATTCCTCAATTTTAGTTCTGTTCATACAGCGAAAGCCGCGCCTATCCCCTGAGCACACCACCCGTCGCCTTGGAGACGGCGGCGGCGATACGAGCAGAGGCGGCTTCCAGGTCGGCGTCGGTGAGCGTCGCGTTCCGGGGCTGGAGGGTGACAGCGACCGCGAGCGACTTGCATCCCGACTCTATGCCCTGGCCGCGATAGACATCGAAGATCGTCGCGTCCGCGATCAGCGTCTTGTCTGCATTGCGCACAGCACGCAACAAACTGTCGGCCTCGACCGCCTCGGCGACTACGAAAGCGAAGTCACGCTCGACCGGCTGGAAGGCGGAGCGTCTGAGCGGCGGGCGCTGCTTGCCGCTGACCTTCACCCTTGGCACCGGCACGGCATCGGAAAAGACCTCGAACGCTGCCATCGGGCCGGCTGCACCAAAGGCTGCTAGCATACGGGGATGCAGCTCTCCGAACACGGCCAGCACGACCGCGCCGAGCCGCAGCGAGCCGGAGCGACCAGGATGGAACCAGGCCGGCGCATCAGCGGTCGTACGCAGTTTATCCACCGGAGCTGCCACCGTTACCAGCGCGGCGAGCGCGTCCGCCTTGGCGTCGAGCGCATCCACGGGGCGCGGGCGCTCTCTCCAATGTCGGGGCGTCATTCCCCAGCGGATGCCGCCCGCGGCCTGAAGCTGTCCGTCGGGCTCAATAGCCGCCGCTTCCGGGCGAAACACGGGGCCGACCTCGAACAGCGCACCCGCCGACCGCCCGCCATCGGCATTGCGCCTTGCAGCGTCGAGCAGGTTCGGCAAAAGCGAGGGGCGCATGCAATCGAGATCAGTGCTGATCGGGTTGTCGAGCCGGAGCGCTGTCTCTCCGCCGCCGAACAGCGCCGCATGGCGCGCCGACATGAAGGAGAAGGTGACGGCTTCAGCCATGTCGGCCGCCGCCAGTGCCCGGCGCAGCTTCGCGGCGCGCGCGGCGGTGCGTGTAAGCGCCGGCGCAGGCAGCATGGTCGGCGCCGGGAAGTCGGCCACCGGAATATGCTCGAAACCGTGGACCCGGAGCACTTCCTCCACCAGATCAGGCTCGCCCAGAATGTCCGGCCGCCAGGGCGGCGGGACGATCGACAGGGCACTGTCCTCGTCCCTGACCTCGAAGCCAAGCGCGCTCAGGATTTCGATACTCCGGGTTGGCGGGACCGCAACGCCGCCCAAGCTTTCCACGCGCTGCGGGCGGAAACGGTAATGCCGCCGCCAATCTGGCTCGCTACCGGTAATGACTGGCTGGCTCGCCTCACCGCCGCAGAAGTCGAGGATCATGCGTGTGGCGGCCTCCATGCCGGCCACGGACGAAGTGGGATCGACGCCGCGCTCGAAGCGGTAGCGGGCATCGCTCTGCACGCCGAGTTTACGTCCCGTGGTAGCGGTACGCAGCGGGTCGAACAGCGCGCTTTCGAGGAAGACATTGACCGTCTCCTTGGTGACGCCGGTCGCCGCCCCACCCATGATGCCGCCGAAGGCATTGGCTTTCGCCTCGTCGCAGATCAGCGTCATCTCCGCATCGGCCGTGTAGCAGCGCCCATCCAGCGCGTCGATGTCCTCGCCGTCCCGGCCCATGCGCACCACGACATCGCCCTCAAGCCTGTCCGCATCAAAGACATGCAGCGGGCGGCCTAAATCCATGGTGAAATAATTAGTGATATCGACAAGAGCCGAAATCGGGCGCAGGCCGATGGCACGCAGGCGATCCTGTACCCATTTCGGCGACGGGTCGTTGCGCACGCCCCGGATATAGCGGCCGACGAAAAGCGGGCAGGCCTCGGGTCGGTCGCCAAGTTCGAAGCGCACGGCGACAGGGCTCTCGAAAACACCCGGCACGCTCTCGCCCCAGCCGGGCACGCCCTTGAGCGCCCCGAGGCCGCGCGCAGCAAGGTCGCGGGCAATGCCGCGAATGCCGGCGCAGTCGCCGCGATTGGGCGTGAGGGTGATCTCGATCACCGGGTCGTCGAGCCCTGCAACCCGCGCATAGGGAGCACCCAGCGGGGTCTCAGCCGGCAGTTCGACGATGCCTTCATGTTCATCCGAGACGCCGAGCTCGCGCTCGGACAATAACATGCCATTGCTCTCGACGCCGCGAATGGCCGTCTTCTTCAGTCGGAGGCCGGTTCCCGGTATCCAACTCCCGGAGGGTGCGAACACACCTGTCATACCGGTTCGCGCATTCGGCGCGCCGCAGACGACCTGCACTTCCTCCGTACCCGTATCCACCAGACAGACGCGCAGGCGGTCCGCCTGCGGATGCAGCGTGGCAGAGAGCACGCGAGCGGTCGTGAAGACTGCGAGCTCCCGTGCACGGTCCTGCACGCTGTCCACCTCGAGGCCCAGCATGGTCAGCGCCTCGCAAACCTCCTCAAGCGTGGCCTCAGTGTCGAGATGGTCCTTCAGCCAGGAGAAGGTGAACTTCACGCCGACACCTCCCCGATCAGGTCTGGAATGTCGAGCGGCCGGAAGCCGTAATGGCGTAGCCAGCGCAGGTCCGACTCATACATGGTACGCAGGTCCGGGATGCCGTATTTCAGCATGGCAATGCGCTCGATACCCATGCCGAAGGCAAAGCCCTGCCATTCTTCCGGGTCGAGGCCACAATTGGCAATCACCTTGGGATGCACCATGCCGGAGCCGAGAATCTCCAGCCAGTCGCCGCCCGCACCGATAAGCAATTGTCCCCCCTCACGCGCGCAGCCTATATCCACCTCCGCCGAGGGTTCCGTGAACGGGAAATGGCTCGGACGGAAGCGCACCGGCAGGTCCGCCACGCCGAAAAAGGCCCGACAGAAGGCAATCAGGCAGCCCTTGAGATGGCCCATGTGAATAGACCTATCAATAGCCAACCCCTCGACCTGATGGAACATCGGCGAGTGGGTGGCATCATGGTCCGAGCGGTATGTGCGACCCGGCACGATGACTCGAAGCGGCGGCGCACACGCCTGCATGGTACGGATCTGCACCGGACTGGTATGGGTGCGCAGAACCGGACGCGAGCCGGCATCACCCACGAGATAGAAGGTGTCCATCTCCTGGCGCGCGGGATGCTCGGGCGGGATATTGAGGGCAGTGAAATTGTACCAGTCATCCTCGATGTCAGGCCCTTCGGCCCAGCGGAAGCCCATCTCACCGAAAATCTGCACGATCTCGTCTATTGTCTGCGAAATCGGATGCAGGCTGCCTTCTGGGGCCGGCTGGACAGGTAAAGTGACGTCGATACGCTCGGCAGCGAGGCGGCGCTCTAGATCAGCCTCGGTCAGCGCCGCCTTGCGCGCGGCGATGGCGTCGGTGAGGGCTTGTTTCAGTTGGTTGAGGGCCTGGCCGCGCGCGCGCCGCTCCTCAGGTGTGGTGCGGCCGAGGCTCTTCATGAGCTCTGTGACGGCACCGCGCCGGCCGAGCGCGCGTACCCTCGCATCCTCCAGAGCCTCCAGACTGTCGGCCGCCTGCACGGCACCCTCCAGCTCGTCCCGGAGCGCCGTCAATTCGTCCGACATGGGAAGATCCTCTTTCCCGGGAAATACCCTTAGGCGCGTGCGGCCCGCGCCTGCTCCACCAATGCCCGGAACGAGTCCGGCTCGCGAACGGCGAGGTCAGCGAGCACCTTGCGGTCTACCTCAATGCCTGCCTTGGCGATACCGTCCATGAAGGTGGAATAGGTAAGCCCGTGCTCACGCACAGCAGCGTTGATGCGCTGGATCCAGAGCGAGCGGAAGTTGCGCTTGCGCGTGCGGCGGTCCCGATAGGCATATTGCAGCCCGCGTTCGACACGTTCGATAGCGATACGGAAATTATTCTTCGCCCGGCCGCGATAGCCTTTCGCCTGAGCCAAAATCTTCTTGTGGCGGCGGCGGTTGCCGGCACCGCCCTTGATGCGGGACATGGCTTCCAGACTCCCGGTTCAGGCGTAGGGCATGAAGCGGAGCACGATCCTCGCGTCCGGCTTCGACATCACCGTCGTGCCGCGTGCCTGGCGCTTCATCCGCTTCGACTTGTTAGCGAGACAGTGGCGCTTGTAGGCATGGTTCATCAGCACCCTACCGGAGCTGGTCTTCTTGAACCGGCCCTTCGTGCTGCTCTTGGTCTTGAGCTTGGGCATTTTCCTGTCCTTCAAGTAGGGGCGGATTTGGGACGGCATGCCCTGATACGCGCCGGACCGTCCATCCTAAAGGCGCGCGTATAGCCGGCCCCGCTGCAGGGCGCAAGGCCTGGCGCAGCGGCTATGCCGTCGCACCCGCTGCCGGTCGAAAGGCGCCATTGGCGCGTCAGCGCGGCGACATCACCATGACCATCTGCCGTCCTTCCATCTTAGGGAATTGTTCAACCTTGACGGCGTCGCCCAGCTCGCTCTGGACACGCTCCAGAACGGCGCGTCCGACTTCCTGATGGGCGAGTTCGCGGCCGCGGAAACGCAAGGTCACTTTCACCTTGTCGCCGTCGTCGAGGAACCGGCGGACTGAGCGCATCTTTGTATCGTAATCATGCTGCTCAATCCCAGGGCGCATCTTGATTTCCTTGACCTCAATGGTCTTCTGCTTCTTACGCGCCTCGTTCTTCTTCTTCTGGGCCTCGTATTTGAAACGCCCATAATCGAGGACCTTGCAGACTGGCGGCTCCGCATTCGGCGAGACCTCGACCAGGTCGAGGCCTGCAGCCTGGGCCGCTCCCAGCGCTTCGTTAATCTCGACAACGCCGACCATGCTGCCGTCGGCAGCGACCAACCTGACCGACTGCGCTTCTATGTCTTCATTGATACGCGGCCCTTCTTTCCTGGGCGGCACTGTAGAGGTGTATCGAACTATCGACCCTCTCCTTTCCGTTCTATCCCGCTAGCGGCCCCGGCTCGGAACCGCTGCTTCCGACGACAGGGTACGGATCAAGTCGCCGACTGCAAGCATTTCTTGGCGCTGTGAGCCGAGTCGGCGCAGCACGACCGTTTTCTGCTCGGCCTCACGGCGCCCGACGACGAGCAGCGTCGGTGCCTTGGCGAGGGAATGTTCGCGCACCTTGAAGCCGATCTTTTCGTTGCGCAGATCCAGCTCGACGCGCAGCCCCGCCTCCCGCAGCCGGGCGAACACCTCGCGCGCATAATCGTCGGCATCGCTCGTGATCGTGGCGACGACCACCTGCACCGGCGCCAGCCAGAGCGGGAATCGCCCGGCATAATGCTCGATGAGAACGCCGATGAAGCGCTCGAAGGAGCCAAGAATGGCCCTGTGCAGCATTACCGGGCGCCGCCGCGCACCGCTCTCGTCCACATAGCTGGCGTTCAGCCGCTCGGGCAGTACGAAATCGACCTGGAAGGTACCACACTGCCAGTCGCGCCCGATGGCGTCGCGCAACACGAATTCGAGCTTCGGCCCGTAGAAGGCCCCCTCGCCGGGGTTGAGCTTAACCTCCAAACCCACCGCACGCACAGCGTCAAGCAGTGCGGTCTCAGCCTTGTCCCAGACCGTGTCCTCGCCGGCGCGAACCTCTGGACGGTCGGAAAATTTCACCAGGACGTCCTCGAAGCCGAAATCCGCATAGATGCTTTGCAGCAACGTGCAGAAGCGTTCCGTCTCGGCAGTCACTTGGTCTTCGGTGGCGAAGATATGGGCATCATCCTGGGTAAAGGCGCGCACCCGCATGATGCCGTGCAACGCACCTGAGGGTTCGTTGCGATGGCAAGAGCCGAATTCCGCCATGCGCAGCGGTAAGTCACGATAACTCTTGATGCCCTGGCGGAAGATCTGCACATGGCCAGGGCAGTTCATCGGCTTCAGCGCAAGGAGGCGATCGTCCGTGGCTTCGGCCACGAACATGTGCTCGCGGAATTTCTCCCAGTGGCCGGACGCCTCCCAGAGGGCCCGGTCGATAAGCTGCGGCGTCTTCACCTCGACATAGCCGTTCGCATCGAGGCGCATGCGCATATAGTCCTCGCAGATGCGGAATAGCGTCCAGCCCTTAGGCATCCAGAAGACTGAACCTACGGCCTCCTCTTGCAGGTGGAACAGCCCCATCTCACGCCCGAGGCGGCGGTGATCGCGCCGTTCCGCCTCCTCAAGCCGTTCCAGATAGGCCTTGAGTTCCTTCTCGCTGTGCCAAGCCGTGCCGTAAATGCGTTGCAGCATCTCGTTACGGTGATCGCCCCGCCAGTAGGCGCCCGCCACGCTCATCAGCTTGAACGCCTTGCCGAGTCGGCCCGTGGAGGGCAGATGTGGGCCTCGGCAGAGGTCCACGAAACTGCCTTGGCGGTAGAGCGTGATAGGCTCAGACGACGGGATCGAGCGGATGATCTCAGCCTTGTAATACTCGCCCTCACTCTCGAAGAAACGAGCTGCTTCGTCGCGATCCCAGACCTCGCGAGTGATCGGTTCGTTGCGGTCCACGATCTCGCGCATGCGCTCCTCGAGCCGGGCCAAGTCGTCTGGCGCGAACGGCTCAGTACGCGAAAAGTCGTAGTAGAAACCGTTCTCGATCACTGGGCCGATGGTGATCTGGATGTCCGGATATAGTTCCTTCGCCGCCTCGGCGAGCGCATGGGCGGCGTCGTGGCGGATGAGGGCAAGGCCGTCCGGGTCGTCGCGCGTGACGATCTCGACCGCGCTGTCCCCGGTGAGCGGCTCGGAGAGGTCACGCAGCACACCGTCAATCCGGATGGCAACGGCGCGTCTGGCGAGGCTTCCGGAAATGACCGCCGCTAGATCGGCGCCGGTGCCGCCACGCGCGAAGGGGCGCACGGAGCCGTCAGGCAATGTCAGGGCGATCTCACTCATCGGCGTGGCAGATGGTCCAGATTACGGAAAGCCGCAATCTAGAAACGTGCTGCGGCGCGTCAAGCGGCCATATTATACATGCTGCTGGGCGGTTGATTCACGGCACGACCTTCACATCCGCATTGCGCTCCATGGTGTGGATCAGCTCGCTTGAATCCGCTTCGACGCCAAGATGCGTGAGCGAGGCCTGATAGAGTTCGCGCACGACATTGGCTACAAACAGCGGCGCGCCGCTGTCCGCGCCGAGCCGGGTGGCGAGGCGGACATCCTTGTGCATCAGCGCGAGCCCGAAGCCGACAGAATTCGGCCCGGCGGTTAGGGCCGAGAGTACATTTTCCGAAATGTAGCTGCGGCCTGAAGCCTTGTTCAGCACCTCAGCCGCCCTTGCAAAGTCGAGGCCGTTCTTGACGCCCATCGCAACCGCTTCGAAGGTCGCGGCCGAAACGCATGCCGCGATCGCATTGTTGACCAGCTTCATCACATGACCCGCGCCGGTGCTGCCGCAATGGAAGACATTAGGGCTGATGGCGTGGAGCAGCGGCAGCACTTCAGCGTAATCTGCATCCGAAGCGCCGACCATGATCGCGATCGTGCCGGCATCCGCGCCCTGCCTGCCACCCGAGACCGGCGCGTCGATCAGCCTTATGCCGCGCTCCGCCAGCTCCGAGGCCATGGCGCGTGTTGCGTTCGGGTCACCCGTGGTCTGGTCGATGACGATGCCACCCGCGCCCATGCCCTCGGCAAGCCCACCCGACTCGAACACCGCACG
>JAPORR010000158.1 GCA_026710105.1 Alphaproteobacteria bacterium
GCATGAACCCCGACACTCACCCCAGCGGCATCATCGCCATACGAGATTCACTCCCGGGTGGAACGTGGTTGACGGGTCCGGACTTGCGCAGAGTTGCCTGGTTGAACGAAGTGATTGAGGAGCTTCCGAATTCGGTGATTTATGCTGAGATAGACTTGAGGCAAAGGGAGGCGCTTGTTCACCGAATTGGGCCGGGGCATGACGACTAAGTGTCTTGACTACGGATGGAGGGCATCGGATGCACGCGTCTTCGGTGAAATATTTGCGCTGAAGCGACTACAGAGGCGGTGAGCGGACACTCTCACACTCCGCAGGCTCGACGATCGACGAGCAGTTTACTGTCTACACCTCCAATTGACCCCTATTGGACCCCAGGCAGTTTCAAACTGGGAGCTATTCCGCAATTTGATGAGGTAAATTCCGTTGCCAGCCCGTTAGCCTGTATTGGCAAGGGGCGGTTCTCTTCGCACCGTATCGCCGGCGACCGGCTGTTGCTGATCGAACCAGCCGCCGCCCCAGGCTAGCTCTCCCATGTAGTCGTGAAAAGGTCTGTACACGGTGAGTACACGGTGAGTTCGTCATGGTACGGCAGCACCATTTCACAGTCGCAGATCACCCGCAGGTTGGGCGGTGCGAGGGAACGTGCGCGGATTGTCGCGATCCTGTCGCAGGAGCATTTTGCGAGCCGGAGTACCCTCGGTCGCCGGATCTGTCGTGAGTTTTCGTTCTTAGATACGACCGGGCGCCCTCAGCTTGCCGGCGGCATGAAGGCGCTGTCAGCGCTTGCCGAACGTGAGCCGGACATCGTCTTGCCCGCGGCGCGGGCCCCTGCTGTGGACAACAGGCCGCATCTTCTCGCACCGGGCGTTCCCGAGCCGGAAGAGGTGCCGGAGCATCCGGCGTCGATCCGGGGTCTGGTGCTGACTGTTGTCACCTCTCCTTCGGACCGGGCGGTGTGGAACACGCTCATCGCCCACGAGCATCCACACGGGCTGACGACCTTTGCCGGGTGTCAGGTCCGGTATCTGATCGGTTCAGCGCACGGCTGGCTGGGTGCAGCAGGATTTTCGGCAGCGGCGCTACGGTGTGCGGCGCGGGACCGCTGGATGGCGTGGAGCGACGAGCAGCGCCGGGATCATCTGACCGGGTGATCTGCCTGAGCCGTTTCCTGATCAGGCCGTCGGTATTCTGCCCGCATCTTGCAAGCCATGCACTCGGGCGCATCCTGCGCCGTCTGCCCTCGGACTTCGAGGCCCGCTACGGGTTTGAGCCCTGGCTGGTGGAGAGTTTTGCTGACACGGGCTACGACGGCACCTGCCTGCGGGCGGCCAACTTCCTGTGTGTCGGCGAGACTGCGGGCCGCGGCCGCCAGGATGATCGAGAGCGAGCCCGCCGCTTACCACAAGGCGCCACTCGCTGTCGGTCGCCATCACCGAGCGCGGCCGCTTCCTGCCATCACCCCCAGCCAAAACCGTCTCTCCCTCCGGAAAACACAGGAACACCGCATGTCCCGAGAAACACAGAAGCGCCGCCTCAATGCTGGCGGGTTCTTACGCAGCGACCGCCGCACCTCCTTCCCATGCGCACCGTAAAGTCCCCGACCCTGGAGTTCAAAGCAGCAGGCCCCACACGAAGCACCGACGCATCGCACACTCCGGCGACCGCGGCGTCGATGGAAACGGTGCCGCTCGCACGCATCGCATCGCCGGAAATCCCCAATTTGCAAATGCAAGGCAAAATCGCCGTCAACAAAATCATGCCGTATGGGCTTGCATCGTCTCCAGAAAGCCCAACACAGTCACTTGCGAGGAAGGTAGCGCCTCAATCTCCCAGTGTGACCTACGACGAAAATTCGTCTTTCTCTGGCACACCGCGCCCCAGGACGCGATTGCCGGCGCCTCTGATATCCCTACGTCGCGATCCTCGGCGCGCAATCCTCGCCGCCATTCAATCTCTAGCACTTTATCGCCAGCTGGAGGCCGGCAGGGTGCATTTTTGCAGCTAGCCGGCAAACCACCTGCAACGTCATGTTCCCCTATCTTTCGTCGGTACAGTGGCGCAGCTATGGTAACGGAGTGCTTTTAGGGAAACTTGCATGATGTTCCGGCGGCTGCTCATCGCCAATCGGGGCGAGATCGCTTGCCGTATCGCCCGAACCGCCCGGCACATGGGGCTTCGCGTCATCGCCGTGCATTCCGAAGCGGATGCCGGCTCCGCCCATGTCCGGGCGGCGGATGAAAGCATCTGTATCGGTCCCGCGCGTCCTCAGGCGAGCTATCTTGATATCGACGCGCTGATCGACGCAGCCTGCCGCACTGGTGCAGAAGCAGTTCATCCCGGCTACGGTTTCCTCTCGGAGAACGCCGGGTTTGCAGAGCGCGTCGCTGCGGCCGGTCTAACCTTTGTCGGCCCGCCAGCAGCGGCGATCCAGGCGATGGGCTCGAAGAGTGCTGCGAAACAAATAGCAGCGGAGGCCGGTGTGCCCCTCGTGCCCGGCTGTCACGAACCAGATGCGACGCCGGAGCGGCTCGTCGTAGCAGCAAAGGAAATCGGCTATCCCGTGCTGGTCAAGGCATCTGCCGGTGGTGGAGGCCGGGGTATGCGGGTTGTCGAGCGGGCGGAAGATCTGTTGGCTGCACTGGCCGCCGCCGAACGCGAGGCCGAGGCCGCTTTCGGCGACGGCACGCTGCTGCTGGAGCGTTATATCGCCTGTCCACGCCATGTCGAGGTGCAGGTGCTGGCGGATACACATGGCAACGTGCTGCACCTGCTCGACCGGGACTGCTCGATCCAGCGTCGGCACCAGAAGGTCATAGAGGAGGCTCCCGCGCCGGGATTGCCCGGCTCAATGCGGACGGAGATGGGTGCCGCAGGGGTCAGGCTCGCCCGAGCCATCGGCTATGTTGGGGCCGGCACGGTCGAGTTCTTGGTCGGAAGCGACAACACTTTTCACTTCATCGAGATGAACACTCGCCTTCAGGTCGAGCATCCGGTCACTGAAATGGTGACCGGGCTCGACCTCGTGGCATGGCAGCTCCGCATCGCCGCAGGAGAGCCGCTCACATTCTCACAGGAGGATATCGCCGCCACCGGCCATGCCGTGGAGGCAAGGCTGTATGCCGAAGACCCGGCCAGAGGGTTCTTGCCGCAGACAGGGCGGCTCTCTCATCTTGCATTTCCGGAAGATCGGCCGGGCCTACGTGTCGATAGTGGCGTCGAAGCGGGTGACGAGATCACGCCCTTCTACGACCCGATGATCGCTAAGATCGTTGCCTGGGGTGAGGATCGAGATCACGCCCGCCTTGCGCTGGCCGATGCGCTAGCCGACACCCACATTGTCGGCCTCAATACCAACCTATTTTTCCTCGAATCGCTGGCCCGCCACACTGCCTTCGCGGACGGTTTGCTCGACACGCATTTCATTGAGAGGCATGGCATTGCGGCAGAGAAACCGCCCGCCGGCGACATGGAAACCATGCGGGCGTTCGCAGCTATCGCCGTTCTTGAAGACAGGTCCGCTCGGCGAAGAATGGCGCAGGAACAGGTGCCGGACCGTTATTCCCCTTGGGGTCGCAGTGATGCCTGGCGGCTCAACAGTCAGGGTAGCGACCGGCTCACATTCGATGATAACGGCGAAACGGTGACATATGAAGCGATCCATACCTTCGGTGGCTACCGGCTGGAGTGCAGCGAAAACACCGTTTCGATCGCCAGCGTAGTGCGGGAGACGGGCGGCGGTTTGACGGCGGAGATCGATGGCAGGCACCGACGTGGCACTGTGATTGCAGATGGCAGCCACCTCACCGTCTTCCTGGGCGGCGCGCAGCGCGACATCCTGCTGGTGACGCCCGGCGCAGCAGCAATGAGCGCCGAGGCCGGCGGCGGAAGACTGACCTCGCCCATGCCCGGCACGGTTGTAAGAGTATTGGTGGAAGCTGGCCAGACCGTGCGCAAGGACGAGCCTTTGGTCGTGCTGGAGGCGATGAAGATGGAGCACACCATCACCGCCCCGGCCGACGGCATAGTCGAGGCCATGCCATTCACGGTCGGGGACCGAGTTGAAGAAGGCGTCGAGCTCGTGGGTTTCAGGGCGGCGTTGTGATAGATCCGCGCGACCGTCTGATCATCGGCCTCGATACGACGGACTGCAATAGCGCCCGGCAGATCGTCGAACGGATCGGCGACGCCGCACGCTTCTACAAGATCGGTCTTGGCCTCTTCTATATCGGCGGCATCGATCTGGCGCGCGACCTCATCGCAGAGGGTTGCCGCCTGTTCCTAGACGCCAAGGCCTGGGATATCGACCGCACGGTGGAGAACGCCGCACGCGGCGCAGCAATTCTCGGGGTCGACCTGCTGACGGTACATGGCGACCGCCGTGTCATGGAGGCTGCTCGCCGCGGCCGGGGTACAGCCACCACCCGCCTGCTCGCTATCACCGTGCTCACCAGCATGGACGAGGCGGGGGTACGCGAGCTCGGCTGGCGCGGCACCGTTGAGGATTTGGTCCTGGCCCGCGCCAGCCATGCGAAGGCCGCAGGTATGGACGGTGTAGTCGCCTCGGGACAGGAAGCTGCCATGCTCCGTGAAGCGTTGGGGCCTGACATGCTGATCGTCACTCCCGGCATCCGCCTACCCGGCTCATCCGCCGACGACCAGAAGCGTGTCACTACGCCCCGCGCTGCCATCGCCGCGGGCGCGGACTATCTCGTCGTCGCCCGCGAGATTCTTCGCGCCCCCGACCCCCGCACCGCTGTGCTGCGCTTTCAGGAGGAGATCGCAGCGACATGACGAGATGCCCGGTGCAGATGAAACGCTTGGTGCAAACGCCGCCAGTCGCGTGCCGCGCAATCCGGCTGATTGGTTTCACGCCTGAACAACATTCGGCCTGGGAGCGCCTGACCGGCACGGTGCGGGCTGGCAGCGAGAAAATCGGCAAAACCTGCGCGGAGACCGAGGCGCTGCAGGCTGAGAAGACATTGCCGGCAAAACTTGCTCTGGCCGCTACGAAGATGGCGTCTGCTGTATCTGGTGACATCCGCCCTGCCCTCGACGGCTGGTACGCCGAGCAATGAGCAGCGCGAGGCGCTCGACGGCTTGATGCAACGCCGCAAGGGCTGACCGACTAAAGGCTGAGCGGCTCCGGCTCGCCCCCAGGAAGTTCGACGCCGGAGACGTTCAGCGCCATCGACACCAGACAGTAATAGCCCATGATGCCAATGGTCTCGACGATACCCTTTTCTCCGAGCGCGGAGACGGCGCGGTCATAGGTGGCGTCGCTCACGCGCCGTGTCGCGTAGAGTTCAGTGGAGAGGTCGTAGATTGCAGCCTCGTCCACCGTCATGCCTTCTGGACGTCGACGAGCTTTGATCGCCTCAATGACCGCCTCGTCAAGGCCGGCTTCTCGCGCCAGCCGTGCATGGGCATACCACTCATATTGGGCCGTCCACTCCCGCGCCGTCACCAGGATCGCGAGCTCGGAAAGGCGCGGCCCCAAACTGGTGCCGAAACGACAGAACGCCCCTAATAGTTGGGCGCGCTCGCAAAGTTCCGGGCTGCGCAGTAGAGCCGCAAACGGCCCTCGTGCACCGCCGCGCGGCCCAGCGGTGATAGCATCGAGAACCTCCTGTTGGCGTTCGGTCAAGGTTTCCGGCATGGGTAGACGCGCCATAGCGGTCTCCTCCTTTCGGAAGTCGGATAATATTGCGCCGGACTTAGCTGGCCGCGCCGATATGCGGCCGACGGTCCTCACTGCGATCTTCGCTGCCCCGTTTATCGGCTTCGCGCTCGAGCTCGGCCACGCGCGCTTCCAACCGCTTTACTGTCTCGGCGAGCGTACGGATCGAGCGGCTATCGGGGTCAGTCACACCTTCGGGCGTGCCATAGGCGACAAAACTCTCTGGCTGCTTGCGGCTGCGCGGCTGGGCCATTTTTGCCGGAATACCGGTCATGGTCGCACCGGAGGGAACGGCTCTCACAACGACAGCATTGGCGCCGATTCGCGCGCCCTCACCTACAGTGAACGGCCCCAGCACCTGCGCTCCGGACCCAACGATGACGCCATCAGCAAGCGTCGGGTGGCGCTTGCCTTTCGCGGTCGATGTAGCACCAAGCGTCACTCCTTGATAGAGCGTGACGTCGTCACCGATTTCGGCGGTCTCGCCAATGACAACACCCATGCCGTGGTCGATGAAGAGACGCTTGCCAATGATGGCGCCCGGATGAATCTCAATGCCGCTAAACCAGCGGCCGAGATGGCTGACGAACCGGCCGATCAGGTAGAACTTCTTGCACCAAAACCAGTTAGCGATGCGATAGAAGACGAGCGCGTGAAAACCGGGATAGGCCAGCATCACTTCCAGGCGCGAACGCAGGGCCGGATCGCGGCTCATATAGCTGTCGATTTCCCCCAACAGGCCCATTTGAGCGCGCCCTTTCTCGCCGCCGCCAATCCGCTTATATGACTTGCACTCGACGCGCGGCAAGGGCTGGAAGACTATGAATATTCGCGACGGCTTCATCGATACCATCGGGAACACGCCTCTGGTGCGCCTCCGAAAAGCCTCGGAACTGACGGGCTGCGATGTGCTGGTGAAGCTGGAGTTCCTCAATCCGGGCGGATCAGTGAAAGACCGCGCCGCACTCGGCATCATACGCGACGCCGAGGCCAAGGGGCTGCTTGAGCCCGGCGGCATCATCGTGGAAGGCACCGCCGGCAATACCGGCATCGGGCTGGCGCTGGTCGGCAATGCGCGTGGCTACAGTACCGTCATCGTGATCCCGGAAACGCAATCTGAGGAGAAGAAACAAATGTTGCGGCTCTGCGGGGCAGATCTGCGAGAGGTGGCGGCTGTTCCCTATCGAGACCCCAACAATTATGTCCGCGTTTCCGGTCGTTTAGCTGATGAATTTGCTGCGAAACATGAGAAGGGTGCTATCTGGGCCAACCAGTTCGACAATGTCGCCAACCGCCAGATCCATATTGAGACCACCGCACCGGAAATCTGGACCCAAACAGACGGCAAGGTGGACGCCTTCGTCTGCGCTGTCGGCACAGGCGGCACCCTTGCCGGCACCGCCATGGGCCTTAGGGAACGCAACCGGGATATCAAGATCGGCCTCGCCGATCCCCAGGGCGCGGCACTTTATGAGTGGTATGCCAACGGTGAACTCAAGTCGGAAGGCAGTTCGATCAGTGAGGGTATCGGCCAGGGACGTGTGACGGCCAATCTCGAGGGCCTTGAAGTCGATTTCCCCTATTTGATCCCCGATTCCGAGGCGCTCCCCATCGTCTTCGACCTTCTGAAGGAAGAAGGGTTTTGCGTGGGGCTTTCCAGCGGCATCAATATCGCAGGTGCCATCCGCACGGCTAAGGAACTTGGTCCCGGCCATACCGTCGTTACCCTGCTCTGCGATCTCGGGCAGCGCTATTCTGCCAAGATCTGGAACCCCGCTTTCCTGAAGCAGGCTAACCTGCCTGCTCCCGGCTGGCTCTGACCGGCGGCGGTGATGGCTCAACCACTCCAAACGCCACTCGTCGCACCAACCACCATGCCGACATCCGGGCGGGCCGATTTCTGCATTTCTTCTAACTTCCAGCCGGCAGGTGACCAGCCAGAGGCAATCGCAGAACTACTCGCCGGGCTGCGCCGGGGCGAGCGCGAACAGGTGCTGTTGGGTGTCACCGGCTCCGGCAAAACCTTTACCGCTGCCCATGTGATCCGCGAACTGGGACGCCCGACGCTCATCATGGCACCGAACAAGACGCTCGCGGCCCAACTCTTTGCGGAGATGAAGAGCCTCTTTCCGGAGAATGCTGTCGAGTATTTCGTTTCGTATTACGACTACTACCAGCCAGAAGCCTATGTCCCGCGTACTGATACCTATGTCGAGAAAGAGGCATCGATCAACGAAGAGATCGACCGGATGCGCCACTCAGCGACTCGTGCACTTCTGGAACGGCGCGATGTCGTGATCGTCGCCAGTGTCTCCTGCATATACGGTATAGGCGCGGTCGAGACCTATGCCGAAATGACTGCGGTTGCGACCGTCGGCAAAAAGATCGACCGTGATATCTTCCTCAAACGGCTCGTCGAGTTGCAATATCGCCGCAATGACAACAACTTCCATCGTGGCGCATTTCGGGTCCGGGGCGACAGCATCGAGATTTTCCCAGCCCATCTTGAGGACCGTGCCTGGCGGCTGACGCTCTGGGACGACGAGGTGGAGGCAATTCACGAATTCGATCCGCTGACAGGCGAGCGGGTGGCATCGCTCGGCGCGATCCGCGTGTTTCCCAACAGCCATTACGTGACACCGAAGCCGACCCTGATACAGGCTGCTCGGAACATCCGCATTGAGCTGGATGAACGTCTGGCGGAACTGACCGCCCAAGGCAAACTGCTGGAAGCCCAGCGGCTGGAGCAGCGCACGACATTCGATCTGGAAATGATGGTCACCATCGGTTCCTGCGCCGGTATTGAGAATTACTCCCGCTACCTCACCGGACGCGCACCAGGCCAGCCGCCACCGACCCTGTTCGAATATCTGCCAGAGGACGCGCTCTTAATCGTGGACGAAAGCCATGTATCGGTACCGCAGGTCGGCGGCATGTTCCGTGGCGACTATGCGCGCAAATCGACGCTGGCAGAATTCGGCTTCCGCCTGCCCTCTTGCGTGGACAATCGGCCGCTCAAGTTTGAGGAATGGGATGAGATGCGCCCACAAACGGTGTTCGTATCGGCAACGCCCGGCCCCTGGGAGCTTGAGCGGGTCGAAGGCGTCGTCGTCGAACAGTTAGTTCGGCCGACCGGGCTCATCGACCCGGTCTGTATCCTGCGGCCAACGGAGCGGCAGGTGGACGACCTGATGGCCGAGTGCCGGGACGCCTCGCAAAGGGGGCAGCGGGTCCTGGTCACGACGCTGACCAAACGCATGGCGGAAGACCTGACCGAATACATGCATGAATCTGGCATCCGAGTGCGCTACCTGCATTCCGATGTGGAAACGTTGGAACGGATCGAAATCATTCGTGACCTGCGGCTCGGCGCCTTCGACGTGCTGATCGGAATCAATCTGCTGCGCGAGGGACTGGACATCCCGGAATGCGCGCTGGTCGCTATCCTCGATGCGGACAAGGAGGGTTATCTGCGCTCCTATACCTCGCTTATCCAGACTATCGGCCGCGCGGCGCGCAATGTGGACGGGCGTGTCATCCTCTATGCGGATCGGGAAACGCGATCTCTCACTTCAGCCCTGGAGGAAACTCGGCGCCGACGAGAGAAGCAGCACGTCTACAACCAGGCCAAGGGCATCACGCCCGAAAGCGTGCGCAAGGATATCGCCGATATTCTCAAGAGCGTCTATGCCCGCGACAGCATGACTGTCGATGCAGGCTTCGCCAAAGAGCCAATGGTCTTCGGCCATAACCTGGAGACGACTGTTGCCGATCTCGAAAAGCAGATGCGCGCGGCGGCGGCGGACCTGGAATTCGAGGAAGCCGCAAGGCTCCGCGACGAGATCAAGCGGCTCAAATCCATGGATCTTGGCCTGGAAGCCGCCCTAGCCAAGCCGATCACCCGCATCGCAAGAGGCGCTGTCGCCGGGCGGAAAG
>JAPORR010000004.1 GCA_026710105.1 Alphaproteobacteria bacterium
AAATGAAAGTGCTCCACATTGACGGCAACATAGAAGGCAAGCCGCTTGCCGCCGGGCCATTCGTAATGCGGTCGGCCAGAAATGGGACTGTAGTTGTAGCGACCGTGCGTGTTGAGGATCATCGTAGTTCACGCTCCGCTTTCTCGAACCAGACGATTACACGCGCCAGATGGGCCTCACCCCAGGTCGCGATGAATTTCTGCGTTCCGTGGTCAGCGGGGTCGCGAAGCGCCGCAAGACGTTGTTTGACAAAGGCCGGGATGAGCGGGATGCTGCAAAGTACTGTGATGCAGTGCTTCCAATCCTCGTAGCTCTTCAGGGTGCGCATCCTGTTCATCTCGCCTTTGTCGGCCAATCGCCCAAACTGGCCGGATGACCAGGAAGTTCGACATAAAAGCCTCCACCATCGCCATCCGGTAATGGCGTAAAACGACGGACGAGCTTACGGCGACGAGCTTCCAGCAATTGCCGACCAACCGGCAGAAACAGCGTTTCGCCACTTGTCGGCGTTGCCGGATCGATGCGGATCACCACGGTCGTAGCCTCAACGAAGCGTCGGCGTTCGAGCATCCGCTCGATGGCGATGCGAGCGTGCGCCGTAGACACGCCGCGCAGATCGAGCTCGTAATCGGCGGAGGCCTGGTCACCCACCAGATCGCGGATTTGTCTATGGTCAAGTAGCGGCACCGCAGCCTCCTCGTTGTCTTCAAAGACCAGGCATCATGGTACTGGCCAATATGCCGGCAATGGCGCGACGTTGCTCTGTGGGGAGGGATTCAATGGCATTCCATGCCTCCCGCGCCAAATCGGGATCGGCTGCCGCTGCTTGCATGATCCGGGCGATCGGATGCGCAACCCCAAGTACCTGCTCGATGGCATTGACGATGGCTGGAATATTGGTGGGATCGAAGGCTCGCATCAGCTCGCTCGCCCCGAGAGCGTGGAGCCATTTTTTCCATCCACTTCTTGCCGTGCCTGCTCAAACCAACCGATGACGCGCAGACGATGTTGTTCACCCCACATCGGTACAAACTTCTGCGTCGTATTGTTCGCTGGGTCACGCAAAGCGGTGAGCCTCTGCTCGATATAGGATTTGGTCAGCGGAATGCCGCACAACACGGTGATACAGTGCTTCCAATCCTCGTAGCTCTTCAGGGCCAGCATCCTGTTCATCCCGCTGCCCCCTGAATGATCCGCTCTGTCTCGTCAGCAGCGCGGTCACTTTGCGGAAGACGAACGGGTGCATTGGTGCTGCGCAGCGCTTCGGTTTCAAGGCGTATGAGGGACTCGCGCAGGGACAGGGTTTCGCTACCCTCCCTGCCCAGGCGGCGAAGTGAGACAGTACCTTCCTTCGCCTCGCGTTTGCCCACGACCAGGAGCACCGGCACTTTGGCCAGGCTGTGCTCGCGGATCTTGTAGCCGATCTTCTCGTTCCTCAGATCAGTCTCGATCCGGAGGCCATGAGACGTGAGTTGGGCGGCCACCTCGTTGGCATAGGAGTCGCCGTCGGAGGTGATCGTCGCGACGACGGCCTGGACCGGCGCCAGCCAGAGCGGCAGCTTGCCTACGTAATGCTCCAGCAGAATGCCGGTGAACCGCTCCAGCGAGCCGAACAGAGCCCGGTGCAGCATCACCGGCGGGTGCTTCTCGCCATCCGGCCCGATGTAATAAGCACCGAGCCGCTCCGGAAGGTTGAGGTCCACCTGTAAGGTACCGCATTGCCAGTCGCGGCCGATGGCATCCCGTAAAACGAACTCGAGCTTCGGCCCATAGAACGCGCCCTCGCCGGGATTGGTCGTGTAGGAAAGGCCCGTCGCCTCGACAGCGGCCTTCAAGGCCGCTTCAGACTTGTCCCAGATCGCGTCGGACCCGATCCGCTTCGCCGGTCGGTCGGAGAACTTGATCCGCACATCCTCAAACCCGAAGTCGCGGTAGATGTTAAGGATGAGCTGGCAGACGACCCGGCATTCTTGGGTGATCTGCTCTTGGGTGCAGAAGATATGCGCATCGTCCTGCGTGAAAGCCCGAACCCGCATCAGGCCATGCAGAGCGCCCGATGGCTCGAACCGGTGGACCTTGCCGAATTCGGCAATGCGTAGCGGTAGGTCGCGATAGCTCCTGATCCCCTGCTTGTAGACTTGGACTCCGCCGGGGCAGTTCATCGGCTTCAGGGCGAAGACACGTTCCTCTTTCGCTTCGGTGGTGAACATGCTCTCTCCGAACTTCTCCCAATGGCCCGACTGCTCCCACAGGCTCCGATCCATGACGTCTGGCGTATTGATTTCCACATATCCGGCCCGCGCCTGACGCTGGCGCATGTAGTCGATCAGGGTCTGGAACAGCGTCCAGCCCTTGGGGTGCCAGAAGACGGCGCCCGGCGCTTCCTCCTGGAAATGAAACAGGTCCATTTCGCGGCCGAGCTTTCGGTGATCGCGCTTCTCGGCTTCTTCAAGCTGGTGAAGATACGCGTCGAGCTCTGCCTGGTCGCGCCACGCGGTACCATAGATACGCTGCAGCATCGGATTGCGGTGGTCGCCGCGCCAATAAGCGCCAGCGACCTTCAGCAACTTGAAGGCGATACCGAGCTTGCCCGTCGAAGGCAGGTGTGGACCGCGGCAGAGGTCGCGGAACTCCCCTTGGCGATAGACGCTTAGGGTCTCGCCATCGGGGATGGCGGCGATGATTTCCGCCTTGTAGCGCTCGCCCTTGGCTTGGAAATAGCGGCTCGCGTCGTCGCGCTGCCACAACTCACGCTCGATCGGCTCGTCCCGCGCCACGATCTCTCGCATGCGTTCCTCGATTCGCACAAGGTCTTCCGGCGTGAACGAGGTCTCGCGCGCGAAGTCGTAGTAGAACCCGTTCTTAATTGTGGGGCCGATGGTGACCTGGGTATCGGGATAGAGCTCCTTGACGGCCTCGGCCAGGACATGCGCCGCGTCATGGCGCAGCAGCTCCAGTGCCTCGAGGTGATCGCGGGTGATGATCTCGACTTGCGCATCCTGATCGATCAGTGTTGCGAGATCATGCAAAGCGCCATCGATCCTCACCGCCAGCGCCGTCTCCGCCACCACTCCACCAAGCCGCGCCGCGACATCGAGCGTCCGGACCGGCTCGTCGTATTTGTGGATGCTGTCCGGTAAGGTGATCGTGATCATGGAAAAAGCCTTGGAATGAGAAACTGCGGTCGCTCAACCGGCACCGGATCATTACCGGTACCGCCCCACGGATGGCAGCGGAGCAACCGCCTTGCGGTGAACCAGCAACCCCAGAAAAGCCCGTGGCGTTGGAGGGCTTCGATCGCGTAGGCCGAGCAGCTTGGCGAGAAGCGGCAGCAAGGGCTGAGCAATGGGGAAAGCAGGTACTGATAGGCCCGGATGAGGGCGATCAGGACCAAGGATGGGGGACGTATGGGGCTGAGCCATGTCATGCGCGCACCTCCTGGTCGAAGGCCACGGACAGGGGTTGCCGCCCACTGTCCTTGCGGCCGATCTCATCCAGAGCGCGTTCCAATGCTTCGAAGGGCAGCAGCGCCGATCCGTGCCGGCTGCGCACATCCGCAACCGGCAGGAACGGCTCAAGTGCCGTCCAGGGCGCCGATGTCGGTAACGTCTTCTCCTTCAAGAGGGCGCGAAGAGCCGCGGCACCGGCATGAATCTCCGCCGCCCGCAGGCCGACGATCATTTGGGCGAGGACCGAGGCGACCGCCTGTCCGATCACACAGGCTCTGATTTCGTGGGCGTAGTCCGCAACTAAGCCGTCGGCGAGCTTG
The DNA here is from genome assembly GCA_026710105.1 of Alphaproteobacteria bacterium. Lineage (GTDB taxonomy): Bacteria > Pseudomonadota > Alphaproteobacteria > Bin95 > Bin95 > Bin95. The sequence continues at coordinate 3,770 of JAPORR010000004.1, forward strand.
AGATCAATGGTGATCCGACTGCCGCAAAGCCGGCTATGGGCCGTCACGGAGGCATCCGGCGATTCCAGCCGGCCAATGCGCGGGATCGATGCGGCCAGCCGCAGTATCTGCCGGTTGTAGAGGTCGAAATCCGTCATGCGACCTCGCCGGCCTGGTAGCCCGAACTATCAGCCTGGATGCGCGCGAGCATGAGCGCGAGACCGTTTGCTCGATGCGGCGAAAGATGCTCGGCGAGACCGATCTCCTCAATGAACGCGGGCGTGGTAGCCAGAATCTCGTCGGGCCTGCGTCCGGAATAGACCTTGAGCAGCAGGGAGATGAGCCCGGCGACGATGGCAGAGTCACTTGTTGCCTCGAAAAAGAGCTTGCCGTCGCGATAATCGCTAACAAGCCAGACTCCGGCCTGACAGCCGTGCATCCTGTTGGCCTCGATCCGCTTCGTCTCCGGGAATGGCGGCAGCCGGCGCCCTAGTTCGATTATATACTGGTAGCGTTCAGTCCAATCTTCGAGATACCGAAAGCTGTCCACGATGGACCGCTGGGCATCCGCCATAGTCTCGGTCGGTGCCGGCCTCGCTTGCAGAGGGACTCCCATCTAACCGGTCCTCCGCCAGGCCGAACCGTCGGCGCGATCCTCGACGGTAATGCCAAGCGAAGCGAGTTCGGCACGGATTCGATCCGCGGTGGCGTAGTCTCGTGCTGATCGAGCGGCCTGCCGTGCCTCAACCAGACGCTGGATCCCTGCCGTATCTGCGTCTTCTTCTGAGGACTGTTCGAGCCAGGCGGCCGGATCTTGCTGCAACAGGCCCAGCAAGCCGCCGGCGACGCGCAAGGCCGCCTTGTATGTGGCACGGTCCGCCATGGTCGTCGCCCGGCGCGCCGCCTTCGCTATTCGGAAGAGTTCCGCGATTGCTCCTGGGAAATTCAGATCGTCCTCAAGGGCCGCTTCGAACGCATCGAGCAGGCCGGGCGGACAGGCAATATCGGGAGCATCGCCGAGACCGCGGAGAGTACCATAGACACGATCAAGACCGCGCTTCGCCTGAGCGAGTCCGTCCGCACTCCAGTCGAGCGGCTGACGATAGTGCGCGCCCAGAAGCGTGAAGCGGATGGCTTCGCCTGGCGCTTCGCCAAGGAGATCCCGGACCAGAAGCACGTTGCCGAGCGATTTCGACATTTTCCGTCCCTCGACGGTGACGAAGCCGTTGTGGACCCAGTATCGGCAGTAGAGCTCTCCGTCATGGGCGCAGGTGCCTTGGGCGATCTCGTTTTCATGGTGCGGAAAGATCAGGTCCTGGCCGCCGCCATGGATATCAATCGTTGCACCCAGGCGCCGCTCGATCATGGCTGAGCATTCGATGTGCCAACCGGGTCGCCCGCGGCCCCATGGGCTCTCCCAGCCCGGCAGGTCCGGTGTCGAGGGCTTCCAGAGGACGAAGTCCGCAGGGTCTCGCTTGTAGGGCGTGACCTCAATCCTGGCGCCAGCGATCATCTCATCACGATTGCGGCCAGAGAGAGCTCCGTAAGCTGGAAACGAGGGCACGTGGAACAGGACATGCCCCTCGACCGCATAGGCATGACCCCGCGCGATCAACCGTTCCACCATGCCGATGATCTCGGGAATGTGGTCCGTCACGCGGGGTTCAAGATCCGGAGCCAGAACTCCGAGCGCCGCCATGTCGGTATGGTAGGTCTCGATGTAGCGTTCCGTGACGGCAGAGATCGGCTGGCCGACCTCCTTCGCAGCGGCGTTAATCTTGTCGTCGACATCCGTGAAGTTGCGCGCGTAGACGACACCCCCGAAGCGCCGCTTCAACAGGCGATAGAGAACGTCGAACACGACTGCAGGGCGGGCATTGCCAATATGGGCGAAGTTGTAAACGGTAGGCCCGCAAACATACATGGTCACGCGAGCCGGATCGCCTGGAACGAAGACGTCCTTCTGGCGGGTCAGAGAATTGGTCAGAACGAGAGGCATGAATCGCTCACATCATCTTGCGAAGAGTCGGCGTCAGCAGAAGCAATTGGCTGCGTCGCAACAGCTCAAATCGTCGAGATACATGCCGTTGGCCCGATAGGCCTCCAGGGCCTCGGTCTCCATGCCAAGCCGCCCTGCGATAGCGCGCGCCACCACCGCAAAGCGCTGGCGGAACTTGTAGATGAAGCAGAAGAGATGCTGGCGATGCTGCACCTCGGGGCCTACCAGGAAGAGCCCTGGCAATCGGGTCGATTCATCCTGTTCGGTCAGGATCGGCCGGCCCGATTCATTCCAATCGAACCAATCCGCGATCAGCCTGGTGCTGCCGGCAAAACCCGTCGCAAGAACCGGCACTGCCACACTGGTCCAACTGCGGCCATCGGCCGCGAGAACGTGGACGCTACCGTTGGCTTTCTCCAGGCCGAGGACATCTGCGTCGCCAACAAGATCGATAGGCAGTTGTTTGCAGGTGGCAGGCAGGCGATCCCGGGTCACCGGCGCCAACGTTAGGCTCGGATCGGACTGCGCGTCGTCCGCCCAGGGCGCATCGCGGCTCAGCACGGTAAAGGCCTTGCCCGCGCGCGCAAGGCCAATGGCAGCGTCGATACCACTCTCCGAGCCGCCGATCACGACAACCTGATCGCCCGGATGATCCTTCCATTGCCGAACGCGGCTCGCATGCACACCGTGAGCAGCGCCTTCAAAGGGTTCGAGCTCGGGATACTGAAACTGCCCCGCCGCCCAGATGACAAACCGCGCGCGGATCGTCCCGGCATTGGTGATGAGGTCGATCTGCTCGCCATTCGGCACCAGGGCCGTCACCTCGATGCCGGTTTCCACTCGCAGACCGAAGACCTCGCAGGCCTGATCCAGATAGGTCGCATATTCCGCGCCTGACGGATGCTCGCGCTTAAGCGCATAGGCGGGCGAACTGTCATAGCTGATGGCGTTGAGGTCCGTGAGGCCGAACGCATTGCCCGGAAAAGACGGCGAAATGAACCGCATGCCCGCTGGCCAGCGTCGAAAGGAGGCGCCGACCCAATCGCGTTCCAACACCCTGACATCGGGCACCGTCAAGTCACGGAGCACCCGTGCCATACCGAGCCCCGCCGGTCCCGCACCGACGATCGCAGCATTCGCGCTTGTCATGGAGGGGGGTCGTTTCACCTCCGCACCTCAAATAGCGCGATATCGGAATCTCCGCTTTCAACAGGAATGGATAGCGGCGCTTGCTGGACGTCGTTCACCTCCTCGGCGGTGAACATCTTCAGCGTGTCCCTCAATGCAGCTTCGTCCAGATCACGAGCGATAAAGACGATACGGGTCCGCCGATCCTTTCCCGGCCATTTCTTGAGCATGACCGGTGGGTGGAAAATATGCTGTACGCCGTGGATCACGAACGGGCCTTTGAGACCCTGGATATTTACGATCCCCTTGACGCGAAGGACGTCCGGTCCCTTGAGCAGCAAGAGGGCTTCCAGCCAGCGATCGAAAGCATCGCCGGGGATCGGATCGTCCAGCGTCAAGCATACCGCCCTGATGTGATCGTCGTGTCGGTTGACGTCATGGTGGTGGCCGTGATCGTCGGCCCCATGGGGGGTATCATGCTCGTGCTCGTGAGCGTCATGGTGAGATCCATGGTGATGATGTTCGGCATCATTGAAGCCTTCGGCATTCAACCACCGCCGAACATCAAGGCTCTTGGTCTTCGGATTGTACAGTCCGGCATCCAGCAACTTTGCGGGATCGACTGCGCCATTGATCGTGTGGATGATCGGCGCGTCGGGATTGAGCGCATTCAAGCGCTGGATCAGGGCCGCAACGGCGTCGGGCTCGACAAGATCGGTCTTGGTCAGCAACAGCCGGTCAGCCACCGCCGCTTGCTTTACGGACTCGATCTGCCGGTCGAGCGTTGTCATGCCGGTGGCGGCATCGACCGTTGTGATGACGCCATCCAACCGATACTGCCGGGCGATCACATGATCGGTCATTAAGGTGTGCAGAATTGGCGCAGGATCGGCAAGACCCGTCGTCTCAATCACGACACGGTCGAACCACGGTTTGCCTTCACGGGCGAACCGCCAGATGGCGTCTCGAAGCGTCCTCACGAGGTCACCGCGGATGGTGCAGCACAGGCATCCACTCGACATCTCGACGACGACGTCCTCCTCGCTGTGCGTGATCAGTTCGTGGTCGAGACCGATGGCGCCGAACTCGTTGATGATGACCAGCGTCCGATTCAGAGCAGGATGACGGACAAGATGGTTGAGCATCGTCGTCTTGCCGCTGCCCAGAAAGCCCGTCAGCATAGAGACCGGCAGGCGTTGATGGGGCGCGGTCAGATCCCAGCTTTCCATGTTGCGCTCCCTTCTCTGTTCAAGCTGCGTCGGCCGCGATGCAACGCGCGCAGATGCCCTCCACCTCGACCACCTGCCGCGTCGGGCGGAACCCGAGAAGGGCGGCGTTCTCGGAGATCAGGCGCCCAACCCGCGGGTCCTCTAGTTCAGCCGACGCCCCGCAGTTGCTACAGATGAAGAACAGGCAATCATGCCGGCGTTCCGGATGGATGCAGGGAACGTAGGCGTTCCGGCTTTCTATCTTTGCGACCAGCCCCTGGGACATCAGGAACTCAAGTGCCCGGTAGACGGTGGGTGGCCCGACCGAGCGGGAATCCCTCTGCTTCAGCGCTTCGATCAGTTCATAAGCGCCTGTCGGGCAACCGCTCTCCCAGAGCAGTTCCAGGATCTGGCGCCGCAGCTCTGTAAGTTGCGCTCCACGCGCGTTGCAGAGGGACATTGCCAACGCAACCCGTTCAGCCGGCGCATGCTGCCCGCGGCAGTTGGGGTCGGTGCAGGGGCGGGGCTCGATAGACGCGAGCGTCATGACCTTATCCCTTCTTGCGTTCGAGGCACGCAATGTTATAACGTTGCGTTTGTTGATTACAAGAGCCGTTTGCTCCCCAGGAACTACTGGATTCGCACATCGTGATTGATCCGGTATCCGCGTTGAATGGCTCGGAACTGATAGAGGCCGTGGAGCATGACGACGGGTCCGGGTTTCCCGTAGTATGCGGTCCATCCACCGAGGCGTGCGCAGACCCATGCGGCGAATGCGAGCGAGCCTTTGGGGTGGGGGTTTTTCTGTTTTTCGGTCTTGCCTTCGAGCGTGGCCGAGACGGCTTCGAGCGTGGCCGAGACGGCTTCGAGCGTGGCCGAGACGGCTTCGAGCGCGGGCCGGTCTTGGTCTTCGAAGACATCCCGGAGCGGTCGTGCAGCGGCGCCGTCGCGGTCCTGGACCATCTGCATGCAGGAGACGCCGGCGACAAGGGTCATCGCACAGAGCGTCGTGAAGGGGGCGGTCTCCATGGAGACGCGCTCGATGTCGAAGCCTTTGGACTTGATGGTGCGGAACAGTTGTTCGATCACCCAGCGTCGGCGGTAGAGTTGCGTGATCCAGCGCGCCTGCTCGAAGCTCTCGACCCTGCGGCGCGACAATCAGGATGAGGAGCGCCGAGCTAACTGGCGCAGGGGAGTCGGTGAAAGTCCGACAGGAAGGAAAGGCTAACCATTACTTCCACCGCGAGCCGTGCGGCGACACCCGTGAGGGTGTGGTCGAAGCGTCGGTAGCGGCGCGTGTGGCCGGGATGATTGAGCACCGAAAATGTTATGGTCCGGAGTGCCGAGGTTTTCTCATCTGCCGAAGGCAATACCCGCAGAACCGCTCTGGTGAGGGCCTGCGGGGCTCCACGTTGTCTGAGGAATCCATGGACGCACGTACACCCCTGTGCCGGGACTCGGGAGGGCTTCGACTTGCCCCGGCGGTCGTACCGGGGCCGC
>JAPORR010000187.1 GCA_026710105.1 Alphaproteobacteria bacterium
TCAACGCCATGAACTTCGTCCTGATCGCCACGCTCCACCTGCGTAACCGCAGCCTTGGCCTCAGCCCGAGAGCAGTCTGAGCGTGGCTGAGACGGGCGGCTGCCCCCCAAGCAAATCGGGTACTATAAAACCGAGAGGTCTGCCGGGCCTCCCATCAGGAAGGCGCCGACAGTGCGGAAATGGGACTTGCGACCCTGAAGCTGCTGGGTGACCGTGTGGAGGTCGCGGAACCGGCGTTCGAAATCCGCCCCGGCGAAGATGGCGCTCGCACCCGCCGCATCGTAAAGCAGATCGGCAGACGTCTTCGCCTCGTGGATAGCAAAGGTGGCTGCGAGACGGAGGCGGACCCAGTCGTCGACCGCGAGCCGCCCAGCGTTCTGCGTCGCCGCCCAGATGTCCTCGATCTCGGAGCGCAGGAAGGCGCGCGCCGCGCCTATGCGCGCCACCGCCTGCGCGGTCTCGTACTGGACGAGATCGTTGTTCGCCAGGCGGGCGCTTTGGAGGCGCGGTGTCTTGTCCTGGGCCAGTGTCAGGAAGGCGTCCAGCACGCCCTGCGCAATGCCGAGTGCGGTACCGGCGAAACCCATCGCATACATGCTCGTGCTGAGTAAAAGGTAGAGCGGCGCTTCGTATTGCCGGTAATCCGCCTTGTCCCGCACAGTGGTATAGGCTGTCGGCACGAAGCGGTCCTTGAGCGTATAGCCGTCGCTCGCCGTGCCGCGCAGACCGAGCGTCTCCCAGATATCCTCGATCTCAACGCTTGAGGCGGGCATCAGGAAGGTGCGGATGAGCAACGTGCCATCCGGCATGCGCTGGCGTTCGCCGCGCGCATCCACAACTGGCATATGCGCGCCGAGCCAGCTTGCATGGCGGGCCCCGCTGGCGAAGGTGATCTTCGCATCGATCCGGTATCCATCATCGCACTCGCGCGCTTCGGACGGCCCCGGACCCCAAGCGACCACCGCCGCCGGGTCGTTGCCCCACATCTCCTCCGCAATCTCGGGTGCCAGATAGGCGGCGGTCATCGCGCAGCCATTGGCCTGGCAGAGGCACCAGGCGGTGCTGCCGTCATGGCGTGCAACCTCTGAGATCGTCTCGAAGAACAGCAGCGGCGGCGTCTCCAGCCCGCCATAAGGCTTTGGCAGCAGCATTCGGAACAATTTGCGCTCATGCAAGGCGTCGAGCAGGCTGAGCGTCAGCCGGCGGCGGCGATCGATTTCTGGAGCGGCCGCCTCTATTTCAGGGCCGAGGTCGCGTGCCGCGGCGAGCACATCGTGCTGATCCGGCATCAGAACATGATGACGCTGCGCGCCACGCTGCCTGACTTCATGTCATCGAAGGCCTCGTTGATATCTTTGAGCTCGATGCGTTGTGAGATCATCTCGTCAAGGTGTAGCCTGCCGTTCAAGTAGAAATCGACCAAGCGGGGCATATCGACCCGGAACCGGTTTGACCCCATGGTCGAGCCCTGTATGCGCTTCTCGCGCAGGAATTCAGGCCCGTGAAGCTCGATCTTAGTGCCGACGGGCACCATGCCGACAATAGTCGCCGTGCCGCCCGGCCGGATCATGCGAAACGCATTCTCGGACGTGGCCTTGAGGCCGATGCACTCAATGGCATGGTGGACGCCGCCGCCGGTGAGTTCCCGCACCTCGCCGACCATGTCCTGCTCGTTCGCATCGATCGTATGCGTTGCACCAAACTCCCTGGCGAGATTGAGCTTGGAGCCGACGGTGTCGATGGCAATGATCCGTCCTGCGCCTGCGATGGCGGCGCCGTTGACAGCCGACAGACCCACACCGCCGCAGCCGATGATGGCCACATCCATGCCGGGCTCGACCTTGGCAGTGTGGAAGACCGCGCCGACGCCGGTTATCACGCCGCACCCGATTAAGGCGGCCCGGTCGAGCGGCATGTCCTTGCGCACCTTCACCAGCGCATGCTCATGCACCAGCATCATCTCGGCATAGGAAGAAAGGTTGGCGAACTGCGTCATGGCCACGCCGCCCTTGGCAAGCCGCGGCTCCTCATCCGGGCGGCGCTGTAGGTCTGGATTGTCGCAGAGCGACATATGGCCGGTCAGGCAGTATTCGCACTCGCCGCAAAAGGCGGAAAGGCAGGTGATGACATGGTCGCCTTTCTCCACATAGGTCACCTGCTCGCCAACTTCCTCGACGATGCCCGCGCTCTCATGGCCCAGAACGATGGGCAGCTTGGCCGGGTAGAGACCCTCGACGAAATGCAGGTCGGAATGGCACACACCCGCGGCGGCAGTGCGCACCAGAACCTCGCGTGGGCCTGGTTTGGATATCTGCACATCCTCGATTTCGAGCGGCTTGCCGACTTCGCGGAATACGGCAGCTTTCATTTAAATGCCTTCTCCCGGTTCGGGGATCGAAATTCTTACAGGCACCACTATACCATCTGCCCGCCAATCCTGACCCGCCCAGACTGACATGTCACAGCAAAGGAAACGAAGGCAGCGCTCAGAAGGCCCTGCCTATGTCAAGAGTGCCAGTACTTGCTTCGGCACCATCAGTTCTTGGAACGGTCTACCAGCGCATTCTCGGCAATCCACGGCATCATGCCGCGCAGCCGCGCGCCGACTTCTTCCACCGGATGCGCGGCCGCGCGCCGGCGCATCGCCTTGAAGCTTGCTTGCCCAGCGGCGTTCTCCAGCACCCATTCGCGTGCGAAAGCGCCGGATTGGATTTCACTCAGAATGGCCTTCATTCTAGCCTTAACAGTGTCGTCCACCACCCGCGGGCCACGGGTGTAGTCGCCGTATTCCGCCGTGTTCGAGACTGAATAGCGCATCTGCGCGAGGCCACCCTCATAGATGAGATCCACGATCAGCTTCACTTCGTGGACACATTCGAAATAGGCCATTTCCGGCGCGTAGCCGGCCTCGCAGAGCGTTTCATAGCCCGCCTGGATCAGCGCCGTGATACCGCCGCAGAGCACGGTCTGCTCACCGAACAAGTCGGTCTCGCATTCTTCCTTCATGGTCGTCTCAATGACGCCTGCCCGTCCAGCGCCCAGGCCGCAGGCATAGGAGAGGCCAAGCTCCTGGCAATTGCCAGAGGGGTCTGCATGAACGGCGAGCAGGCTCGGCACGCCGGCGCCGCGCACATATTCGGAACGCACTAGATGGCCGGGACCCTTGGGCGCAACCATGAAGACATCGAGGTCGGCGCGCGGCTCGATTAGGTTGAAATGGATCGAAAGCCCGTGAGCCACGGCAAGCGCCGCTCCTTGCTTCATCGTGCCGGAGAGATCGCCGGCATAGAGCGCCGCATGGCCTTCGTCCGGGGTCAGCATCATCACCACATCGGCCACGCGCGCCGCCTCGCCCGGCGTCATCACAGCAAAGCCTGCATTCTCGGCCTTGGCCCGGCTGCCGGAGCCCTCGCGCAGGCCGACAATGACGTTTTCCACGCCGCTTTCGCGCAGATTGTTGGCGTGGGCATGGCCTTGACTGCCATAGCCCAGTATGGCGACGGTCCGCGACTTGATGAGGTTAAGGTCGGCGTCGCGATCATAAAACACGCGCATGGGGCAGGCTTCCTTTCCTGGATCAGAGTCTGTCGGCGGGCTTCACATGCCCTCGGCGCCGCGAGCGATGGCGGCGACGCCGGTGCGGGCAAGGTCCACGAGGCCCAGCGGGCGCATCAGGTCGATGAAAGCATCGATCTTTTCTGTCGAGCCGGTGATCTCGAACACGAAGGAGCGGTGGGTGCTGTCCACCACACGGGCGCGGAAGATGTCAGCAATACGCAACGCCTCGATGCGCCGCGCGCCACCGCCCGCTACCTTGACGAGTACCAGTTCCCGCTCGACATGCGGCCCTTCTTCTGTGAGGTCAGATACGCCGTGGACGGGCACGAGACGCGCAAGCTGGGCCTTGATCTGCTCAAGTACCATGAGCGTGCCCGATGTGACCACAGTGATGCGCGAAAGACGGCCGGTCGGATCAATCTCAGCCACGGTTAGGCTCTCAATATTATAGCCGCGGCCAGAAAACAGGCCGATGACACGCGCTAGTACACCGGGTTCGTTGTCCACGACCACGGCGAAGATTCGTCGTTCCTGCGGCTGCTCCGTGGCAGACAAACCGGTCTCTCCTCGCACCGGGCGGTCCGAAATCAGGGCTAGACGAGCACCATGCCTTCGGCGTCGATCCGCGCTTCCGGCTCTTCCATACCGCTGAGGATCATCTCATTATGCGCCTTGCCCGAGGGAATCATCGGGAAGCAGTTTTCCATCTGCGCGACCCGGACATCGGCGATCACCGGGCCGTCAGCGGCGATCATCGCGTCGATCAGGCCATCTACCTCGTTCGGGCGCTCTGCGCGTAGTCCCGTCCAGCCAAAGGCGTCTGCGAGGCGCACGAAATCCGGCAGGCTGTTCGTATAGCTCTCGGAATAGCGCTCACCATGCAGTAGCTCCTGCCACTGGCGCACCATGCCCATCCACTGGTTGTTCAGGATGAAAAGTTTGACCGGAAGCCGGTATTGCGAGGCGGTAGAGAGTTCCTGGATGTTCATCAGGATCGAGGCTTCGCCGGCGACATCGATCACCAGTGCGTCGGGATGGGCGACCTGCACGCCGATCGCAGCCGGCAGCCCATAGCCCATTGTGCCAAGGCCGCCCGAGGTCATCCAGCGGTTCGGGTGCTCGAAGCGCAGGAACTGCGCCGCCCACATCTGGTGCTGGCCAACCTCGGTGGTGACGAACACATCATCGCGCCCGGCAGTCTTTACCTGCAGGCGTTCCAGTGCGTATTGCGGCTTGATGACTTTATCGTCCTGTTCGTATTTCAGGCAGTCACGCTTGCGCCATCCGGCGATCCGGCGCCACCATTGCTCGACAGCGCGGTGGTCGGTGTTCCCGCCGCGCGCCGCCCAGCGCCGGCGGATCGCCTCAATCGCCTTGCCGGCATCAGCCACGATCCGCACATCGACTGCTACATTCTTGTTGATCGAGGAGGGGTCGATGTCGATATGCACCTTCTTCGCATGCGGCGCGAAGCCAGATAGGAGGCCAGTCACACGATCGTCGAAGCGCGCGCCGACAGCGAGGATCAGATCCGCGCCGTGCATGGCGAGATTGGCCTCATAGAGGCCGTGCATGCCCAGCATGCCGATGGATTGCGGATGCGAAGCGGGAAAGGCACCGAGCCCCATCAGAGTCTGGGTGCAGGGGAAGCCAGTTTGCTGCACCAGGCGGCGTAGCGCGCGGGAGGCGGCTAGTCCCGAATTGATGACCCCACCACCGATATAAACCACCGGGCGTTTCGCGGTCTCGATCAACGCCACGGCATCTTCTACCGCCTGCGGCTCCGGGCGGGTGCGCGGCCGATAGCTACGGTGATTCACCGCCTCCGGCGGCCGGTAGGTGCCCGAGGCGAACTGCACATCTTTCGGGATGTCCACCACCACTGGCCCCGGTCGCCCGCTGCGCGCGACATAAAACGCCTCGTGAAGCGTCGATGCAACCTCATCCGCGCTTCGGATGAGGTAGTTGTGCTTAGTGCAGGGCCGGGTAATGCCGGTCGTGTCGGCCTCCTGGAACGCGTCATTGCCGATCAGATGGGTCGGCACCTGGCCAGTCAGGCAGACGATCGGGATGCTGTCCATGAGCGCATCGGTGAGGCCCGTCACCGCATTGGTCGCACCCGGCCCGGAGGTCACCAGCACGACGCCCACCTTGCCGGTGGAGCGGGCGTAGCCTTCCGCGGCGTGGACGGCACCGCCCTCCTGCCGGACGAGATAATGCTGCAGCCGGTTCTGCTTGAAGATCTCATCATAGATCGGCAGAACGGCACCGCCCGGATAGCCGAAGACCACCTCGATACCCTGATCGACGAGGGCTTTGATGATCATCTCGGCGCCGGTCATGGTCCTGGCGGTCATGGTTCTGGTTTCCGAGTTTGGGGAGGAGCCGGACCCTAATCGTCAGCCAATCACCGGTCAACAGGCGCGAAAAGGGCTCACGGCTCCTGGGGACCGACCCGGGCGGCCTGCTCGAGACCGGCAGCGGCAGCATTAGCGAACGCGGCCGCGAAGCTGGGAGAATAATCCTGCCGGAAGACCGCATCGGCGCGAAGGCGGTTGCGGAACCAGGTGCGCTGGCGCTTAGCGAAGCGACGGGTTGCGAGCACCGCCCGGCTTTCTGCTTCGTTAAGTGCGATCTCCCCGGCGAGATGGGCGTGCAATTCGCGCAGGCCAAGCGCCTTCATCGCCGGTAGGTCAGGGTCGAGGCCTCGCAGGCGGTCGGCTTCCTCCAGTGCGCCGCCAGTCAGCATGGCACGGAACCGCGCGCCGATGCGCTGGTTCAGCCGCTCGCGTGGCGGGTCAAGCAGCACTGTCCAGGCGCTGAGCGGAGCGGGGCGCGGTCGCGCCTGCCAGTCGGCGAGCGCCATGCCGGTCGCCTCGAACACGGCCCAGGCGCGCACCAGCCGCTGGCGGTCGCCGGGCGGTACGCGCCGGGCGAGCACCGGGTCGCGCGCCGCCACTTCGCGGTGGAAACCCTCCGCGCCGAGTGCCTCGCGCCGCGCCCGGGCAGCGGCCTCGACCCCCGGCGGCATCTCCGGCATGTCGGAGAGGCCGTAGAGCAGCGATTCAATATAGAAACCTGTGCCACCACAGACCACGACCGGCCCGGGCAGCGGTTCCGAAAGCGCGGTTAGCACCATTCTGCGCCAGCGTGCGGCGGAACAGCGCTCCCAAGCAGGCAGGACGCCGTAAAGGCAATGCGGCACGCGCTGCTGGTCCTCCGGCCCTGGCCGCGCGGTTAGGACCCTGAGCTCGCGATAGATCTGCATGCTGTCGGCATTGACGATGTGCCCGCCGAGCGCGGCTGCTGTTTCCAGCGCCAGCTTCGATTTGCCGCTCGCTGTCGGGCCCGCAATGACGATGATTGGCAACATGACAGGGGAAGCGGGCATGGATTGGGTGGCTGTGGCGATGGCACCGGAAGGCGAGGCTCTGGATGACCGGATTGTCGCGCGCCTTGCGACACGGCTCAAGGCAGGCAGCCTGCGTCGGCTCGGCCCCGACGCGGTCGAAATGGCGGTGACCTCGCCTGATGTGGAGCCCGGCGAAATAAGCATCGACTGGGCCGTGTTGCCAGCGCAGCGGCGACGCAAGCGCCTGCTGGTCGCTGACATGGACTCGACGATGATTGACGGAGAAACACTCGACGAACTGGCGGCCGCGGCCGGGGTCGGGGAGCGTGTGGCCGCGATCACGGCTCGCGCGATGAATGGCGAACTCGATTTCGAGGCGGCAGTCCGGGAGCGGGTCGGCCTGCTGGCCGGGTTGCCGTTGACGGCAGCGGATGGCGTGCTAGCGCGTCTTAGTGCCATGCCCGGGGCGCACGCTGCGGTGGCGACAATGCACGCTTCGGGCGCCCATTGCATGCTGGTGTCGGGTGGCTTCACCCTATTCGCGGACCCCGTAGGCGCCGCACTCGGTTTCGACGAGGTACAAGCCAACCAACTGGAAGTGCGGGACGGGCGGCTGACCGGCCGCGTGCGGGAGCCTGTTCTGGGGCCGGACGCAAAGCGCCGGGCGTTGGAAGACCGCCGCCGCGCGCTCGGCCTTACGCCGGACGATACGCTCGCGGTCGGCGACGGGGCCAATGACCTCGCCATGCTGTCCGCCGCCGGGCTCGGCGTGGCGTTCCGCGCCAAGCCCGCAGCAGCAGCGCAGGCGCGCGTCCGAGTAGATCGGGCCGGCCTCACGGCTCTGCTCTATCTGCAGGGCTACAGCCAGGCCGAATTCGTACCCCGAGATCAGCGGTCGTTGACCGGCGGCAGCGGGAGTACACAGGGGTAGCAGTGGGATGACATCTTGTATCTACCGCAACCCGGTATCACCGATCCCCTATCCATATGAGCGAGTTCCTGTCAAAAGCCGGGTATGGTCGTTAATATCCTTAAGCCCATCCGAAGTGGTCATGACGATGGGAGTGCCTTGTCGGGCTAGCTAAAAACAGGCAATTGGCCGGTTTGCCTGCAGACCGTCCGGGAGCCTCGTTCTTGCCGTTTTCGCCTGCCCGCCGTCGTCTGCTGGGACTTGCCGGCACTATTGCATTCGGCCTGGCACGCCCCAGGGCTGGCTTCGGGGCGGACGGCCTTGGGGCAGACGAACTTACGGTATTCGCCGCCGCCAGCCTGAAGAACGTAATGGACGAGGTGGCGGCCGGCTTCGAGCACGAGACCGGCCATGGTGCCGCTATGTCGCTGGCAGGCTCCTCGGCACTTGCCCGCCAGATTCGGCACGGCGCGCCTGCGGACATCTTCATTTCCGCCAATCCGGGCTGGATGGACGTGCTGGAGCGTGAGGGCCTCATCGACCCGGCAAGCCGCTTCGACCTGCTAGGCAACCGTCTCGTGCTGATCGCGCACGGCCGCAAGGCCCCGCCGGTCCGGGTCACACCAGGCCTCGATTTCGACGCCCTGCTGGGCGGTGGGCGCCTCGCCATGACGCTCGTCGATGCGGTGCCTGCCGGCATTTACGGCAAGGCAGCACTCGAATGGCTGGACGCCTGGGAAGCTCTGGCGCCCCGCGTCGCGCAGGCCGACAATGTGCGCGCCGCACTGGCACTAGTCGCGTCCGGCGAAGCACCGCTCGGCATCGTTTATGCAACCGACGCTGCCGCCGATGATAATGTCACCGTCATCGGCACCTTCCCCGCCGACGCACATCCGCCCATCGTCTATCCCGCCGCTGCGGTCTCCGCGAGCCGCCACCCGCTCAATCGGCGTTTTCTTGCCTGGCTGCGAGGTCCGTCCGCGCACTGGGCGTTCGAACGGCAGGGCTTCCTTCTCATCCCCGACTGGGGCCTCCTTCCCCTCCCATAAGCGCTAACTTGTTCTCAAGCACGTTGATCTGGAGCATTAAAATCCCCCAAACAAGACATGGCGAAGCAGTTTCGGGGGGTCAATTCCGGAAATTCGGTCGCCTTCATCAGACGTTCAAGCCAAGGAGCCTCTTGCAGAATTGCCGCGCAGAGGGATGGCTGATTCTCTTCAAGTTCGTCATTTACTCTTCGACGGACTTGTCGATTGTTCGACGGTGCCCGTTCAGGCCTCCATCACGGAAGAAAGCCCCCCTGAAAAAAGGGGTTCGGCGAATTCCCCTGCCCGGGGGACAAGGAGGAAACGCCGTGCTCCATCGTATCAAGAGCCGCGCCACGAAATTTGCACCCGTCACCATCAGCGCCATCTTCGGCATACACACGCATGAGGCCATCATCCGTGACTTGGCTTACTGGCTCTACCGCCAACTCCAGGAGGCCTACGAATACGAAACCTCCGACGCCGTGGTCGACGAAGCTATCGGCGTGAGTTGACCTTTACGGCCAAGGGTGCCCGATCCGGCTGAAAGTCGCGGCCGCCCGTAACCCCAAGGCTATCCCGCCCTTGACGCCATCATCGACTGGAATGATGTGCCGGATCATCGACCCCATTCAAAGGCCTGG
>JAPORR010000097.1 GCA_026710105.1 Alphaproteobacteria bacterium
TCCATCCTTCCCATATCTCCGCGCGAGGAGAAGAGCCGTTCCCGCAGATGGCTGGGTGGTCTCGTCGCCGCCTCCGCCCTGGGAGCCCTGGCCCTCGGAACGCCGGCTGCCGCCCAGACCCAGGCTAAAGCGGCTGAAGCCGAAACGATGGAGGCTGTTGTCTGCATGTTGGCGGGCGTCGAGGTCGAAAAGCCCCAGGATGCGGACTGCCCGACAGATGTACTTTCCACCCTGCGTGCCTACTACTTTGAATATGAGGCGGTGAAGCTCGGAGAAGATGGCACCCCGGCTGTTGATGCCGAGACAGGCGAAGCTGTCATGGAAATGCGCAGGGAAACCTTCACCCTGATGGCGACCCTACTTGAGGCGGCGGGGCTTGCCGACACGCTCCACAGCATGCCGGGGACCGTGTTCGCGCTGCCTGACTCCGTTCTGGGGCCGGTCGTCGGGGCGTTGTCCGAGGCTATGAAGAACGAGGAAGCGCGCGACGCGGTCATGGCCGAGGTCGCGGCTGCCGCTGGCTCCCACGCGCTGAACGAGCCGATGGCGAAAAGCGCTTTCCAGAACGCCAATGGCAAGGTCTGGACGCTCGCAGGCGGCTGGCAGACGGATGCAGCCCCGCTCTCGTTCTATGCCTTGAGTGGTGACGGCAGCGTCAAGG
The DNA here is from genome assembly GCA_026710105.1 of Alphaproteobacteria bacterium. Lineage (GTDB taxonomy): Bacteria > Pseudomonadota > Alphaproteobacteria > Bin95 > Bin95 > Bin95. Next base: position 662 of record JAPORR010000097.1, read on the forward strand.
TCAACGGTGTGATGCTGGACCGGACCGACATTATGGCGCCCGATGGCAGCATCATCCACACTATTGCCAACCCGCTGGTAGCTCTGCCCCAGCCCGCGATGGAGATGGTCGAGGCGGAAAAGAGCAGCTGACGGTCCCAACAGCCGGACAGGAAGGCCCTGTGCCTTCCTGCCTGGCGGCAGACGACTGGTTCGCGCCTGGATTGGGAGGGACGGTGATATCTTCCCGGGCACCGTTGCCAGGCAAGGGGGGCGGGCGTTATCACCGCGAGCTCGTCCGCTTTGACCCGGCGTCCTGACCACATCCCAGCAATAGGCAATTGCACGGCCCCGGAGACAAATCTCTGCGGGCCGCGCTAAGCGGATTGACTTCTCTGTTGTTGCCGCCCGATATTCCGCAGACACGCGTTCTTTCGTAGCGTGCTAGCTGCACCCGGGCGAGGAGACAACCGAGACATGCCGATCCCGCCGCCCCTGGAGGGCGTCAAGGTCTTCGACGCCACCCAGGGCGTCGCCGGTCCGCACAGCACCATGCTGCTCGCGCAATATGGCGCGGATGTCACCAAGTTGGAACCGCTTGACGGCGACTGGGGCCGCACGCTCGGCAAGACTTATGGCGACCAGTGCGCCCATTCCGTCGTGTTCAACCGTGGCAAGAAATCGCTTGCCATGGACATGAAGACGGAATCTGCGCAGAAGATCGCCTTCAAGCTCGCTTCGCAGGCCGACGTGGTCGTCGAGAGCTTCCGTCCCGGCGTCATGACGCGGTTTGGCATAGGCTACGAACAGGTGAAGGCCGCCAATCCGCAAGTCATCTATCTCTCGGTCACTGGCTTCGGGCAGGAAGGCCCTTATAATCGCCTGCCGGTGACGGATTCGGTGATCCAGGCGTTTTCCGGCTGGATGTCGATCAACCGCGACGCTTCCGGCGCGCCGCAGCGCATCAGCATGGTCGCCATCGACGTGATGACGGGCCTCTACGCCTACCAGGCCATCGCCTCGGCGCTGCTGCGGAAGTTCCGCTTCGGCGAGGGCGCCTATATCGACTGCTCGCTGATGCAGTCGGCGGCGGCATTCCAGTCCGCGAAGGTCATTGAGCACTATCTGGAAGGGGGCGCGCCGCAAGTGCTCTATGTGCCAGTTGGCACGATGCAGACGGAGGACGGCTATATCAATGTCACCGCCATGCGCGAGCACCACTATGTCTCCCTCTGCAAGGCACTTGGACGTGACGATCTTGCCGAAGACCCGCGCTACAACAGCCGCGAAAAGCGCATCGCGCGCGAGGCGGAGCTGATGCCTCTGATCCGGGCGGAATTCACGAAGCGCACAACTGCGGCATGGGCTGATGCGCTGACGGAAGCCGGCGTGATGAATGCACCGGTCTCGACCTATGACCATTACCTGGCGGATGAACATGTGAAGGCGGTGGAGAGCATTTCGTGGATGGAGCATCCGGGTATGCCGGGTACGCTGCCGGTTTCCAATATTCCAGGCCTCGCCAAGATCGGCACGCAGGACGCGCTCGACAGGGCACCGCATATTGGCGAGCACTCGCGCGAAATCCTACTCCGGGAAGGCTGGACGCTGGCGCAAGTAGAAGAATTCCTGGCGGTGGGCGTCGTCGGCGAGATGACGGAAACAACGGCCGAAGCGGCGGAGTGAACCATGAAATTATTGCGTTACGGCCCGAGGGGTCGGGAGAAGCCGGGCCTTCTCGACGCAGGTGGCGCCATTCGCGACCTGTCGGGCGTCGTCGCGGATCTCGCCCCCGGGCAGATTGCCCCGGACGGTCTGGAACGTCTTGCGAGCCTCGATACCGCGAGCCTGCCGGAAGTTCCCGGGTCGCCGCGTCTCGGCTTGCCTGTCGTGGGCACGGCCAAGGTGCTGTGTGTCGGGCTCAACTATATCGACCACGCCAATGAGGTGGGCGCGCCGATCCCAAAGGATGCGATCTACTTCCAGAAGCCGATCACGGCGCTGACGGGGCCGAACGACCCGATCATCAAGCCGGTCGACTCCACCATGCTTGACTGGGAGGTCGAGCTCGTCGTCGTCATGGGCTCCAAGGCGCAATATATCGGCGAAGGTGAGGTCATGGATCATATCGCCGGCTTCGCGCTCGGCAACGATGTCTCGGAGCGCGAGTTTCAGACCGAACGGTCAGGCCAGTGGACCAAGGGCAAGAGTCATGACAGCTTCGCGCCTATTGGCCCCTGGCTGGTGACAAAGGACGAGATCGCCGATGTGCAGAATCTCGACATGTGGCTTGATGTGAACGGCGAGCGGATGCAGACCGGCAATACCAGCAGGATGATCTTCTCGGTCGTCGAGGCGGTCGCTTACGCGAGCCGCTTCATGACGCTGATGCCCGGCGATGTCATCATGACCGGCACGCCCCCCGGCGTCGGCAGCGGTATGAAGCCGCCGCGTTTCCTTGATGTCGGCGACGAGGTTCGTCTCGGTATAGAGGGCCTCGGCACAGCCCGCCAGACGGTCGTCTCCTGGGAGGATCGGCCGTAGGATTAGGACAGGGCAGCCATTACCTTTCCGGAGCGGATAATCCGCCCACGTTTCTGCTAATACGCCGTCCCACCTTCAACGACCCTTGCGACAAGAAGGGGTGCTGCCGCGCTTCATAAGGCGCTTCCATGCAAATGCTTTGCATCCTAATATATAGGCGGTGAACTATGAGGAAGCGAAGACAGTGGGCGCGACGGGACTGGAGAGTGGACATCGCTTCGGCCTGAAACTCGCAGAACTGTCGCGGCTCTGGCGTCAGGCACTTGATGCGAGGCTGCGGCCGCTTGGCCTTTCGCAAGCGCGCTGGGCGGCGTTGATTCATCTCAGCGCCTATCCCGATGGGCTGACGCAAAGTCGCCTCGCGCTGCGCGTAGGGATCAGGGATTCGACCCTGGTGCCGCAACTGGATGCGCTCGCCCGGGACGGCCTGATTGAGCGGCGCGACTCTCCCGGCGACCGTCGCGCCAAAACTGTCCGGCTGACGCCGGCCGCCCTGCCGCTACTGAAGGAAATCGACCGGGTCGGCAGGGAGCTTCGCCAGGAGCTGACAAAGGATATCGACCCACAGCATCTCGATACCTGCCTTCATGTTTTCAACGCGATACGGAACCGTCTCGAAGGACTGAACGAGGACAATGGCTGAAACGCCTGAAAGCGCGGCAGCATTACCGCCGCCGGCGCGGCGGGGCGGTGCCATGCGGCGGCTGCGCTATGTCGCAATCGCTGTTATCGCCTGCGCGGCGCTGGCTTATGGCGCGCGCGAGATATGGGACCGTTTCACGCATGTCCACGAATATGATGCGCGCATCAAGGCGAACATGGTGACGCTAGCGAGCAAAGTGGACGGCGTGATCCTCGCGCTTGCGGTCGAGGAAGGAGAGCGCGTCGAGGCCGGCCAGGTGCTGGCACGGCTCGACGACCGCATCCCGAAGCTTAGGGTGCAGGGCCTCAAAGCCGAACTCGCCGGGCTGGAAGCGGAGCGCCACCGTCTGCTCGTCGAGCGCGGCGTCGTGGACGCGCAGACCTCGACCAGGATGCGCACGCGCGAGAGCGGCGTTCAGGCAAGTCGAGCAGGTCGTTCTGTGTTGCTGGCGGATCTCGACCTCGCACGTTCTGAGCTCCGCCGCGCCACGGCCCTCTACAAACGCCGGGTCGTTTCCAGACAGGCGCTTGACCAGGCCAGCGCCAGGGTGGATCGCATCCAAGCGGACCTGAAGAAAGTGGATGCCGAGACCCAGGCCGCGCGCGCCCAGATGGCGGAAGCCGAAGCCGAGCGCCGGCGGCTGGACGTGATCGATTCTGAACTCGCCATGCTGGACCACCGCACCGCCCGGCTGCAGGCAGAGCTCGACCAGCAGCGAGTCGATGTCGATGACCGACTGCTACGGGCGCCTAATGACGGCCTTGTCGACCGCATCTTCGTCGAGCAGGGAGAATTCGTGAATGACGGCCAGCGTATGTTACTGCTTCACGATCCGGACAATCTCTGGATCGAGGCTAATATCAAGGAAACGGAGCTCAGCCGGCTCAGGGTTGGTCAGACGGTTGCCGTTTCCGTGGATGCCTATCCGGAGACCCCGTTCACAGGCATGGTGGAGCGTATCGGCAGCACCACTACTGCGAATTTTGCCCTGCTGCCTACCCCCAATCCCAGCGGCAATTTCACTAAGATCACCCAGCGTGTGCCGGTGCGTATCGGGCTGGAGCGCAATGGCATGATGTTGCTGCCGGGCATGATGGTGGAAGTGAACATTGACGTCCGAGACCGTTGAGGTCCTGACGGAGCGCTTCGGCGCGCATTATCGTTGGTGGGCGAGCGGAACAGCGCTGATCGCCATCATCGCCATGGTGCTCTCGGCGACGAGCGTTACTGTGGCTGTGCCGCATATCATGGGGGCGTTCGGCGTCGGGCAGGACCGCGCGCAATGGGTCGCGACCGGCTATTTCGCCGCCATGACAGCGGGCATGCTGCTCAGCGTCTGGTTGGTCCGCAATTTCGGCGCGCGGGTGGTGTTGACTGCAACCCTGGCCGCATTCACCGTTGCGACTTTCGCGGGCGCCGCTGCCGCCAGCCTCGATGTCGTGATTCTCTCCCGCATCATACAAGGTGCCTGCGGCGGGCTGCTGCAGCCGCTCTCCATGCAGATCCTCTTCCGCGTGTTTCCGCCCGAACGGCGAGGCACAGCGATGGGTCTGTTCGGCTTGGGAGTCGTGCTGGCGCCAGGGTTTGGTCCCGCACTCGGCGGGCTCGCCATAGATATTTTCGACTGGCGCTGGGTCTTGCTGATCCCCTTGCCGGGCGTGTTGGCGGCCTTGCCTCTGGGCCTTGTCTTCATGCCGGAGCGCGACGATGCCGGGCCGCGCACCACCTTTGACTGGCAGGGGTTCGCACTGCTGGTCACGGCCATCGTCGCCTTGCTCGACGCGCTCGCCAGCGGCCCGCGCCTCGGCTGGAGTTCGGATCGCATCGTCTTCGAGCTTGTCCTGGGTGGGGTGAGCGCAGCCGCTTTCATCCTGCGCCAAGTGACCGCGCGCTCGCCCTTGCTCGACCTCTCACTCTTCCGCAATGGTCGCTTTGCCTCGGCTTTCGTTGTCGGCTTTATCTTCGGTTTCGGTATGTTCGGCTCAATTTACCTTATCGCTGTATTCGTGCAGACGGTGCAGGGCTACACGGCGATGCGGGCGGGTCTGCTGATGGTGCCGGCGGGGCTGGTGATGGCAGTCATGTTCCCGGTGGCGGGCCGGATCAACGACCTTGTCCCGGCGCACTGGCCAATCATGTTCGGGCTTACTGTATTCGGAGCGGGCTTCCTGCTCATGGCCACCGCCGATGCCGACACGCCCTTCTGGACCTTTGCGCTCTTCATAATGGTCAACCGCTTCGGGCTGTCCTTCGTTATTCCCTCGCTCAACACGGGCTCGCTGAAGGCGCTCCGGCCGGACCAAGTGCCACAGGGCTCGGGCCTCGTTAATTTCACCCGTATGCTGGGCGGTGCCTGCGGCATCAACCTGCTGGTCGTCCTGCTGGAAATGCGCACCAGCGTGTTCGCCGAGGCTTTCACCGCAACGCAGACAGCCGCCAACGCCGCCAGCATGGCGATGCTTAAGGGTGTCGGCCGTCTGGTGGCTGCCGACGGGCTCGGGCCCGGTGAAGTGAGCGCGGCCGCGGCCCATTACCTTGGCGAGATCATGCTGGCCCAGGCGCAGGCGCAGGCTTTCCAGGATGTATTCGTGGTGATTGGGCTGCTTGCCTTCGCCGCGCTGCTTCCAGCTTTCTTCATGGCGCGGGCTGGGTTGCGGGAACCGGACGCATCGGCGAGTCTGCAATCGGCATGACCGACCGACTCGTCATCGGAATCAGTGGCGCCTCGGGCGTCATCTACGGCGTCCGCCTGCTGGAGCTTCTGGCGGACCACGCCGTCGAGACCCATCTGGTGATGACCCCATCCGCAGAGCTCACACTCGCGCACGAGACCGATCTGAAGGCTGCGGATGTGAAGGTGCTCGCAGACCGGGTCTATAACCCGCGCGATATGGCGGCGGCGATCGCCTCCGGCTCCTTTCGCACCTGTGGCATGGTCGTGGCACCCTGTTCGGTCCGTTCGCTCGCTGAAATCGCGTGGGGTGCGACGACGGGCCTGCTAACCCGCGCCGCCGATGTGACGCTCAAGGAGCGCCGCCGCCTGGTGCTGCTGGTGCGCGAGACACCGCTGCATGCAGGCCATCTGCGCGCCATGGCAGCAGCGGGCGAGAACGGCGCCGTCATCATGCCGCCCGTCCCGGCCTTCTACGCCCGCCCGCGCAGCCTGGAGGCGATGATCGACCATACGCTGGGCCGCGCCCTCGACCTGTTCGACATCGAGACCGGTGTCGTCCGCCGCTGGGGTGGACCGGAGCAAGACTGAACTGTCAGGCGCTTACACCGGGTCTCGACAAAGCCAAAGACTAGTATTGCGGGCGCCGGGCGGCATGGGCAGGGCGGCCAGAGCGGAGTGCGCAAGGCGGTCTGGATGGCGCGTCGCCATGTAATGGCTGGCAAAGAGCGGCTGCCAGCCGCCGGCCAGCAGCAGCGCCGCTGCCAATTGTTCATTATAACCGCGCCAGGCCCAGTCCTCCGGGTAGGGGTCCGGCAGGAAAATGTCGTGTACATGTAGCAGCACGCCTGACGGCAGTGCCGGCAGGATGTGCCCGAACAGGAAATCCACATCCGTGCCCGGCATGGCGATATGGCTGGAATCGACCACTAGCCAGTCGCCCGCCTCCAACGTGGCGAAAAGCCTGCTGCCGACTTCCTGAACTGTCTGCCGCCGGAGTGTTAAGCGCCCCTCCAGGCCGGTCAAATCAGCCCTCGGCGCGGGATCGATCGCCGTTACCACGGCTTCCGCACTGCTATCCCGGAGTGCCCGCAGCAGGAAGCGTGTGGAATGGCCGCTACCGACCTCGACGACACGGCGCGGCGGCCGCTGGCGCGCAAGCGCATAGAGCATGGCGGCGTCGAGCCGGGGGAACCAGTCCTGGTCCCAGCGCGGCTCCGGCGGTGACGCTCCGCCTATGGCCTCCAGCGCCGGTGCAAGCGCGTCGATATCGTCCATCGCCGCCATGAAACAAGGCAGGGCTGCCGCGAAGCGCGCCTCGACCCATTCGAGCGGCTCTGGTGGCATGACGCTCTGTGCCCGCGCATAGGGAATGAAGAAGCCCCGCTGTGCCGTGCCCAGAACGGTTTGCAAGCCGAAAAGCAAACGTCGGCGCGCGGCGCGCGTCATGTCTGCCGCCTCAAGGGCTTAGCACCATGCCCTCACGCGCAGCTTCCACGCCCACCTGGCATGCGGCTGCGTCCGTAACGAGCCGGTCCATCGCCGCATCGTCATGGCGCGGGTCATGGTGGAACAGCACCAGCCTGTCCGCGCCAGCCGCCTCGCAGAGCCTTGCGCCCTCGTTCCAGGTCGAATGTCCCCAATCTGGGCGGCGTGCGAATTCTTCTTCTGTGAACATCGCATCGTAGATGACGATGTCCGCGCCCTCGATCAGGCCCAGAATGTCCCGGTTGGGCGCGCCGGGCTTGTGGCCCGTATCGCTGACATAGCAGACGGACCGCCCGCTATATTCGATCCGGTAACCTGTGGCGCCGCCAGGATGGTCGAGCGGCGCAGTCCGCACATAGATACCGCCGCCAAGAGCGAAGGCCGCTCCGGCACGAAAGTCGATGCAGCCGAGTTCGGCGGCAAAGCCCTCCAGCGGCAATGGGAACAGCTCCGGCGAGAGCATCCGCTCTAGAACGGGGCGCAGGCCACCGCGCGTCGCCAGATGGCCAGCACGCACCGTGAAACGATTGCGAGCGTCGAAGAGCGGGGCGAAGAAGGGCAGGCCGAGTACATGGTCGAGATGGGTATGGCTCAAGAGGATATCGGCTTCGAGCGGCCCCGCGTCGACGAGGTCTGTGCCCAGCCCTCGGATCCCGGTTCCGGCGTCGAGCACCACCAGCCGCTCGCCACAACGCAATTCGATGCAGGCCGTATTACCGCCATAGCGCAGCGTCGCCGGACCCGGACAGGCAATGCTGCCGCGCACACCGCGGAAACGAACTTCGAAGGAATCCGACAAGTCAGGACGCCAACCGGTAGCCGCCTGGCTCCGTCACCAGGAGCTGGGTGTGGGGCAGGTTACGCTCGATCTTCTGCCTCAGGCGGTAGATATGCGTTTCCAGTGTATGGGTGGTCAGGTCCGGGCGGTATCCCCAGACTTCCCGCAGCAGGGTCTCCCGGCTGACAGTCACGCCGCCGGCCCGGTAGAGATATTGCAGGATGGCGGTTTCCTTCTCGGTCAGGCGTACCGTCCTGCCACCTTCCTGGTCGAGCAACTGCTTGTAGGCAGGCCGGAACTTGTAGCCGCCGACATCGAGCGCCGCATCATGGCTCTGTTCATACTGGCGCAAATGTGCCCTCAGGCGGGCCAAAAGCACTTCGAACTTGAACGGCTTGGCAACATAGTCATTCGCGCCCGCATCGAAACCGAGCACCATGTCAGCGTCGGTATCGACTCCTGTCAGCATCAGGATGGGAACCTTCACCCCCTGGCTGCGCATTGTCCGGCAGAGATCCCGCCCGTCCATATCTGGCAGGCCGACATCCAAGATTATGGCGTCGAACTGGCCCGTCTCCACGGCTTCGATCGCTTCCCCGGCTGTGCCAGCTTCCTGCGTCGCGAACTCGTCATGCAGCTTTAATTGCTCGGCGAGCACGCCGCGCAGCGTTTCATCATCGTCCACGAGCAGGATCCTGCGCGCCATCC
>JAPORR010000236.1 GCA_026710105.1 Alphaproteobacteria bacterium
TGCAACGGCCCGCGAAAATCGACCCAAGAAACATCATTTATGTATTCCTTGTGCAAGGTGACCCTCACAGGGTCGACCTCTGCCCCGAGCGGAGGCGGCCATGCCATCCGGAAGGATCCACGGAATGGACAACACACCCGGGATGCCGTTTAGTCCGCTGGACCAGACCGACCTCTGCCCGTAACAGCCCTTCTCGAGCTCACCGTGCTCAGGCAGGATCTACGAAAGCCGCCGGCACATCCGCTACGGGTAGCGCTCAAGCGCCCGTTTACGGGACCGAGAAACCGATTCTGGAGAGGGCGGCGTCCCGGCGATGGGCCGGTTCACCTCAACCCTGCGATAGCGAAGTCTTCGCCTTTTGAGTATCCGACGGGTTTCTGGCTGATGGGCTCCTGGGAGAGCCTGTCGGCGAGGTTGGGCATTTCGGCTGTGGCATAGCGGATGACCTCGCGCGCGGAGACGTTCCTGTCGCCGTCGGCATCGGCCTGGCCCTTCATGGCCTCAAGCACCAGCCAGGTGAGCGCGCCATGCGGTTCGAGTTTCAATTCTCTGGCTTCTTCGTGGGCGCGCGAGGCGGCGAGCACATGCAGACCGCCGACCCGCGCCATCCGGCGGAGCGCCTTGCGGCCGGCCGCATCGTCCTGCGGTTCGGAGTCTGTCATGCTCTTGACGTCTCCCACCACCGCGCCCGAATGGCAGGAGTCGAGCACCAGAAAGACGCGCTCGGCGGCGGTTTGCGTCAACAGTTCCATCAGGCGTCGGGCGGAGAGGCCGTGCTGGCGGACCAGATCGTCGAACGTCGACTTCGTGCTCCGCCGCCATTCCCGGGTCCAGGGCATCAGATACCAGTCCCAGTTGTCTTCTTCTGGCAGGGCGTAGCCATGGCCCGCGAAATAGACGACCAGTATGTCGCTGGCGGCCGAGGAGGATTGTGACAACAGGGCTTCGATCGCCTCCTTCCGGGCCTCCTTGTCGAGCAGCACCCTGGCACGCACCTCACTGAAGGCGAGATCCTTCCCCGATCCGTGCAGGCGTGCACCGCGCTCCCGCAAGAGGGAGACCATCGTCTCGGCATCGTTGCGGGAATAGAAGAGCTCCCAGGCTGGGTTGACGTAGTCGTTGATGCCGACCGCGACCACGTTCAGCTTGGGTCGTGACGGCGCGCCGGGCCCGGTGACGCTGCGCGTTGCTGGCGGGCCCTCGACGCCGCCCGGCCCGACTGCGACGGCGCGGATCCGGTTCTCGCCCGGGACGAGAGCGATGGCCGTCTCGACCGCGACGTCGCCTTCGGCATCGAGAACGAGCTTGCCGTTGCGGTAAAGGCGAAGGCCAGCAACATGCCGCGCGGGATAATCCGGTTCGATGCCGATGGTTACGGACAGCCTGCCATCGCGCCGACCGAGTTCGATCGTTGCTTGCGGCGGGCGGACATAGCCGCTCTCCGGCAGGTCGGCCGCCGCCCCATTGAGAAGGGCCGAAGCGGGCGCATCGAGCTTCGCCAACAGGCCGGGCTCATGGTGGCTTTCCGAGAAGGCGTTGACAGGCGTGACATGCGCGCCGTCCTCCGCCGTTCCGGCCCAGCTCAGTGCCTCGATGCCGGTTTCGGAGCCGTCAAAGCGTCCATGGCCGTCGAGCACCGACCAGCCGTCGGTCGTCGAGAGCAGCCGGGCGAGCGGACGGCGTTCGGCGTCGCGGGCCCGGACGTCATGGACGGTGACCGCACCGTTCTCTCCGCCCGCCAGCAGCCAGCCGCGTTCCGCGTCGAGAGCGAGCGCCGTGCCGGGGCCGAGTGTCACGGAGGTGCGACGTTCGATCCTGCCGACCAGCGGCCAGAGCTCGACAGCGCCGCGCCCGTCGCCCGCGGCGGCAAGCCGTCCCTCCCGGTCCATCGCCAGGGTCCGCACGGGGCCCCCGAGCGCCGTCGTGACCGAGAACAGCATGCGGGGGGCGGCCCCGAGATCCCAGAGGCAGAGCCGGCCGCGGGCATCGCCGAGCAGCAGCCGCCCGCCCCACGGCGTGAACCGCGCGGCCGTGACCTGTGTCCCGTCTGTGCAGCCCGAAAGCGAGCCTTCGGATTCCAGCCCGCCGTTCGCGAGGCGCATCACGCGCATGGCCCGCCCGGTGCGATAGACGAGCCGGTAGCCGTCGGACGACAGGACCGGCATCGCATCCGGGGCGGCATCGGGCAGGGCGATGAGCTCGCCGTCGCGGACCCACCATGTCCTGTCCCGCATGCGGAACGCCATGGCGCCGTTCTCGGCGATGGCGGGCCTGGCAGCGGAATCGAAGCCCGCAATGGGCCCGGACAGCGCCGCACCGGCGCCGTCGGGGCGGCGCAGCATCACGGAACCGTCCGCCCGGACCTCGACCATCTCCAGCGCCCGGCCGCCGCCCCGCAGGAGACCGCCAAGGATGGTCTCGCCGCGCGCTGCGCCGCGCTCCAGGCCGCGCCGGAGGTCCCACCAGCGCGTCTCGCCGCCCGCCAGAACTACCAGCAGAAAATCACGATCGCGGTCGAAAGACAGCCCGGTGACCGCGCCGACGCGCTGCCCCTCCGCGACCACCAATTGCGGCTTGACGATGACGAACCGCCGATCCGCACCGATTGCGGTCCCGGAGGACAGCACGGAACCACCGACCGCCCCGCCGAGGATCCGCCCGAAGCTCTGCGCCTCCGCCGCCAGCGGTGCGCCTGCGAGTAGCGCCGCCCCGATTATCGGCAGAGCGCCGCCTCGCCTCATCGCCCGGCGACGACCTCGTAGTCCCGGGTCGCTTGCGCCCATGTCCCGTTGTCCGCCATGCGCACCGCCTCGCCGAGCTCGACCAGATAGGCGTCGGGGCGCGCGATCACCGCCAGGTCCTTGTGCCGCGAGGCCAGCCCCGCGAGCGGCAGGCTCTCTTCCACCACGAGCGCCATCAGCATTCCCTCCCCGACCGGAGGCTCCACCGAGAACCGGAATGCCGCGCTATCGCCCGGAAGCCTGAGCGCCTCACCCGCCCTGATCCGGGCCGCAACGCCGGCCTCAGTGCTGAACCGATTGGGGAAGATCTGCACCATGCGTCCCGAAGGATCGATATCGAGCAGCACCAGCTGGCCGTCCCGGTCGCTCTCCACGACGATATCGACGAAACTCCCAACCGGCAGCTTCGCGCCCGGTTCGATGGCGAGCTTCACGCCCTCCTCACCCGATGCCACAAGGCGTTCCGCCCGGCGCACGAGGATGTCCTTGGTGGCGGATGCCGCCGGGCGCGCCGACGGGGAGACCGACCCACTCGGGAAGGCCGCCCGCTCCAGCCCGCCGGCGTCCGCATGAAGCTGTGGGGTCAGTCCCCGCCCGCAGCGATGCGGATGCCGCCCGCAATAGGCCTCGGACTCTTGCAGCAACCACTCATGCAGTTCCGCGCGCGTGACGATGCCGTTGCGATCGGCGTCGGCTCTGCCGTCGCGCGTGCCCGATAGCAGGCGGCGCGTGAACACGCTGCCGGGCTCACTTTCCGGTGCCTCCTCGTCCACAAGCGCCTTCTGGTCCGCCTGGACGGCCGCCCAGACGGTGAGGTCGAGACCACTCATGCCGGTATCCTTGGTCGACATGAAGGCTTCCGGCCCGCCAGTCTTTGATGTTGGCGCAGACGCACGTTTCCGGGTGCCTGCGATCCGCAGGGGCGCGCCGTTCGGACCGTGCGGTGTCTTCACATAGCGCCAGCTCTCGGTCCCGACGGTCGCCAGCCTGTCTCCGGTACCGGAATGGCAAGCGTCGATCACGAAATGCACCCGCCGCCCCGCCAGTCGGGCCATGAGCGCCGCCACCTCGTCATCGGAGATCATGCCGCGCGGCGCGCCATTAGCGTCGATGGTCGCATCGACCGGCACCAGCGTCTCGTCCAGCCGATCGGCCTCGTCGTCATTGTCATCATGCTGCTGGGAGCCGTGGCCGCTGAAATAGAGAAAGACATCATCGCCCGGCCGGGTTCCGGCGATCAGCCACTCCTCAATGGAGCGCAGAATGTTGTCGCGGGTCGCCTCGCCGTCCAGCAGCATGCGGATATCGCCGTCACCGAAGCCCGGATGCGCCGATATCCAGGCCCGCATCGCGTGGGCATCATTCACCGTGCCGGTAAGCTGCGAGACATGCTCGTAGCGGTCGATGCCGATCAACAGCGCCCGGCCGCGGCGCTGTTCGTTATCGATCGTCATTGACGATGACGACAGACCGGTAGTTGCAGTCGTTCCGGCGACGACGGCGCCCGTGCCGAGATTGACGACCGCGACCCGCCGGTTGCGGGCGTCCTCTCCCGCATGGCCCGCCAGGGGATAGGCCTCGCCGAGGCCGATCTCGACCAGCCGGCCCGTCTTGACTCCGGCAGCCAGCAATGCGCGCTTCACCGACCGGGCGCGACGCAGCGACAACGCCCGGTTATAGTCCTCCGAGCCCACGCTGTCGGTATGCCCCACCACCGCAAAGGAGAACCCCTGCAATACGGGCATTTGTAGCGCGTCCGCCAGCTCGGAGAGCTGCGTTCGCCCGTTCACCGTCAGCCTGTCGGAGTTGAACTCGAACTGTATCGCGGAGAGCCGTATGCGCGGTGTGGGGGCAGCGGCGGCCTGCGGCTGGAGCCCCCGGGACCGCGAAAACACCAGCTGCTTCGCGATGTCGTCGCGGCTCACAACCCCACTATCCGCCTCCGCCAATGCCGCGGAAAACGCGGCCAGACAGGCAATGACGGCGGCAGCGCCGCATCCCGCAAACAGGCCTCGCATGACTTCTCTCCCCTTGCTTCCCCGCTCTCTCCTTCCGAAACCGCTCGGGGGCAGGTGGGACGCCACCCGCCCCGGTCCCTCACTGGACGATGCGGAAGACCTGGTGGCTCACCACCGACTTCGGATGCTTCTGCGGAATGGTGATTTGCAGATCCTTCGACACCGAAGCCGCCGTGCCCTGCAACGCCAGGAAAGGCCCGGCGCCGGTATTGCGGTCAACGAGATGGTCGGCGATCGGCGTGTTGTCCCTGGATGCGATCACGGTAAGCAGTTCCACGCCGGTGGGTTCCGCAGCGACGAACTGGTATTGCGCGCCCTCGCCCGGCAGGGTCATGGCATGGCCGGCGCGCATGAAATTGTCCGTCGCATGCTCATTCGGGAAGATCTGGTGCACGCGCCCGCTGGTTCCGGTGTCGAACACCCAGACATAAGCGTCCTCGTTGGTCTCCAGGGTCAGCGCCACGCTTTCGCCCGGCCGGTATCTGCCGTCGGCCCGGTCCAGCGTCGTCGTCAGCGCCAGCGCGCCGCCCGACCCGGCTGTGGCCGCCGGCACAGGCGGGGGCGGCAGGGCTACGACCATCTCCCGCTGTTCGATGCTCAGATCCTTGTAGGGGTCGGCCGCGCCCGCCGGGCTGACGGCGAACGCCGCGAGACCGGCGGCAAGCGCCGTGTTGCGTATCGCTGTTCTCATGGTCCTTTCTCCTCCTTGCTGTGTTCGTCCGCTTCCGTCAGTGGCCGACAACGCGCGTGCGCAGGGTCCTGGCGCTCCAGTCATCCGGGTTGATACGGCCCCGCATGTCGTCCAGCCGCCGGTAGAACTGGTCAGGACTCATGTCGAGGCTGGCGACCCCGGCCCCTTGGCCCAGAATGTCGCCGCCGGTCCCGCCCGACAGGAAGTCAACCGGCGCGCGCGTCGCCACGAAATAGAACGCCTCGTCGCCCGCCGGTGGCTTCACCGTCATGACGAGGCCGCTCTCCGGTGTGGGGAAATCGACGATCTCCGTTGCCTTCACCGGGCGGTTGTTCAGCAGACGCGTCACCTTGCAAGAACTGCTGACGTAATAGACGCTCACATGCGCCGCCGCGCTTGCCCGCATCTGGAGGCGCAGCGGCTCGCCGACATCGAAATTGGCGTCGGGAAGCCCCCAGGCCTCCACATTGAAGCTCCGACCGCCATCGAAACTGCGCAGCTCGCAGCGGGGCTTCTCGACTTCGACCACCCGTTCCACGACTTTCGGCACTTCCACCACTCGTTCCGTGACCTGTCCCCCTCCTCCGCAGGCGCCAAGCAGCGTCAGCGCGCCGAGGGCGCAGGTCGGCAACAACAGGCTCTTGCCGAATGGCTTCTTCCCGGAACGCCTCCCCCGGCCCTCTTGGACTGTTTCGCGAGTCATCGACTCCTTCTCCTCCTCTGCGTTCAACCCTTCGTTGTCACTCAATGCCGGCGTCCGCCGCGAGCAGCGCCGTCCCCATCAGAACCGGATCCGACCGCTGACCTGCACGCTCTGGGCCGAACCGCCAGACGAACCGGCGCTGCCCGACAGCTCCAGATCCAACGCGGAGCCGAGGCTGTAGCGCGAGCCGATACGCAAACGGCGCCGGTCGCCGTCATGGAGCGACAGCACCGCAAAGGGCGCCACAACGCCCCGCCCGGCCGAAAAGCCGTAGTACAGGCGCGAGTTCAGCGACAAAGCGTTATCGACACGCCGCTCCCCGGCATCGCCGAAGAACAGGCTCCTGTCCGCCTCGCCGAGCGCGTCCTCCGGCGTCCCCCAGACCGGAGAGATGGCGAGCGACAGTCCGCGCCCGTTCGCGCCCGGCGTCACGCTCGCCGTCAGGCTCGCGCCGTATTCACGGTGGTTGTCCGCCGAATGGACCGCCAGCGCCCGCCCGCGCGCCTCCAGCGAAAAGCCGCTAGCCGGGTCGCTGAAGGCCACGCCCGGAGACAGCTCGAGACCTGTGCCCGTCGCCCCGTCACCGCCGTCCTGCCGGGCCGCAACCTCCAGGAAGGTGGTGAAGGACGAGCCGCCCTCGGAAACGGAGGTGTGTGACGCCTCCACGCCGAGCCGCGCGCGCCAGACATCTGCCGTAATGCCGTCGACATCCGCCGTCCCGTCCTCCGTCTCCACGGTCGCGAAGCTGCCGTCGCCCAGCACCGCCAGGTCGATGCCCATATCCGTGTCCAGCCGGTGACGCATGCCGGCGGACAGCATGCGCATGGTCATGTCGCTCTTCGACGCTTCCGTTTGCGTGCTTCCCTTGCCAGTGTCCGTCAACTCGCCCGTGCCGGCGCCGAGAATGGCCCAGGCTTCGCTGCTGTCATTCAGCGCTGCGCGGATATAGGGGTGGATATTGGTAAGCTCCACCTCGAGCGCACCCCCGTCGTCTGCGCTGCCGCCGAGCGTATAGTCGGCTTCTGCCGCAATCCGGGACACGGCCACGCCCACAAGCCAGCCGTCCCCCATGGCGATGTCCGCCCCCAGATACCCGGCGACCAGGTCGCCGTCATAACCGTCATTCGCCCCGCCGCCGCTCTCGAAGAACTGCAGGTCGCCCCGCCCCCAGATCGTGATCGCGTTGGCGAGGCCCGATGAGCCTTCCTTGTCGGACTCGGACGCGCCTAGCGCGATCTCGAAGGAACTGCTGCGCAGGAGGTCATCGGCGGTCATTGTCCGATGCCGCCAGCCCTCCTCGCCGAGCGCATCGAAACCGCGGGCGGAAGAGATCCCTTTGCCCCGCTTCCCATGCTTCGGGCCGCCGAACACGAGCGGCGTTCCTGCAAGGCTCACCGACACGCCCCCGCTCGGCGCCGAAAACCGGGCGCCGATATTCGAAGTCACGTTCGACACCGTAGCCGCCGCTACGCCAGCCACGGTGCCTTGAATCGCCTGTCTTTGTGCCGTTCCCGTCGTGACAGGGGTCAAAGTGACCTGATTTTCCGAGATCGCATGCACATCCCAGAGTTGCTGACCTCCGGCGTCCAATTCCCAGAGGCCGTCTTCCAGTACGGTGTCCTCCGTAGCGTGGCGGATGCGCAATTGGGCAGTGTTTACATTCGGTGTGGGAGGATTGCCGGTCAAGGCAGGGGTGCCCACGGAAATTGCCTGGACCCTTATCGAATTCCGGGACGGACTGCGCTGAAGCACGATTGTCTCGCAGCGTTCTTCGTTCCTCAGAATGTAGTTGCCGAACACCAGCGTCCGGTTGACAAAAATGTTGACGTCATCGCCGTCCTCCCTCTGATGATCCCTTGCACAGAGCCGGTAGGTGAATTCATTCTGGAGCGGCACCTCGGCGGCGCTGACCGTCACAGTGGCCGCGGATGAGGACGAGGCGACCGTGTAGTCTTCGCCGTCGTCAACGGTGACCGTGATCGAGCCGCCGTTCTCGCCGCCACCAGCGGTTCCGACCGTGATTGTGCCACTGCCGTCAGTGTCTATGGTCACGGTCCGCGCGCCGGTCTCGCCGCTCGCCGCAACATTGCCTGTCTGGGCAACGGTCACCACCACATCGAGAGGAGACGAGGGAGGCGGACTGGCCGTCAATGTGAAGACTGCATCACCATCCTCGTCTATTGTGGATGAGTCAGGGCTTATCGTGATCGTTGACAAGTTGACAGAAGCGTCCGCCTCGAAATCGGCGATATGTCTTCGGCCTGCCTCCTGGTCCTCGGGACCGATCGATCCCGAGTATGTCATTGTCTGGTTTCCGTAGAAAATTCTGATTGTATAATCCGTTGTATCGGTCCCATCGAAGTAATTGATATGCACGGAATAGCGACCTATCGGTGCCCCGTCTGTCCAGACAATATTCTCCGCGTTGGGATTATCTGTTCTATCGCCAAATCCTGTATCATCGTGATCCCAATTACCTTCAAAATCTCTGCAAATCTCTCGTGTGTTTTCATTGAAACCAAAAGTATTTCCACAAGGGTCTGTTACGTAGAGATCCAGATCAACGTTTCCGCTCCATTCGATATTGACACGCACATTGCCAGCTGATCCCTGCAGTTGAGCTTCTGCATTTGTTATTGAAGAAAACGTAAAAGCTAACAGCGCCAACAGCACCCATGAAAATTTCGGCAAATAATACTGCAGGGTGGAGTAAAAAATCCCAACGATCCCCCGCTCGCCGATTGCGGCCATGCTCGATGACGATTTCACGAGTTTCTCTGTCAAGCGATACGTACAAGACACCTGTTTTCTCCTGGTATCGTCATCCGGGGTGAAATGGGAATCGGCCATGCATTTCGGACGCGCGCCACTCCGGTTCTGCTCCCAGAGGACGACAGGAAATCAGGGCCGGAAAGATTCGGGTGCGCGCGCAGAGGGAATGCCGCCGTCGGTGAGCGGCCCGTCGAACACGGCAGACAAGATGTCGTGCGTAAACCGTTCTCGACCTCAGCTACCGGTCGGAAACGCGAAAGAGTGGAGGAACACCGCTTATCGCGGCAATCCGTATCGAAACAAGGGGTCCGGGAAGGGCGACCGGAAAGGCCTAACGGCCCTGACGGACTACCATGCCATTTAAGAGGCGCGAGGCGCGAGGCGCGAGGCGCGAGGCGCGAGGCGCGAGGCGCGAGGCGCGAGGCGCGAGGCTCATTATACCAACTGTCTCGTCCATGACGCTCAAGGCCATCATGTCCTCTGCAACTGCATCACGGAGTAGAGA
>JAPORR010000138.1:0-322 GCA_026710105.1 Alphaproteobacteria bacterium
TTGAAGCTGATCTCGTAGCCGATCTTCACGCTATCCTCCCGATACCAGGCGTCGCCGGCATAGGGCAGGACCTCGCGGCGCAGGAAGGCTTCGATGCCGCCATCCTCCTGGAGCGGGATCTGTTCGGTATCGCGCAGGTCCGTGTCGGGCTCGTATTCGACCACGGTGGGCCGGCCGTCCACCACGACCTCGAACAGGCCGCGCAGCGGGTCGGGTTTCGCCCCCCCCCCCCCCCCCCCCCCCTTGAAACACATTGTACTTCCGCGGCCCCTTCTCCCCCCCTTTTCTCAACTCCCCGCACAACTTTATCTCGAACCGCTCT
>JAPORR010000138.1:332-44816 GCA_026710105.1 Alphaproteobacteria bacterium
TCGGGAGCGCGCAGGTCGCTGTGGGGGTGGTTTTCGCCCAGGGTGGGCCGGCGGCCCCCCACGCCCTCGCACCGGCCCGGGGGGGGGGGGGGGGCCGCCCCCCCCCCCCCCGCCGCCGCCTGTGAATCCGCCGGATAACGGGCGGCGCATTCTCGCTCCGTGTTCCATGCTCCCTGAGCAGCTTGATCTCGGACGTCTTGTAAGCAAGACCCGGATCGATGCCCTCAATGCGAAGCGGCCGCTCGACGGTCACCTTCCAGTAGCCGAAGGCGGCGTTGTCGAAAATCTTGCTTTGCTCGCTCTCCTTGAAGGCGAGGAAGGTCTCGCAGATGCGGGCGATGTCGTCCTCGCCGAGTTCGCAGTTCTTCTTGCCGAGATTTTTACGCAGCGGCCGGTGCCAGCCGGTGGCGTCGATCAGCTGTACCTTGCCTTGCCGATGCGGAGGCTTGCGGTTGGTCAGAACCCACACATAGGTCGCGATGCCGGTGTTGTAGAACATGTTGAGTGGCAGGGCGACGATGGCCTCCAGCCAGTCGTTCTCGATAATCCAGCGCCGGATATTGCTCTCGCCCTGGCCGGCGTCGCCGGTGAACAGGGAACTGCCGTTGTGAACCTCGGCGATGCGGCTGCCGAGCGGCGTATGCTGCTTCATCTTGGAGAGCTTGTTCGCGAGGAACAGCATCTGGCCGTCGCTCACGCGGGTGACCAGGGAGAATTCCGGATCGCCGCCATGTTCGATCATGAAGCGGGGATCGCGCATGTCCTTCTTGCCGCCCATGCGCTCAAGGTCCGTCTTCCAGCTCTTGCCGTAGGGCGGGTTGGACAGCATGAAATCGAACTCGCGGGCCGGGAAGGCGTCGTTGGAGAGCGTCGAATGCTCCGGCCCGCCCACGATATTGTCGGCGGCATCGCCTTCACCCTTCAGCAGCAGGTCTGCCTTGCAGATGGCGTAGGTCTCGGCGTTGATCTCCTGGCCGAAGAGATGGGTCGAGACCTGCTTGCCGCGTTCAGCGGCAAGCTCCTGCAGGGTCTCCTCGGCCACGGTCAGCATGCCGCCCGTGCCGCAGGCGCCGTCATAGAGCAGCCAGGTGCCGGACTGGATGTCGTCAGCGATGGGCAGGAACACGAGCTTCGCCATCAGCCGCACGGCGTCGCGCGGCGTCCAGTGTTCGCCCGCTTCCTCGTTGTTCTCCTCGTTGAAGCGCCGGACCAGCTCCTCGAAGATCGTGCCCATGCCGTGATTGTCGAGGCCCGCATGGCGGACCGTGCCGTCAGTGTTCTTGACGGGGTAGGGGCTGAGGTTGATCTCCGGCGAGGTGAGCTTCTCGATCAGCGTGCCAAGCGCGTCCGCTCTGGAGAGGCGCGGGATCTGGTTGCGGAACTCGAAGCTGTCGAGGATGTCCTGCACATTGGGCGAAAACCCGTCCAGCCATGCTTCGAAGTCCGCCCTGAGCTGCTGCGGATTGAAGCGGGCGCGCAGGTCACGCAAGGCAAAGGGCGAGGCATTGTAGAAGGCCTGCCCCGCCGCCTGGCGCAATGCCACGTCCTGTTCGACCACGCCGTTCGCATCAAGAGCGACCTTCATGTCGAGCACTGCCTGCTTGCCGTCCTCAAGCACTGCATCCAGCCGGCGCAGCACCGTCATCGGCAGGATCACGTCGCGATACTTGCCGCGCACATACAGATCGCGCAGCACGTCGTCTGCGATACCCCAGATGTAGTTTGCGATCCAGTTCAGGTCGTTGTTGGTCACTTGGCGTTCGCTTTCGGCCGCGGCTGCGATGACGGCCGAGCATAGCCCGGCACACGGTGACGGAATAGCGGACGAGAGGGGGGACTGCTGCCTTGTAGGATTACGCCCAACTGATCTTGTTGCCAGTCGCAAAATGTTCCTTTTATGTTCTTATTCATGGCAACGCTCGATCACAGCTTCCGCCTCCTTCTCGACAGCTTTCTTGAAGAGACCGGCCTCTCCAGGCGGCGTTTCGGCATGGAGGCGCTGGGCGACCCGAGCTTCGTGAGATCGCTCGCCAGGGGGCGCCGTCCCGGTCTGAAGACGGCCGATCGTCTGCTTGTCTTCATGGGTCTGGAACCCATGGGTCCTGCCTTCCGGCGCGAGGTGGAGGCGTTCCTCGAAGCGACCGGTACCAAGGGCTACGTGCTGGGCGAACTGGTGCTGAAAGACCCCAGCTTCGTCCGGCGTTTGCGTCGCGGAGACTCGTTCCAGCTGGAGACGGTCGCTCGGGTACGAGGCTGGATGGTGGTGCAAGCCTCGGAGGAAGTGCGTGCGGCGATGCGTGCCGCAGTCGCAGGCGCGCCCCTGCTCAATGGAGACCTGGGCGCGGAAGACGGTGGCTCTGACCCGCATGGTGAAGGAAATGTTTCCTGCTATCGGGGGAAGGAAAATCACATGAACGAGACGATCACCTATCTGAACACGCGCGAGGCGGCGGCCCATCTCGGGCTGTCGACGCGCACGCTGGATCGCTACCGGGTCTCGGGCGACGGGCCGGTGTTCCTGCGCTTCGGCGGACGGGTGCGCTATCTGCGCGAGGATATCGATGCCTGGGCCAGAACCAGGCGGCGCCAATCCACCTCGGACGACGGCACGGCGGCCCAGTGAAGGCAAGGGGGATGCCGGTTGCCGGGACATCCGTCTGCGATATCTCGCCGTGAAGGGCGGGCACATTGCGATGCGCTTTTTGCTGGCGGTCTCTCTGCCCGGCTGCACGTCATTCAGCGGGGATGAAGTCGAGCGGGATGCGGCGGCTGTCGAGAGCCGGCTGGGTTCGGTCGTGGGTCCGGAGCGGCCTGGCTTCCGGTCTCTCACGCAATCGAAGGACCCCTGACTGGCGCTGCGGCCCGTGACGGAGACGGAGGCGCGCCTTCCGGAAGACCTGCTGTCGGAGACCGGCGTTGTCGTGACGCTCGGCGACGGGCCGGGCGACGAGGCTCTGGCGCGGCGGATATCGGATGCAGCGGGGCTCAACGTCCGTCTGGTCGGCGCCCACCGGCAGCCCATTGTTGGCGAGAACGGACAACCGGACGGTCTGCTCGCACTTACGCCAGATCATCGGGCTCGCTGGCTCATAGCGCTGGCCAACCAAATCAACCGATCCCACGCTGTGCTTCCCAACGGGCACGGCAACAAAACGCCCGCCTTCAAACGCGCCAAAGACCCCTCGCAGACAACGCCAAGTCCCGTTGCTACCGAAATACGCCCCTCAGCAGACCGAGCGATGTCAAAATCTCAGCCGCTCTCAATCAGCAGGGCAATTCTGCAAGAGGTTCAGATCATATGAAACTTTTCTAACTTATCATCCCGATAAGAAATGTTGATAAAAAACATGAACAGCGTGAATCACAAGCCACAGCGCAGCGCAACCTCATTCTCAAACGGTCTCTCACATCACCGCGCCGACCTGCCAGGGGATGAATTCTGCTGCGCCGAGGCCCTGAGCTTCAGATTTGGTGGCTTCGCCAGAGGCGACGGAGAGGAACTTGCCGAAAATCTCGCGTCCGACTTCCGCCACACTAGCCGTACCGTCGGTAATCACGCCGCAATTGATATCCATGTCCTCTTCGAGGCGGTGGTACATCTCTGTATTGGTGGCGAGCTTGATCGAGGGCACCGGCTTGTTGCCGTAGACCGATCCGCGTCCGGTGGTGAAGCAGACCAGGTTCGCCCCCGATGCTACCTGGCCAGTGATAGAGCAGGGGTCGTAGCCGGGGCTGTCCATGAACACGAAACCCTTGCGGTCAATAGGCTCGCCATAATGGTAAACGCCGGCAAGATTGGTGGTTCCGCCCTTAGCCGCCGCGCCGAGCGACTTCTCCAAGATCGTCGTGAGTCCGCCCGCCTTGTTGCCAGGCGAAGGGTTATTGTTCATCTCTCCACCATTGCGCGCCGTGTAATCCTCCCACCAGCGGATGCGTTCGATGAGCTTCTGGCCGGTGCGCTCGTCCACGGCCCGGCGGGTCAGCAGATGTTCCGCGCCGTAGATTTCGGGCGTTTCCGCCAGCACGCCGGTGCCGCCATGACAGACCAAATTGTCGACGGCAGCGCCGAGCGCCGGATTCGCGGTAATGCCGGAATAGCCGTCCGAACCGCCGCATTGCAGCGCGACGATGAGTTCGGATGCCGCGATGGGCTGGCGCCTCGCACGGTCGGCTTCCGGCAGCATCTCGCGGATGAGGTCGCGGCCGCGCTCTACTGTGCGCCGTAGCCCGCCGGTCTCCTGGATATTCATGGTGCTGAGGAACGGCCCACGCTCAAGGCCGTAAGCGTCAAGCAGGAAGTCTATCTGGTTCACCTCGCAGCCAAGCCCGACCAGTAGGATGCCGGCGAAATTGGGGTGGCGCGCATGGCCCCAGAGCACACGCTGGAGGTTGTCATAGCCATCACCTGCTCCCGCCATGCCGCAGCCGGTAGAATGGACGAGCGCGACGACGCCATCTACATGCGGGTAGTCCGCTAGCATCCGTTCCTCGACCGCTTCGGCGATGAAACGCGCCGCTGTCGCCGAGCAGTTCACGCTGGTCAGCACGCCGATATAGTTCCGTGTACCGACCCGGCCGCTGGGCCGCAGATAACCTTGGAAGCTTGCCCGCTCATCCTCGGGCACGAACGCGACTGCCTTCATGTCCTGTCCGATGGCGTAGTCGCGTTTGAAATCACCCATCACGCAATTATGGACATGGACATGCGCGCCAGCCTCAACCAGCTCGCTCGCAAAGCCGATGATCTGGCCGTATTTTCGGATAGGTTCGCCTGCGGCAATCGGGCAAGTGGCGATCTTGTGGCCGGCGGGCACGGCGTCGAGCACCGTTACCCCCTCCGGGGGCAGTGCTGTACCAGCGGCGATGTCGATGCGCGCGACGACCACATTGTCTTCGGGCGCGAGGCGAATCGAGATGGTCATAGGCGGAGGGCCTCCTGTGCGGCAAGCGGGCTGCGGTGTGTACCGGTGCGTACCGGTGCGGCGGAGCATATGGTCAGGCCTGTGGGGTCGGATGTAGCGAAGTCCCGGGCGGGCGCGCTCGGCATGACCGACAGGCAGACCCCTGCCGCTGGTGACGTCGCGTGCTGCATGGGGCGGTTTTCGTTCATGGTTTCGTCTGTCTTCCCCTGTGACTCCGGCGGCTGCTCGTCAGGGCCCCTCGCAGGCGCCCCAGACCTCATCGGTCTTCAGCCAGCCCTTATGGCCTTGTGCTGAGATCTTGCACCAGCCGTCGCGGCGTTCTAGCACCGAGACCACTACCCTCGGCTCCAGCACGGCGACGCCGCGCGCACCGGCGTCCGGCGCGCGCCTGAGAATACGCGCCGCACCGGTCACGATGGCGCGGGGCCAGTCAGCCAGCAAATGCGCGCTCATCCAGCCTGTGTCGCCCCCCGGGTCCTCAATCTTCCGCCAGTCGAAATGTTCCTTGATGATGCGCACCGGCAGGCCGCGTTCTTCATACCGCCAGAGCACGGGATAGTTCGTGCTCGGTCCAACGCGGAGATTGGCTTCTGTAGCACGGACCGCGGCATAGCGTGGCAGGGGCAGGCCGGTGAGCCTTTCAGTGGCCCCTGAAACAAAGCTGAACAGGCACAGCATCGCCGCGCCGGCAATCCGCAGTCCCGTCATTGCCTCGCCTCGGGCCAGAGAAGGAGCGCCAGCGCCAGCATGACCAGCCCCTCGATGGCGATGACGATGACCGCCGTGTGGGCACCCAGCCATTCTGCGAGCAGGCCGAGATGCAGGAAACCAATGGGGCCCGTGCCGATGCAGATGGTCAGGACGCCCATGGCGCGGTTACGCATTTCCGGACTCGCACCGAGGAAGGTCAGGGTCGATTGCATGGTCGAGAAGCAAGCGCCTCCGATGCCGGCTGCAACCAGAATTGTGCCAGAAAGCAGGAACCAGGGCGAGGCTGCGAACACGATGGCAGACGCCATATAGACTGCTACGCCGACAACATAGATGCGCCGGAACCGCGCCGCGCGCCCGAACCAGGCAATGCCAAGCGCGCCGAGCAGGGCTCCCAGCCCCTCTGCGCTCTGCAACACGCCGACCGGAAAAGCCGAAAGGCCGAGCTCTTCCTTCCCGATCACCGGCACCATCGATGTCATCGGGAATCCCCAGATATTGTAGATGACGGTGACGACTAAGGTCGCCACCAGCGGACGGTTGGCGCGGATGTAGCGAAACCCGTCGCGAAGGATTGTGAACACCCCCGCGGACGCGGCGCCTGCCCGGCCGCTTTCAATATGCACGCGCACCATGAGCAGGAGCGAGAGAAGGTTGAGGATCGCGCCGGCGAAGAAAGCGCCGGAAATGCCGATGCCCTCCAGCAGCCCACCGCCCACGACCGGGCCGAGCATCCGGGTGGCATTGTTGGTGGCGGTGTCGAACCCCATCGCCTGAGCGACCCGCCCGTCGCCGGCTAGATCGCCCAGCATGGTGCGCCGAAGCGGCATTTCGCAGGCCCAGACCATGCCATTGAGAAACGCGCCCGCAGCGACATGCCAGAGCATCAGATCGCCAAACGCAGCGAGGAGCCCGAGTGCCGTCGAACTTGCCGTCAGTGTGCATAGCCCCGCCATCACCAGGGCCCGGCGATCAAACCGCTCCGCGAGAGAGCCCGCCAGTGCGCCGAACAGCATCAGCGGCAGCATCCGCAGCATGAACATCAGCGTCACATCGAAAGCGGAGCCGGAGCGGTCGTACACCCAGACGCCGACCGCGAGAATCTCCAGCCAGCGATTCACATTAGAGAGCGCGCCGGATACCCAGACACGCCGGAACGCGAGATTGCCGATGAGCGCGAAGGGACTTATGGTAACGGCCATAATATATGCAAACCCTACCCGCGTCCGGTGCGCAATCCCGAAAACCGGCTCGGCCGACGGATCACGGGCATATCCTGTCCGTGCGAGGATGAGGAAAGGCCATCATGCTCTACGCGCTTCACGAGATGCAGCGCATTGCCTGGGCGCCCGCCCGCATGATGGCCGAGGCCGGGCGGCAGGCGGCGTCCCATCCGTTCCACCCGATGTTCTGGCACCCTGCTGGCCGTGCTGTCGGGGCCGCCTGCGAGTTGTTCGAGCGTGCGAGCCGTAAGCATGGCAAGCCGGAATTCGGCATCCGCGATGTACGGAGCGGAGCCCGGACACTGGCCGTACGGGAGGAAATTGCGGTCTCGCAGCCCTTCTGCGACCTGCTGCATTTTAGGCGTGAAGGCCGGACCGGAGACCCGGTCGTGCTGGTCGTGGCGCCACTTTCTGGCCATTTCGCCACCCTGCTGCGGGACACGGTGCGCGGGCTGCTCGCGGAGCACGATGTCTATATCACCGACTGGCAGGACGCCCGGCAGGTGCCGGCGAACCGCGGCCCGTTCACGCTCGACGACTATATCGACACGTTGCTAGCGTTCCTCGAATATTTAGGGCCGGAGGCGCATCTCGTCGCCGTCTGCCAGCCCTCGGTGCCGGCGCTCGCCGCGACAGCGCTGCTTGCCGCCTCCGGGGAGGCGGGTCCGCGTTCGCTCGTGCTGATGGGCGGACCGGTCGATACCCGCGTCGGCGTCACCAAGGTGAACGAGTTCGCCAAGTCACATAGTCGGCGCTGGTTCGAGCAGATGCTGATTCAGACCGTGCCGCCCCCCTATCCAGGCCTCGGCCGGCGGGTCTATCCGGGGTTTATGCAGCTCTCTGGCTTCATGGGCATGAATCTCGATCGGCATGTGGGCGCTCATCTGCGCATGTTCGAGCATCTTGTGGCCGGAGACGGTGAGAGCGCCAAGGCCCATCGCCGGTTTTACGACGAATATCTGGCCGTCATGGACATGCCGGCGGAATACTTCTTGGAAACGGTGGAACGGGTTTTCCAGGAACACCACCTGCCGCGTGGCCTGTTCAAGCATCGCGGCACTCCTGTGGATACGGCAGCGATACGCAATACCGCGCTGATGACCGTCGAGGGGGAACGCGACGATATTTCGGGCGTCGGACAGACAGAGGCAGCCCACCGGGTCTGCCCGAATGTGCCGGCGGCGCGGCGCCGCCATCGTTTGCAGGCAGGGGTTGGCCATTATGGCATATTCAACGGGCGGCGCTGGCGGAGCGAAATTCTGCCGGATATCGCTGACTTTATTTGCGCTGCCCGAAGCCGGGAAGGCGGTAGCCGATGAACGACATGTTGTGCGTGGACCGGCCGCGGGGCGTTGCAGTCGCAACTCTGACGCCGATGACCGCAGGACTCGAGCCCGATGTCGACCGGTTCGTGGTGCATTGCCGCCGGATGCTCGACCGAGGCGCCGACCTGCTGGCGGTGCTCGGTACGACCGGTGAAGCGAATTCGCTCGGCGTCGACGAGAAATTGCGCCTCATGGACGCGCTCGGTGACTCGGATATCCCGGGCGAAACTCTGCTGCCCGGCACCGGAACCTGCTCGATCGCCGATACCGTGATCCTGACGCGGAAGGCGCTCGAGATTGGTGCTGCAGGCGTCGTGATGCTGCCGCCTTTCTACTACAAAGGCGTGTCGGATGCAGGGTTGCACGCTGCTTACGAGGAGGTCATCCAGCGTGTCGGAGACGCCCGATTGCGTCTCTATTTTTACAATTTCCCCTATAATTCCGGCGTGCCGATTTCGCATGGCCTAATCGAAGGGTTGCTCGCGGCCTATCCCGGCGCGATCGCCGGCATCAAGGACAGTTCCGGGGACCTCGACAATATGCTGGCGATGTGTCGGCGTTTCCCCGGTTTCGACGTGTTTGCCGGCTCGGAGCAGTTCCTGCTGCCGGTGCTGGAGGCGGGTGGTGCCGGCTGTATCTCTGCTACGGCGAATGTCACGATCAGCCTCTGCGCCGAAGTGCTGGCAGCGGCGAGGACGGGCGAAGACGCCAGCACCCTTCAGGAGCAACTTTCCGCCTGGCGCCTTGCCATCCAATCACAGCCCCTCATCCCGGCACTCAAGGCGATCCTGGCCCGCGATGATGGCGATGAGGAGTGGCTGGCACTCCGGCCGCCGCTGACGGTTCTGGATGCCGCATCCGGGACGGCGCTGGACGAAGCGCTCGGCGCGGCCGGTTTTGGCAGGGCGGTTTGAGAGGACGCATCGAAGCCGTCATTGGCTTGCCGGGCTGCGACAATTCGTGCTATTAGGACACGGCTTCCGGCGGAGATGCGCGTGCTCCTCAAAGGCCTTCTGCTTTGTCTCGTCGCTATCTTGGCGGCGGCGCTACCAGGGCCGGTGCAGTCCGACGATACTTATCCGAACCGCACAGTGGAATGGGTGGTTCCCTTCGGGCCGGGCGGCGGGTCTGACCGTTGGGCGCGGATTATGTCCTCGGCGGCGATTGATGCGTTCGGCCAGGCATGGCATGTGCGCAACCGGGGCGGCGAAGAGGGCCGGCTCGGTTGGCGTTACATGCTGGGTCGCCCGGCCGACGGCTACACCATCCTGCAAGGTAGTATGACGCCCAGTGTCGCGGCGCTCAGGGATCCGGACATGGGCTTCCGTCCGGACGATGTGAAAATCGCGGCGTTCATCTCGTCGATCAAGACACATCTGGTCGCCTTGTCAGGCTCTGGTTTTGATGACTGGGACGAGTTTGCGGCCCGTTCGCCTTCGGGAGCCCCGGCACGAATCGGGGGCACACCCGCGATGCTGCTTGCTGCTGCGACCGGTCTCGACCGGCTGGGCGTCTCCGCCTCCCTGCACAGCTATTCCGGCACGGGCGAAGCCGTGTTAGCCCTGCTTGCTGGCGAGATCGATCTGGCAGCCGTCAGCACTTCGACCGTTTTCTCGCTGGCCGGGCGGGCGTCTCCCGTCATCAATCTCGGTGCGCGCGACAACACGCCGGCGATCAAGGAGAGGATTGGCGATGTACCGTGGATCGGCGCGCTCGGGGCGGTGGGCATCGGAGTACCGCGCTGGGTGGGCGTTCACCCGGATACACCGGATGAAGTCGTGGAACGCATCTCCGGTGGTGTAGGCCGGATTCTGGCCGACAAGTCCGTCGTCAAGCTGATGGCCCGGCTTGGCGAGGAAATCCACTATCTGCCCCGCGATGTTGCCGCCGCCACCTATGAAGAACTGCTGGAACGCATGAACGAACTTTTGGACCGGATGCCGTAGCCCATGTCTACTCCTATGGCGGTAGCGGCGGTTTTCCGGTAGCATAAGCAGTATGAAAGAACCGGTTGAAGTACCCCTCGCAGCCGATCTCGACGAGTTGAGCCGTCTGGCGGAGGTTGTGGAGGATTTCGGTGAGGCGAACGACGTGCCGCCCGGCGCGGTGTTCAAGCTTAACCTTTGTTTCGACGAATTGATTACCAATGCAATTTCTTACGGTTTCGACACACTCGAGGATGCATCCCTTTCTGTGGCGCTGGCGGTCAGGGATAGTTCCGTTGTTGCGATAATCCGGGATAATGGCCGGCCTTTCGATCCGTTTGCCGAAACGCCTGAGGCCGATACGACCCTACAAATCGAGGATAGGCCCGTTGGTGGGCTGGGCGTCCTGCTCGTGCGCGAGTCGATGGATGATTTTTCCTATGAGCGGCAGGACGAAATCAATGTCGTCACGCTACGCTTGAAGCTGAATCGGGCCGAGACTCCGTGACAAGCGAGGCATGCCGCTCGTTCTTCGACGAGTTGGCCGGTCGTGCCCCGGGACGCGGGCAGCTTGCCGGACGGTGAATTCTGGTTGTCGGTGGCGGACAGTGCGAGATTGAGGACCTAGACCCGCCGGTTGGCAATGGCCGCAGCTCTGCTCCACGCGCGCGAGGGCGCGCATGTTGCCGGCGCCCCGCGAGGAATGTGGAACCGCTACCCCTTCGGCCGCCACGGCACGGGTTGGGAGACTGCCTATGCGCCCCTGTTCCTCATGTCGCGCGAAAGCGCCTCACGGCCCAGACCCTGGCCGTGGATGGCGGTCTGATCGACCTTTGGAGGCGCCCTGGTTGACGGTTGGTAGCGCTGGAGCGCGGGCCCGACCGGTTCTATAAGGCGCGCAAAGGCCGAGGCGCGGAAGGCAGAAGGATGCTGGACCTCAGATGGATCAGGGAGAGCCCGGAAGCACTCGACCGCGCCCTGGTGCGTCGGGGCGAGGCACCCGCCGCGGCTCAGTTGGGTGCGCTTGATGCCGAGCGGCGCGCCTGTCAAACTCGCTTCCAGGAATGTCGCCAGCACCGCAATGCGCTCTCGCGTGAGATCGGAAAGGCCAAGGCGACTGGCGGGTCGGCCGATGATCTGATCGCGGAAGTCTCGCGTCTCAAGGATGAAGAGCGTGCCGCCGAGGAAGCCGAACGCAAGGCGGCGGCGGCGCTGGATGCGCTTCTTGAGGGCCTGCCGAATCCGCCAGACGAGGATGTGCCGGACGGCGCAGGCGAGGCGGATAATGTGGAGCTCGGCCAGACTGGCACCCCACCGAGATTCGGCTTTGCGCCGAAGGACCATGTCGAGTTGGGCGAGGCGCTCGGCCTGATGGATTTTGAACGCGCGGCGATCCTGTCCGGGGCCCGGTTCGTGGTTCTGCGTGGGGCTTTGGCGCGTCTTGAGCGGGCGCTGGCGCAATTCATGCTAGACACGCATACAGAGGAATTCGGCTATGAAGAGGTGTCGCCGCCGACACTGGTGCGCGGCCGAGCGCTGTTCGGCACCGGCCAACTGCCAAAATTCGAACAGGACCTGTTTGGGACGAATACCGGCCATTGGCTGATCCCGACAGCGGAAGTACCACTTACCAATCTTGCGGCAGGCCGCATTCTGGCGGAGGAGGAATTGCCGTTGCGCTTCACCGCCTTCACCCCGTGCTATCGTTCTGAAGCCGGTTCAGCCGGGCGTGATACGCGCGGCATGATCCGCCAGCATCAATTCCAGAAGGTCGAGCTGGTTTCTGTGACCCATCCTGAGGCGTCGACTGAAGAGCATGAGCGGATGACGCAGGCGGCGGAAACGATTCTCCAACGCCTGGAGCTTCCCTATCGCCGTATGCTGCTGTGCACGGGCGATCTAGGTGCGGTCGCGCGTAAGACCTATGACCTTGAAGTGTGGTTGCCGGGTCAGGACGCTTATCGCGAAATATCGAGCTGCTCCAATTGCGGCGACTATCAGGCGCGGCGGATGAATGCACGCTTCCGGCCATCAGGAAGCAAGGCAACGTATTTCGTGCATACGCTGAACGGCTCCGGCCTTGCCGTCGGGCGCACCCTGGTCGCATTGCTGGAGAACGGTCAGCAGTCGGACGGATCGATTGCGTTGCCGTCGGCGATCCGGCCCTATATGGGAGGATGCCAGCGCCTTGAATAGGAAACGCCGAGGCGCCGCGCCGCGAGGGGGAGTGGAGGTGCCCCCGACTCCGGGCGCCACGCGCGCGCGGTTATTGATGATGCTACGTCGGTCAGGCGTTATCGACGAGAAGGTGCTCGCCGCAGTCGAACGCACGCCGCGCGACGCCTTCGTGCCGGCGGTATTTCGGGATCGGGCCTATGAGGACACGGCCCTGCCGATCGGCAGCGGGCAGACCATCAGCCGTCCGAGCGTCGTCGCTTTCATGACCGCTATGCTGGCGCCGGGACTGCGTATGCGGGTGCTGGAGATCGGCACCGGGTCCGGCTATCAGGCAGCTGTTCTGACCTGGCTTTGCCGGCGAGTGTACACGATCGAACGACACCGGCCGCTGCTTTCGGAGGCCGAGGCCCGGTTCCAGCGGCTGAGGCTCACCAATATCACGACGCGTTGCGGCGACGGTGTGCGCGGCTGGCCCCGAGCGGGTCTGTTCGACCGCATCCTGGTCACGGCGGCAGCGGATGATGTATCGAGTGTGCTTGTTGACCAGCTTGCCGAGGGTGGCCGGATGCTGGTTCCTATCCGCGAACATGACGGCGTGCAGCGGCTGGTCTGCCTGACCCGGACGGATAGCGGTGTCGAGGTAGAGACGTTGCGTGAGACCTCGTTTGTGCCGCTAGTCGGTGCCTATGACGAACCGGATCCGCAGGAGGTGGCGCCGTGATGCGGGCATGTGTCCTGCTTGCCACACTGCTGCTTTCTGCCTGCGGCTGGGTCGAAGTGGCAGACCTCGCCGGCGGGACGAGGGAGCGGCTAACAGCTTCCGCTCCGCTGCAGGCCGTGCCGGCGGACAGACGGGTTCGGGTGCGGAAGGGTGACAGCGTCTATCTGATCTCGAGGCGTTACGGCATTCCGATGCGCGACATCATCGAGAGCAACGGGTTGAGAGCGCCTTATCATTTGCGGGAAGGGCAGAAGCTCATCCTGCCCGCGACGCGTCAGCATGTCGTGAAAGCCGGCGATACGCTCTCGTCGATTGCCTACAACTACGGCGTGCCGATGGCGGCACTGGTGCGTGCCAACGGCCTGAAGGTACCCTACACGATCTACAGTGGAACGACACTTCGCATTACTGGTCGGACGGAACCGCCGCCGCCGGAGGTTGCGGACGCACGGCCCGGTGGGAAACCCACCGCCGGCACGCCACCGATTCCAAGTCCTGCGCCTGTGGCGCGGGCGGAAGCGCCACGTCCGCGCGGTTCGGGCGCTGTGCCAGTGCCCCGGCGTGCGCCGGCTCCAGCGCTGCGCAAGACAGCGAAGGCAACCTCTTCGCCCGGTCAGGCGCCGGCAAGGAAGTCCACACCAGCCCTGACGCCGACAGAGAAGCCTGCGCCGCGTACCGTCGCTAAGCCGCCCACCGCGCCGGTCCAGACAGCCTTGAAGCCGTTGCCGGCGCGCGCCGGACGGTTCTTGCGCCCCGTAGAGGGCCGGGTTGTCTCGGGTTTCGGGCCGCAGACGGACGGCCTGCACAATGACGGAATCAACATAGCCGCACCGCGCGGTGCGGCCGTCCACTCGGCAGAGGCGGGGCGGGTTGCCTATGCCGGTAATGAGCTTCCGGGCTATGGCAACCTGCTGCTCATCAGGCACAGGGGCGGTTGGGTCTCTGCATATGCCCATAATGAGCGCCTGCTGGTCACGCGGGGCGACGAGATCCAACGTGGTCAGAGGATTGCGCTGGTCGGCAGCAGCGGCCGGGTGACGACCCCGCAACTCCACTTCGAATTAAGGCGGCAGGGGCGAGCCGTCGATCCCGCTCCGCATCTGGGCGGTGGCTGAGTGAAGGCGGCCCGCTTCAGGCAGCGGCCAGAAAATCACGGACAGCGAGTGCGTCTTCGAGCCCGCGCGATATGAGCTCGGGCTCGATCGGCAGGGGACGGGAGCACAGACGGACCATCACCACTTCTGCATAGCGGTCCACATAGAGGTTCTGACCGTGGATGCCGATGCCGAAGATCAGCGGATTTTTATCGCGCAGCACGTAGCATTGCGAGCGATAGTGCATCCGTCTGCCCGGAAAGAACGAGGAGAATTCGCCCGCTTCCCAGGCCTCTGGGTCGCCATTGCTCTCGATGTCGTCGATCCAGCGCTCCGGCAGCACCTGTCGCCCGTCTCGGCGACCGTTCTCGACGATCAACTGGCCGATGCGGGCAAGATCACGGGCGGTAACGCACATGCCACCAGCTGCGCGCGGCGCGCCCAGACGATCCACGGTGATATAGGCCGGCCACCCGGCCCCGGCCGGGGCCCAGA
Source organism: Alphaproteobacteria bacterium (assembly GCA_026710105.1). Lineage (GTDB taxonomy): Bacteria > Pseudomonadota > Alphaproteobacteria > Bin95 > Bin95 > Bin95. The sequence continues at coordinate 14,927 of JAPORR010000138.1, forward strand.
GCAAGCGCCCCATCAGGTCCGCATAGCGCTCACCCGCCGCCCGCTCGATGACCCAGGCGAGAAGGTCGGTATTCGGCGAGACATAGTGGAAGCGTTGCCCGTGCGATCCATCCGCTCCGGCAAGCTGCGCGAGGAAGGAGCGCAGGTCCGAAGGCGGTTCGCCCGGTTCCAGCGGGTTCCACCCTGTGGCACGGCGATAGTCTACGATCGGTCCGTCGCCAGCCATATAGTCCTCGTCGAAAAGGATACCGGCACGCATGTCGAGCAATTGGCGGACTGTTGCCCTACGATAGGCAGTATTGCTGACCTCGGGCACATGCTCGGTGACCGGCGCCCCGGTATCGAGGCATCCTGACTCCGCCAGAATACCGGCCAGCAACCCCAGCATCGACTTCGATACCGACATCAGGATATGCGGTGTTCCGGCGGCCATACCGTCCGCATAGCGCTCGGCCACGATGCGGCCGCGATGTAAAACCAGCAAGGCGTTGCAGGGTTCCGCTATCCTGTCGAGGCTCGGCAGGGCCGTCGGCGCTTCGGGCAGGGGACGTACCGAACGGGGATCGTTCTTGATCTCCGCCGAGGGAATCAGTTCCCGTACATGGCTAAAGCCCCAGTGGCTGAAGGGCGCGGTGCGCCAGTTTGCGAGCGTGACTTGTCCCTCTGGTGGAGGCGGGAAGGCGTGCATCATGCTGTTTGCCCCCTCAAGGCTGGCCGCGGTCATAACGGAAGACGCACGCGGACGCCAAGACCGCCTTCAGGCGAATTGCCGAGAAGGATGTCGCCACCGTGGCTCTGGATTACATCGCGCGCGATGGAAAGGCCGAGGCCGACACCGCCTGGTTTGCCCGGCTGTGTCCGGTCCCGGCGGTAGAAGGGACGGAACACCTTTTCCCGGTCTGCCGTTGGAACGCCTGGGCCATCGTCGTCAATCCCGATCTCGAACCACTCACCTCGTTGGCGGCAGGCGATCCACACCTGGTTGCCGTAGCGCATGGCATTATCGATGAGATTGACGAGGCAACGCCTGATGGCGGTGGCCTGCACCGGGATTTTCGGTGCACTTGCAATGCGCAGATCGATGGAGCCGCCGGCCCGCCGCGCGCCAGTCACGACATCTTCGATCAACTCTCCAAGGTCTGTTTCCACAGCTGGTTCGCCCCCTTCCCCGCGGGCGAATGCCAGATAGCCCTCCAGCATCGCCTCCATTTCAGCGATATCGGCCTGCAATCCACGCGCGTCGTCGTCTTCCGGCAGAAGCGCCAGCGCTACTCTCATGCGTGCGAGCGGCGTGCGCAGGTCGTGGGAGACGCCGGCCAGCATCTCCGTGCGCTGGGCGATCTGGCGCTGAATGCGGTCGCGCATACGGCGGAACGCGACGGTTGCGCGGCGCACCTCCGCCGCCCCCCCAGGCTTCGGGTCTCCCGCCTCGCGCCCCTTTCCATAGGCGTCGGCTGCCTCCGCGAGCCGCCTGATCGGGCGGATCTGGTTGCGCATGAACAGTCCGGCGACGGCGAATAGGATCATCGAAGTTCCGACCATCCAGAGCGCCCAGAAGGTCGTGGTCGAACTGAACAAACGCCTTCGTGGGGCGATGACATTCAACACGCTATCTCTGAGTTGCACCCTGATAAGAATCTCGTCCTCATAAGCCTTAGTGTCGAACTGGAACGGCCGGCGCACGCGATTGGCCAGCTCCCGCGCCAACAATTTGTCCAGACCGCCTGTCGGTTCCGGCTGCGGGCGGTTCGGAAGGATGGCACCGGGCGCGATGGTTGCACGAAGATCGGTGCGGTCGGCGAGCAGCACCAGAAGGACCCCCTGTGCCTCAGCACCGGGGAACCGGTCCATCGCGTCGATAACTAGACCGATTTCGCCCGCTACGCCCGCCGCCAAGCGTTTCATAATGATATACCAGTGCCGCTCGTAGAAGATCCATGTAGAGACGACCTGCAACAATATCAGTGGCATCACGATGATGAGCAGGGAGCGCGTAAATAAGGTGCGCGGCAGGAAGCGGGCGAGGTGTGCAGTCATCAGTCGGGCCGCAATGCGTAGCCGCGTCCCCACACCGTCACCAGATAGCGGGGGTGCTTGGGGTCCGGCTCCAGCTTCCGCCGCAGCCGCGCAACCTGCACATCGACGGCCCGCCCGGAACCGATGCTCATGACAGCCAGCTCCTCGCGCGAGACCGTGCCGCCGCCTCTGAGCGAGAGAGCGTCCAGCAACAGAGCCTCTGCCGGGGCGAGAGAGCGGACACTTCCATCGTCGTGCTCCAGGGTTTCGCGCCCGGCGGTCCAGGTGAGCGGGCCGAAGCGCAGCGTCTCGCGGCGCGTGGTTTCCCGACGGCGCAGGATCGTACGGATGCGCAGCACCAGCTCACGCGGCTCGAATGGCTTGACCATATAGTCTTCCGCGCCCGCTTCGAGGCCACGCACGCGATCCTCCGGTTCGTCCATCGCCGTAAGCAGCAGGATCGGAGTCGTGTTCCCAGTCTTTGTCAGTGCCGCGCTGAGTTCGAGGCCGGACTCTCCCGGCAGCATGATGTCCAGCACCACGAGGTCAAAGGCGACACCGGCGATGGCGCGCCGGGCCGCCTCGGCCTCCTCCATCGCCGTCACCCGGAAGCCCGACCCGGAAAGGTAGCGCTTCAGGAGCGCCCGCAGCCGCTCGTCGTCGTCGACGAGCAGGATATGAGGAAGATCCTGTGAAGGACCAGGCGAAATCGCTTCACGCATCGGCGGAAATCCGTCATAAGCTGCAAAGCTGCGTTTCGGCATCATACCGTGCCCGAACACAGAGGAGAAATGCGCGATGACGGTGGACTTGCTCCCCTATGACGACCGCGACGGCTTCATCTGGCTGGACGGTGCACTGATTCCTTGGCGGGATGCCCGGCTGCATGTCCTAAGTCATGGCCTGCACTATGCCAGCACAGTCTTTGAAGGCGAGCGTGTCTATGGTGGGCATATATTCCGGTCGCGCGCCCATTCGGAGCGCCTGCATGAGTCCGCCCGGCTGATGGGCTTCGCCATACCCTATTCGGTGGACGCGTTGGAAGATGCCAAGCAGGAGGTGCTGCGGGCGAACGGGTTGAAAGACGCCTATCTCAGGCCAGTGGCGTGGCGCGGCGCCGAGATGATGGGCGTATCCGCGCAGCAGTCCCGGATCCATGTCGCGATCGCCGCTTGGTACTGGGGCGACTATTTCGGCGACGGCTCGGCCATGACCGGCATCCGCATGAAGACCGGGCGTTACCGCCGTCCGGGACCGGAATGTGCGCCTGTACACGCCAAGGCGACAGGCCTCTACATGATCTGCACGCTCAACAAGCACGAGGTTGAGGCCGAGGGCTATCACGATGCTCTGATGCTGGATTCCCGCGGCTTCGTTGCGGAAGGGTCCGGGGCGAACATATTCTTGGTGCAGGATGGCAAATTGCATACCCCGACGCCGGAATCGTTCCTGAACGGTATCACCCGCCAGGCCGTGATCGGGCTTGCCGAAAAGCGCCAGATCACGGTGGTCGAGCGTTCGATTCTGCCGGAGGATTTCGCCGATACGACAGAGGTTTTCGTGACTGGTACGGCTGCTGAGCTGACGCCAGTCGCTGAGATCGACAACTATCGCTTCACGCCTGGTAACATCACGCGCGTGTTGAGGGAAGACTTCCGCGCTATCACGACGACCGGATAACGCAAACAACGAGGACCTGTTTTATGCGCGACGCCTATATCTGTGACGCCGTCCGCACGCCCGTCGGGCGCCATTCTGGAGCGCTCGCCACCGTGCGGGCGGATGACCTCGCTGCGCTGCCGCTCAAGGCGTTGATGGAGCGCAATCCTGGCCTCGATCCAGAGGCGATCGACGATGTGATCTTCGGCTGCGCCAATCAGGCCGGCGAGGACAACCGTAATGTTGCGCGCATGGCGGTGTTGCTAGCCGGCCTGCCGCAATCCGTGCCGGGCAGCACGGTGAACCGCCTTTGCGGTTCATCGCTGGATGCGGTCGGCTCGGCGGCGCGCGCCGTCAGGCTTGGCGAGGCGGAGCTCATGGTTGCGGGCGGAGTGGAGAGCATGTCGCGCGCGCCTTATGTGGTCAGCAAGTCCAGTGCCCCCTGGGGTCGCGATGTGCAGATGTTCGATACTTCCATCGGCTGGCGCTTCGTGAATCGCCAGATGGAGGAGGAATTCGGCACCGACTCCATGCCGCAGACGGCCGAGAACCTCGCCGAGGAGCGGCAGATCTCCCGTGAGGATCAGGACGCCTTCGCGGCCCGCAGCCAGCAGCGCGCTGTCCGTGCCCAGGAAAACGGGCGGCTCGCCAAGGAAATCATCGCGGTCACGATCCCGCAGCGGCGCGGCGAGCCAGTTGTCATCGACAGGGACGAGCATCCGCGCCCCGAGACGACGGCGGAGAGCCTTGCAAAGCTGCGTGCGCTGCACAGAGACGGAACGGTGACCGCGGGCAACGCCTCGGGCGTGAATGACGGGGCCGGCGCGCTTATCCTCGCGAGCGAAGACGCAGTGCGGCGCCATGCACTGACGCCGCGTGCGCGGGTCCTCGGCATGGCGACTGCAGGCGTGCCGCCGAGGATCATGGGTATAGGCCCGGCGCCGGCCACACGCAAGCTGCTGGACCGGCTTGGCATCGCGCTCGGCGACATCGACGTGATCGAGCTCAACGAAGCATTCGCCGCCCAGTCGCTGGCGGTCACGCGCGATCTCGGTCTCCCCGATGATGCGGAGCATGTGAACCCCAATGGCGGCGCCATCGCGCTCGGCCACCCGCTTGGCATGAGCGGCGTACGGCTGGCGGGTGCTGCGACGCAGGAGCTGCAGGAGCGCAAGGCGCGCTACGCTCTCTGCACCATGTGCATCGGCGTGGGCCAGGGCATCGCTGCTGTTCTCGAACGGGTGTAGAGCCGACGGAGGGAACAGCAGGGGGTATCAGGGAAGAAAGCCTGCGAGCATCCTTTCATAGACGCGCGTCAGGCTCTCAAGGTCTTCGATTTCTAGATATTCGTCCACTTGGTGAGCGGTTTCGCTCACAAGGCCGAGTTCGACTACAGGGCAATAGTTCTTGATGAACCGTGCATCGGACGTGCCGCCTGATGTCGAAAGTTCCGGCACTGCGCCCGTGATAGCGCGCATCGCGTCCGCTGCAAGGTCCACCAGCGGCCCCGGCGGCGTGAGGAAAGCTTCGCCGCTAACCGATACTTGCAATTCGTAGCCATGTCCTTGTCGGTCGAGCATCCGGCGCAGCTGCTCTTCCAGGCGCGCGCCCGTATGCAGATCGTTGAAGCGTATGTTGAAGCGGGCCTCCGCGCGGGCAGGGATCAGGTTGGTGGTCGAGTTGCCGACATCAACGCTTGTGACCTGGAGCGATGAGGGTTGGAAATTCGCCGTGCCGTCGTCAAGCGGGGTCGCGGCAAGGCTGTGGGCCATTTCGAGCAATGGATGCACAGGATTATCCGCGAAGTCGGGATAGGCGGCGTGACCCTGCACACCTTCCACGACGAGGCGTGCGTTCAGGGAGCCGCGTCGCCCGATCTTGATCATCTCGCCGAAGCGCGCGGGATTGGTCGGTTCCCCGACCACGCAGGCGTCGAAGCGTTCGCCGCGCGCCGCCAGCCGCTCCAGCATCGGCCTTGTACCATTGATTGCCGGACCCTCCTCGTCGCCGGTGATGAGCAGCGCGATTGAGCCGGTAACGGGGCCAAGACGCGCCACGGCCTCGACGAAGGCCGCGATCGCCCCCTTCATGTCGGCCGCGCCGCGCCCGATAAGTCGGCTGCCGGCGACCGTCGCCGAAAAGGGAGGGACGCTCCAGTCTGCGGGGTCGCCTGCGGGGACCACATCGGTGTGCCCGGCGAAGCAGAATAGAGGCCCCTCGTGGCCACGCCGGGCGTAGAGATTGTCAACATCCGGCGTGCCGGGCGTGCTGAATGGCATTCGTTCGCAGGCGAAGCCGAGCGGCCGAAGGGCTGCCTCCAATACGTCCAGCGCGCCCTTGTCGGCCGGCGTGACGCTCGGACAGCGGATCAGGGCGCGGGCGAGTTCGAGGGCACCCCCGGCTGTTCCTTCCGACATCAGTCGCGCAAGAGGTCGTTGATCGCCGTCTTGGCGCGGGTCTGTGCATCTACCGTTTTGACGATGACAGCACAGGAGAGGTGGGGGCCGGGGCTGCCATCCGGCAGTGGGCGGCCCGGCAAGCTGCCCGGCACGACGACGGCGTAGGGCGGCACATGGCCCGTATGCACCTCACCGGTGTCGCGATTCACGATCTTGGTGGTGGCGGAGATAAAGGTCCCCATTGCGAGAACGGCCCCCTCGCCGACGATTACCCCCTCCACGACCTCGCTACGCGCGCCGATGAAGCAATTATCCTCGACGATCACCGGTTCAGCCTGGAGCGGCTCTAGCACACCGCCGAGCCCTACGCCGCCGGAGATATGACAATGAGCCCCCACCTGCGCACAGGAGCCAACGGTGGCCCAGGTGTCGATCATGGTGTTCTCGCCGACCCATGCCCCAACATTCACGAAACAGGGCATCAGCACGGCGCCGGGGGCGATATAGGCCGAGCGCCTGACCGTGCAATTGGGCACGGCACGGAAGCCGGCCTTGGCGAAGCGCGCCGCGTCCCAGCTCTCGAATTTGGACGGCACCTTGTCATACCAGGGCGCGCCATCGGGCCCACCGGACACTGGTGCGGACTCGGCGAGCCGGAAGGAGAGCAGCACGGCCTTCTTGCACCATTGACGGACATACCACGTCCCGTCCGCCTTTTCGGCGATGCGGATTTCGCCCCGGTCGAGCGCATCGAGCGCTGCCTCGATCGCTTCGCGCACCTCGCCTTTCGTGTGTGGCCCGATGGCAGCGCGGTCCTCCCAGGCACGGTCGATGGCAGCCTGCATGCTCGCATCGGACATGCGGATGTTCTCCCCCAAAAATGGTGCCGGACCGTTCCAGAACCCACCCGCCCTGTCAATGCGGCGGCGAGCCGTGCTTGATGCCCACGACGAGCCGGCACATCGCGTCACAGAAGACACGAAAGCTCTGCAACGGTGTCGCCGGAGACTGGAAATCCGCCCAACCAGGCCGGATTGTGCTCTATAGTTCTGTAAACGCTGAGGAGACGGGACGCTTTTCATGCCGAAACGCCTTGAATTCTGGTTCGATGTCGGTTCGCCAACCGCCTATCTCGCTCATACGCAGATGCCCGGAATCGCTGGGCGCACCGGTGCCGAGATTGTTTGGAGGCCGATGCTGCTCGGTGGCGTCTTCAAGGCGACCGGTAATGCGCCACCCGGCGATGTACCCGCCAAGTCTGCCTATTACGCCGTGGACCTGCCGCGCTTCGCTCGACGTTACAGCGTGCCCTACACGCGCAACCCCTTCTTCCCGATCATGACACTCGGGCTCATGCGTGGCTGTCTCGCTGCGGAGCGTGACGGCTGTTTCAAGGCCTATGTCGATGCGGTGTTCGCCGCGATGTGGGTCGAGGGTAGGAACACCGGCGACTTTGAGGTGCTGCGGGATGTGCTTACCGCCGCTGGCCTCGATGCCGAGGCACTCATCGCCGCGGCGCAGGAACTGACGGTCAAGCAGCAATTGATCACCAATACCGAAGAGGCGGTGGCGCGCGGGGCATTCGGGGCGCCCACCTTCTTCGTCGACGATGAGATATTTTTCGGCCAGGACCGGCTGGATTTTGTCGAGGAGGCTCTCGCTGGCTGACCTCAGGGACAGCCAAGCCGGTCGGCGAGGTCGATGAAGTCCTCGGCGACGACGGTGAAGCCGGGGTCAGCTTTCAGGTCGGTTGTCTGGCTGGGCCCATATTCCATCCGGCGGGGCACGAAGGCGGTGGCCATGCCCTGGGCGGCAGCGGCGTGCAGGTCACCATTGTGGGCAGCCGTCATCATCACCTCTTCTGGCACCAGGCCGAGCGCGGCGCAGCTCAGCCGGTATGCGTCCGGCTGTGGCTTGTAGGTCCGAGCGATTTCCGCGCCCAGGATTGCGTCCCAGGGCAGACGTGCATGCCGTGCCATGTTCACCATGAGCGCGATATTGCCATTGGAGCAGGTGCCAATGATGTATTTCCGCTTGAGGCGCGAAAGGCCCAGCACAGCGTCGGGCCAGGGGTCGAGACGATGCCAGGCGCGGTTAAGGTCGTTCTTGTCGGCCTCGCCCAGTCCCGATACACCGAACTCATCCAGCAGGGACTCCAAGTTCTCCCTGTGGAGTACGTCGAGGATGGTGTAGGGCCTCGCTCCGCTCCGGACTTCCTCCATAGCGGGTTGATAGCGGTCTCGCCAGCGCCGCGCGAAGGTGACCCAGTCCAGCTCGTAGCCCCTGGGCGCCAGCGCCTTGCGCGCCTCCCGCGCCACTGAGCCCCGCCAGTCCACCACCGTACCGAACACATCGAATAGAAGTGCCTTCACCATCGCACGACCTTCCCACTGCCATCGGGCCTAGAGACTGCCTTCGCGTCTCCGCGCTCGCAACCAGTCCAAGGAACCGGCCGGAAGGGAGAGATCGTGGCAGGAAGCCAGGGATGAGTTATAGTGGCGGCACAATGCGAGAAGAGGGTAGTCAATGAGCGAGGCGATCAAGGTTTTCTGGCAGCCCGGTTGAACCAGTTGCCTGAGAACCAAGGAGTTCCTCTCGGTCCGTGGGATCGAGTTCGACAGCATTAATGTGACGACCGATCCGACTGGCATGGACCAGCTTCGCGCCCTCGGTGCCCGGTCGGTTCCGGTGGTCTCGCGTGGCAAGGAGTTTGTCTTTGCCCAAGCGATTTCCGATGTGGTGGCGTTTCTCCGGCTCGACGAGGATGTCGGGCCTGCACTCTCCATGCCGGAGCTTGCTGCGACGCTCGATATGGTGCTCGCGGCAGCGGTGCGTTTCATTGCCCAGATGCCGGATGAGCGACTCGGCGACAAGCTGCCGGGACGGGACCGCACCTACCGCGTCCTGTTCCACCATATCTTCAACATTGCCGAGGCAACTATCTCGGCGCTGGAGAGTGGGAGCCCGGTCGCCTACGAGGCGCTGACGGCGCTGCCGCCCGACGACATGCGGACCGTGGCGGATATCGTGGCCTATGGCGAGGGCGTGCGCGCCCGGGTCGCCCGCTGGTGGGACACGGGGCCAAAACCGGACCCGGTGGACACCTATTACGGCCTGCACCCGCTGCATGAGGTGTTCGAGCGCACGGTCTGGCATCCAGCCCAGCATGTCCGGCAATTGATGCTGATCCACGAGATGCTTGGCATCGAGACCGCCCGCCCGCTCAGCGGCGAGGACTTCCGCGGCCTGCCGCTTCCCGAACAGGTCTGGGACGGCTGAACGCGGAATTGCCGCCGTCGGCCGCGAAGCCTGTCCCATTCCGGGAGGCGCTGGCAGCCTGGACGCGGATCGGGTGTGCGAGCTTTGGCGGGCCGGCGGCGCAAATCGCCCTAATGCACCGCGTGGCGGTGGAGGAGAAGCGCTGGCTCGACGAGCCACGTTTCCTGCATGCGCTCAACTTCTGTATGCTGTTGCCAGGGCCAGAAGCGCAGCAGCTCGCCACCTATATCGGCTGGCTACTGCACGGCATACGCGGTGGCCTGGCGGCGGGCCTCCTGTTCATCCTGCCAGGCGCGGTTGTCATTGCGGCCTTCGCCGCCGTGTATGTGCTTTATGGGCGGCTGCCGGCGGTCGAGGCTGCGTTTCTCGGCGTGAAGGCGGCGGTGCTGGCGCTGGTGGTGGAAGCCTTGCTCAGGATCGCGGGCCGCGCGCTTAGGGATCGCTTCGCCTGGGGGCTTGCTTGCAGCGCCTTTGCCGCGCTGTTCCTGTTCGACGCCCCTTTTCCGGCCGTCATCGCCGCGGCAGCGTTGCTGGGCGGCGGGCGGGTGCTGCTCGGAGGCAGAAGCGGGCAGTCAGTGGAATCAGACATGCCTTTGTGCCCCAGCGGCTCAGCTACCACGCGCCACGGGACCGGCAGGCTAGCGTTCATCCTGCTCGCCATCTGGCTGCTGCCGACGGGGCTGCTGCTCGCCTGGCTTGGCGGCGGGCATGTATTTTCTATCATCGCTGTCTTCTTCTCGAAGATGGCGGTGTTGACCTTTGGCGGGGCCTATGCCGTCCTCTCTTGGGTGGCGCAGGAGGCCGTTGCCGCAAGGGGCTGGCTGTCGCCCGGTGAGATGCTGGATGCGCTCGGACTCGCCGAGACGACACCCGGACCGCTTATCCTAGTGGTGGAATTCGTCGGATTCCTTGCGGCATGGCGCGAGGCCGGGGGGCTTGATCCCCTCGTGGCAGGACTGCTGGGCGCGGCACTCACGCTTTGGGTTACCTTCGCACCCTGTTTCCTATTCATCTTCGCTGGTGCCCCGCATGTCGAGCGGATGAGGGGGCGGCCTGGATTGCAGGCCGCTCTCGCAGGCGTGACCGCGGCCGTGGTCGGCGTGATCGCCAATCTCTCCGCCTGGTTCGCGCTTAATCTACTGTTCGCAGAAGGGGGGCGAATAGCGCCAGGTCCAGTCTCCGTCTATCTGCCGGACCCGGCGAGCCTCGACTCAAAGGCGCTCGTGCTGGCAGGGATCGCGGCGTTGGCGTTATTCGTGCTCCGCCTTGGTGCGTTCCGCACACTCGCCCTTGCCGCGCTTGCTGGCCTCGCTCTCTTCGCGGTGGGTGCCTGAGCCCGAACAGGTAGTCAGCGAGCTTGCCGGGCGGCCAGGGCATTGGCGATGCGTAGCACAGCCCTGGCGCGTTCGGCGACCGGCACGTCCACCATCTTGCCGTCTACGGTAATGGCACCCTCGCCGCGGGCTAGCGCCTCCTCATAGGCCTCGACGACACGCCGCGCCTGCGTAACCTCGGCGTCCGTTGGGCCGAATTCCTCATTGCAGACCCGGACCTGATTCGGATGGATACAGGCCGCGCCGCGCAGGCCCATCTTCTTCGACCGGCGCACGATGCGGCGAAACGCATCGATGTCCCGGAACTCGGCGATGGAGCCGACGAAGCCCATTGGCAGGAGGCCTGCCTCGGCCGCGCAGGCGACCACCTGTTGCTTCAGGCCGTAAAGCGTCTCCTCGTCAGCTGTCATGCCCATAGAGAGGCCGAAATCCTCTGAGCCAAGCGACAGCGAGACGCTGCGAGGGGCGGCATGAGCGATTTCGCGCAGGTTGAGATAGCCCTTCGCGGTCTCGACGGCGATGCAGAGCCGCACCTGACCTGCCGGGATACCGCGGTCGGCTTCGAGCTCGGCGACGGTCTCGCTGAGCGCAACCACATGCTCGGCGCTGTCCACCATCGGGCACAGCAGGCCAGTGAGCTCCGGGATGACGATGGCCTCGAGATCACGCACTGCAAGCCGCCATGGCCGGTTGATTCGCACCAGCGTGTCGATACCCCTGGCCGCGAAGCCCCGCACGATGTCTGGCGCCTCGGCGCGGGCGGCGTCCTTGGCATTGGCCGCGACGGAATCCTCCAGGTCGAGGATCAGCCCGTCGGCGCCCACGCCGGGGCCCTTCTCGATGAAGGTCGCGGCTGTCGCCGGGATAAATAGCAGCGAACGCCAGATAGGGAGAGTCATAATGCGCCCTCCTCCTTGAGCTGGTCGAGATCCAGGCCAAGGCCACCCAGGATTTCCTCGTTATGCGCGCCGAGATCGGGCGCCGGCGTGCGGATGGCGCCCGGCGTCCGCGATAAGCGCGGGATGACATTGTGCATCGGCAACCGTCCGAGTTCGGCATCTGGTAGGTTGACGATCACACCGCGTTCCTTTGCGTGGCGGTCTTCCTTCAGTTGTGCAGCGGAATAGACCGGCCCCGCCGTTACGCTCTCGCGTTCGAAGACCTCCATCGCCTCCTTGAGCGTTAGCCTGGCAATGAAGCCGCTGACGATAGTGTCCACTTCCTCGCGATGGGCCGAGCGCGCCGCTGGGGTGTTGTAGCGGGGATCGTCGCACATGTCGGCGCGGCCGATAGCACGGAAGATGCGCATTGCCATGGACTGCATGGAGCCACTCATGGCGATCCATTCACCGTCTTTCGTCTGATAGGCATTGCGCGGCGAGGTCGTGTTGGAGGCGTTGCCGAGCCGCGCTGGCGCCGTGCCGGTCGCGCTGTGGATTGCCGCGTCTGGACCCAGGATCGAGACCGCCGGTTCCAGCAGTGACAGGTCGATCACCTGACCTGCGCCACCCTTGAGTTCGACTTCCCGGAGCGCCACCATCACGCCGAAGGCGCCGTAGAGCCCGGCCACCATATCCGCAAGTGCCAGCGGCGGCAGGGCTGGCGGCTTGTCGGGGAAGCCATTTTTGTAGGCGAAGCCAGACATGGCTTCGACCAGTGTGCCGAAGCCAGGCTTGTGGGCGTAGGGGCCGGTCTGGCCGTAGCCGCTGACGCGCGCGATGACGAGCCCGGGATTGCGCGTGAGCAGGATATCGGGCCCGAGATCCATGCGTTCCAGTGCGCCGGCCCTGAAATTCTCCACCAGCACCTGCGCCGTCGGTACCAGGTCGAGCAGGACCTCGCGTCCCCTCTTACTGCGCAGATTGAGCGAAATGCTCTTCTTGTTGCGCGCATAAACTTTCCAATTGCAGGCGATCCCGGCGGCCGTCCAGTGTCGGAGCGCGTCTCCCTCTTTCGGGTTCTCGACCTTGATGACCTCGGCACCGTGGTCGGCAAGCGCATGAGTGATCGCATTGCCGGCAACCAACCGGGAGATGTCGAGAACTCGCACACCGTCGAGCGCACGAGGAGCATCGGGTCGATAGTCGAGATCCATGATAATGGTATATCCGCGTCGGGAACGCGGCGGATGGTGCGCGATCCGCCTGTTTCCGGCAAGGCCCGGCTACCGCTCCAGCGTCGCACGTACGGCCTGTAGGCGGCGTAATAGCAGGATGATGACAGCGAGGCAGAGGCAGGCGCCGCCAAGCACGGGCCAGGAAAGTCCGATGCGATCGGCGAGCGCGCCCATGGCAAGCGCGCCCAGTGCCGGGCCCGCCCGAAAAGAGAGGCCGTAAATGCTAAGCACCCGGCCGAGCATGTCGGAAGGTGTGCCCATCTGTATGAGGCTCTGCGCCCCGACGCCCATGACCAGCATGGCGAAGCCGGCGGTTCCGAGCACGGCTAGTGCAAGGTGGAAGTCCTTGGTTACCGAAAACAGCGCCACCATCCCTGCGTGAACTGCGGCGCCGCCGAACACGATAGCGGCAAGCCCCCGCCGCCGGCCGCGCTGTGCCAGCCAGACACCACCCGCCAGCGCACCGAGGCCGTTGACGGCGATCAGCATGGAAAAGCCTTCCGCACCCTGCTCGAAGGCTACGTCGGCGAAGGCTGGCAGCAATTCGACATAGGGCCGGACCAGCAGCGCGCCGGTTAGCAGGAGCAGGATCAGCGCGCTGACGCCAGCATGGCGCGCGATATAGCGGAAGCCCTCGCCGATCTCAGCAAACAGGCTCTGGTGTTCGCGCTGCCCTTTCGGGCGGGGGGTGAAGCGAAGCATTGGCAATATGATCAGGAAGACTGCGAAACTGGCCGTATTGCAAAGAAACGCCCAGCCGGCGCCTGTTACCGGGCCGAAATGGAGAAGGAGCGGCCCCGCCAGCGTCGGGCCGACAAAGCGCGCGCTGTTCCAGCCGACGGAGTTGACGGCAACCGCTGACGGGATGTCATCACGGGCGACGAGCGAGGGCACGAGAGAGAGGCGTGCCGGTTGCGCCGCCGCGGTTGCTGCGCCAAGCACTAGGGTGAGCAGGAAGAGCATTTCCGGTGTGATGAGTCCAGTGACAGTCAGCAGACCAAGCGCCAGCGCCTGGGCGCAAAGTAGGCCCTGCATGACGGCGATGATGCCAAGCCGGCTCATCCGGTCTGCCACCGCGCCAGCGAAGGGGCCGAGAAGGATTGACGGCAGGAATTCCGCGAGTGCGATCAAGCCGAGATAGAAAGCCGATCCGGTTAGCTCCCAGGCGAGCGCGCCGACACCTGTGCGCTGCATCCATGTGCCGATCAGCGAGATCGTATTGCCGGTGAAGTAAAGGCGGTAGTTGCGGTTAGCGAAGGCGCGCCTTATGCCACCACGCGCGGGCCGGGGGGCCATCAGTCTAGCCGGTAGCCCTGGCGGCGAAGGAAGGCACCGAAATCCCCGCGTTCGGTATGTGATACTTGTCGGGCCTTGTCCTCGGACCAGCCGTAGAAGGCTGCCTCGCCGTAAAGGTCGAGGTCCCGCTGCTTTTCTGCCGGGATGCTGTAGGTGGCATGGCGGCGGCGGTCATACGCATCAATGCCGGCGGCCAGCTTCTCGTCGTCATAGCGGTTGGTATGGACTGCGACCGAGGGCGGCACCCGCATGGAGATATGGCCTTGCGCCGCCGGCCAGCCGACGCAGAGTCCGGCGACCGGGAACACCCAGTCAGGCAGGTCTAGCAGGTCCCTGATCCGGAAGGCGTGGTTGCGCAAGACGCTGATCGGACAGCAGCCAAGCCCCGTCGCCTCGGCTGCGAGTATGAAGGTCTGCATGGCGAGCGCTGCATCGACGGTTGGGTTGAAAACAGCATCGAAATGGTCGTTAGCGAAGGGCTTGCCGCGCATCCCGCAGATGCGTCTTATACGCCGTCCGTCGCCACACCAGACCATGAACACCGGCGCTGCACTGATCCACGGCATGCCCGGGATGAGCGCTGCAACCTCCGCCCGGAGCGCTGGGTCAGCGATACGCACGACTGAAGCCTGCTGCAGGTCGGACTTGGCGCTTGCGGAGAAGGCGCAAGCGAACAGCAGGTCGAGCATGTCCTCCGGAACGGGTTGGTCGGCGTAGTGCCGGTGCGTGCGCCGGTCGAGGATCGCCGCGAGCGGGCCTTTCGCCGGCAGGTCGGTGCCGCCAGGCGTTTCCGGGCCGTAGCGCTTCGCCACCAGGTCGGCGAGGGTATCGGGCATCGGCATTCTCTCCGTATCGGGTAGCGCGCCGGGGGATGACCCTACGCCTACCGACCCGGCTGTGGAAGCCGACCTAGCTCTTGCGCCGGTCGGATGGGCCAGCGCAGACTCATGCCTTCTAGCCCAGAATTTCCGAAAGGTGCTTCCCCCGTGACCGACGGCATCCGTTCCGGCCTCGCCCATTATGGCGACGCCGAACTTTCCTTCTTCCTGCGCAAGGCGTTCATCAAGGCGATGGGCTATTCAGACGAAGCCCTCGAACGACCTATCGTCGCCATCACCGATACCTTCAGCGGCTATAATGGGTGCCACCGCACCGTGCCGGAGCTCATAGCAGCCATAGAGCGCGGCGTCATGCATGCGGGCGGCCTGCCGATCCGTTTCCCGACGATCTCGATCCATGAGAGCTTCTCGCATCCAACCTCCATGTTCCTGCGCAATCTCATGGCGATGGATACGGAAGAGATGGTTCGCGCCCAACCGATGGATGCCGTGGTGCTGATCGGTGGCTGCGACAAGACTGTGCCGGCCTTGCTAATGGGGGCCGCGAGCGCCGGCATCCCCGCTATCATGGAAGTGACGGGGCCGATGATGACCGGGCATTTCCGGGGCGAGAGGCTCGGCGCCTGCACGGATTGCCGGCGGCTCTGGGGCCTGTACCGGGCAGGCGAGATGGACGCTGCCGAGGTCGAGATTGCCGGCGGGCGGCTGATGCCGACGGCGGGAACCTGCATGGTGATGGGCACGGCGTCGACCATGGCGCTGATGACCGAAACGATCGGCATGATGTTGCCTGGTGGCGCTGCTATCCCGGCGGTTCATGCCGATCGACTGCGCCATGCAGAAGCAACCGGCGCGCGCGCCGCAGCGCTAGCCGGGGAGGGGCTCACGCCCGATCGAATTATGACAGCAGCGGCCTTCGAGAACGCCTTCCGCATGCTGCTCGCGGTCGGTGGCTCGACCAACGGGCTGATCCACATGGCAGCAGTCGCCGCCCGGCTCGGCATCAAGACCGATCTTGAGGCCATCGACGCCATGGGCCGGGAAACGCCTGTGCTGGTGGACCTGAAGCCTTCAGGCCAGCACTACATGGAAGACCTGCACCGGGCGGGCGGTGCGGCGCCCATCCTGAAGGAACTCCGGGGACTTTTGAACTTGGACGTGCTGACGATCACCGGGCGTACGCTCGGCGAGGAGATCGACCGGATGGCCGAAGAGCATCCGGAGCAGGCCGTGGTGCGCCCGCTGGCGGACCCGATCTGGCCGGAAGGCGGTGTCGCCGTGCTGTGCGGCACGCTTGCGCCGGACACGGCCGTCATCAAACAGTCGGCAGCGAGCCCGGAATTGCTTGTGCATGAGGGCCGGGCTGTGGTGTTCGATGGGCTGGAGGACTTGGCGGCACGGATCGACGATCCGGACCTCGAAGTGGCGGCCGACGATGTTCTGGTGCTCCGCAATGCTGGCCCGAAAGGCGCGCCCGGCATGCCGGAAGCGGGCTCGATGCCGATTCCGAAAAAGCTGGCTGCAAGGGGCGTGCGTGACATGTTGCGCATTTCGGACGCGCGCATGTCGGGCACTGCCTTTGGCACGATCGTGTTGCATTGCTGCCCGGAAGCGGCGGTCGGCGGGCCACTCGCGCTCGTCTGCACCGGCGACCGCATCCGCCTTGATACGCCGGCGCGCCGCCTCGACCTGCTGGTGGATGATGCGGAACTTGAACGCCGGCGCGCGGACTGGCGTCCGCCAGCCCATGCCGGCTCAGACCGCGGCTATCTCAAGCTCTATCTGGAAACCGTGACCCAAGCGAATCGCGGCTGTGATTTCGATTTCATGGCAAAGACTGCCGGCTAATGGTCCTTGCTGCGGTCGCGCAGATAGTCCTCGGTTGTGCGTACGCGGGGCCGTTCGCCCATGGCGAAAGGATTGTCGGCTGCATGGTATTGCGCGTTGATGCGGCAGTCGTCACACATGCAGATGAGGCGTGCGGCGTCGCTGCCTGCGAACATTGAGTGCTTGCCAGCCAATTGCGCGACGATCCGCTCCACAGTCGATTTCACGCCGAAGGGCTTGCCGCACTCGATGCACTCATAAGGGGCTTCCTCATTGAGCACTCGCTGCTCCAGAGCGGCATCGGAGAGGTTGAGACGGGGCTCAAGGGAGACCGCATTTTCAGGGCAGACCTGGACGCAGAGCCCGCATTGCAGGCAGGCATCCTCCTGGAAGCGTAGCTGCGGCATGTCGGGATTGTCGCCGAGCGCACCCGAAGGGCAGAGCGAGGCGCAGGCTAGGCAGAGCGTGCAGGCATCCGTATCAACCGTCACCGACCCGTAGGGCGCGCCGTCGGGTAGCGGCAGCAGGGCGCCGGCGGGATTGAGTGCTTGCGCTGCTAGTCGTGCAACTTGCCGGCGGGAGCCGAGTGCCAGAACGGGGTCGACGGACGCCGGTGCGACCTCGCGTCTGTAAAGCGTGTCCGCGAGCGCGTCGGGATCGCCAACCTCAAGCAGATTAAGGCGTCCCTCACCGCCCATCGCCTCGGCGAGCGCGAGCTCCCGGCGCGGCACCTCGTTCTCGGCGCGTGGCGGCAACAAGATATCCACCGACGTAAATCCCCCTGCCAGGGCCGCCAGCATCTCGGCATGGCCGAAGCCTTCCAGAGCCTCGACCTCGAAGGGGATGACATCGGCCGGTAAGCCGCGCCCAAACCGGGCCAAAAGTGCGACCATCTCCGCGCCGTGGCTCCTATCCGTCACCAGCAGGCGTGCCGTTGTGCCCCCGGCTTTGCGCCAAGCTTCGGAAAGCGTTTCCATGCGGCGGAACAGCGAGGCGACTGGCGGCGCATCGAAAGATATGGCGGCGGAAGGGCAGACGGCCGAGCAGGCCCCGCAGCCAGCGCAGACCATTGGATCGACGGCCACATGGTCTCCCGCCGGCACGATGGCGCCGGTCGGACAGATGTTGAGGCATTTACTGCAGCCGCTCTGCCCGGCGCGGGAATGTGCACATAAGCTTTCCTCCAGCCGGACATAGAGCGGCTTTTCGAATGTACCAACGGTCTGCCCCGCTTCGAACACGGCAGCGGCAACAGCGTTTGGGTCTCCCGGATCAACGCGGAAATAACCCTCACGCTTCTCGTGGGCAGGGAAGAGGGGTGTGCCGCCTGAAAGGTCGAGGATCGTGTCACACGTGGTATCGGCACCGTCGCGCGGCTCAGAGAACGTGAACGTGCCGCGTCCGCCGGGCTCCATCTGCCGGAGCCCGTCAAGCCGTAGGCGGAATCCCCCGAGTGCACCCGTTGCCGTCCGCAACCTGCCGATCACGACCTCGAAGCGGCGGTCCACCGGCAGGTCCTCCGGTGGTGCCGCAAGCAGCACGGTGACCGACAGGGGTTCGGCCAGGCGTTCCGCTGCTGCGACAGCGATCTGTTCTCCGCCGAGTATCAGGCAACGCCCCTCGGACTCTACATCTACGGTGCGCGTCGCCGGCGTGGCGAGCAGAGCCTGGGCCACCAGTGCCGCTTGTTTGGGGCCGGCAGTTGCGGCTTCGTCTGACCATCCGGCGCGGTCGCGGATGTCGACTAGCAAAGGTGCCGGGGCTTCCAGCTCCTCCGCGATTTCCTCGAATCGTGCCCATTCCTGCTGGCAGGCGATGACCGCGTCGCCACTCTGTATGGCTTGTGCGGCGGCGGCAGCTTCTGTTGTGCAAAGCGCACTGTGGAGGCGTGAACAGGTGACGCCGGCGCCGGCGTCGATGGCGCGCATATCAACCACCTGGCTCTGGGCGCAGTTGCATACGAGCAAGGTTCGGGTCATGTCCTTGTCCTCCGCACAAGCCCCTGTTGGCCATCTTCAGGCTTACTGCAAGCTTGCCAATTTACCGCCGTACTGGGCGGTAGTTTCCGAGGGCACTGCCCCCGTCGCGCGCAGACTAGGTTATGACCTCTGTCGACCACCTGTCCAGACCGACGGAATTGCTGGCTGCGGGCGGTAATTCGGCAAAGCAGTTTTTGTGTTGGCGCAAGGCTAAAATTAAGTGCATTATTGTATGGGGTAGCGCGTCGTCTTGTGCGGAAATGGCGATGTGCCTGCCTGGAGGGAGGGTCGCCACCATGTTGGTGAGCGCTTTGTCTTTGCCGCTTGGAATCGTTCTCCGTCGGAGTCCGGCGGCGAGCCCTTGGGTGCGCTGGTCCTGGACGGTGGCGGATGTCGTGCCCGGTGCTGCACCAGCGGACTGGCACGAGCTTAGGCGTGACGGCGATATCGTCGAATACCATGCGGCCACGGTGCCGCTTGAGTTCTGGGCCGCCGATGTCGAGGCCTATATGACCGGTCTCGCGGCGCGCCTGCCGGCCGTTTATGTCGTCATGCGTCGAACCGACGACGCGGATGCGTCCCAGGAGCTCGAAGTCGTGCTGGCCACAGCGTCGCCCTACGAGGCGCAGGACTATATGGACAGCGGCGAGGAGATCGTCGACCAAGCTCCGATGCCGGAGGGGCTGGTCGCGGTGGTGCGTGACTTCATCCAACGCCACCGTGAGGAGGAACCCTTCGTCAAGCGCAGGCGTGACAAGCGGCGGGTCGATTTCGTGGAGGACGGGAAGGGCGATCCGCGTATCCGCCAGATGTCCGATGTCTATCGTGCGCCGAGGCGCGCGGAGTCGCTACATTGAATGCGCCGCCCGATTTCTGGTCGCGCCGTAGGGCTGCGGTGGCGGAAGAAGAGCGGGCCCACGAAGAGGCCGAACTGGAATCCCGCGTCGCCGAAGAGCGCGCGGCGTTGGCGGCACGGACGGACGAGGACGTGCTTGCCGCACTGGAATTGCCAGACCCTGACAGCATGAAGCAGGGAGACGACTTTTCCGCCTTTATGGCCGAGGCGGTCCCGGAACGGCTGCGACGGCGGGCGTTGCGACGGCTCTGGCGGTCGAATCCGGTGCTCGCCAATCTCGATAATCTGGTTGACTACGGTGAGGACTACACTGACGCGGCGCTGGTGATGGAGAATCTTCAGACGGCTTACCGCGTCGGCAAGGGGATGCTGAAGCATCTGGAGGCGATGGCCGAGGCAGCAGAAAGGGCAGAAAAGCCCGAAGCAGGGATAGTGGAAAACGAAGATGATGCCGTGGAAACAGAGGCTGATACGGTCGAGGAGCCTGCGATGGAAGCCGAAGCTGTCGTGCTTCCCACGCGGCTCGAAACGCCGGTGATGGAAGAGGCGCCAATTGCGCGGGCGAAGCCCCGGATGAGGTTCGCTTTCGTGGATGCTGAAACCGGGCAGGCGGCCTGACGCGATGGGGGAGGCGATGACCGTAGAGGCCGTGCAGGGTGTGGAAATCGCTGAAGAGGAAAGGCTCCGCGCCGATCTTTACGATTTCCTGGCCACGCTGCTGGCCCGACCGCCGGACCGCGTGCTGCTTGACAAGGCTGTGGCGCTCACCGGCGACGACAGCGAGCTTGGCCGCGCTGTCCATGCGCTGTCCCGGGTCGCGGGCGCGACGACCGAGAAGGCTGCGGAAAGCGAATACACCACCTTGTTCATCGGCGTGGGGCGGGGCGAATTACTGCCCTATGCCAGCTACTATCTCACGGGTTTCCTCAACGAGAAGCCGCTGGCGGTGTTGCGCAACGACATGGCTGCCCTCGGCATGCAGCGTGCCTTCGCCGTCTACGAACCCGAGGATCATATCGCCAGCCTGATGGAGATGATAGCGGGGATGATCCTCGGCCGCTTCGGCGAACCATCTTCTCTCCAGGAGACCCGGCGATTCTTCAACAGGCATGTCGCTCCCTGGGCGGGGCATTTTTTCACGGATTTGGAAGGCGCCCGGAACTCAGTCTTCTATGCACCTGTCGGCTCTGTCGGGCGGGTGTTCATGGAGATCGAGAAGGAGGCTTTCCGAATGACAGCGGGCTAGCCCCCGCATAAACGGGCCTGCCGAGGGTAGGCTGGACGAAAAGGAGGAGCATACGCATGAGCAGCAGAACGGACGGCGAGAGAAGCAATCGCCGGGACTTTCTGAAGCTCGCATCGGTCTCGGTGCCTGTAGCCGCGGTGGTGGCTGTGACAGGCAAAGCGGCCGAAGCGGCGGTCCCGGACAGCAATAGCGAGCGCATGCAGGATACTCTGCATACACGCACCTATTACGAAAGCGCCCGTTTCTGACGGACGCCTCTTGCCGACGCGTGGCCTACGGTTGCGAGACGCCCGGCGGCCATCGGTATGACAAACCTGGCGGACCGGCCTGAATCCGGGACGCATGACGGAGGAGCAGAATGCTCAGGAAAAAGACCAACGGGGTTGCGAGACGCCCCCAGCGGACTTCGATCCTACCCAATATGTCGGAGGCATCAGTCGACCGGCGGACCTTCCTGCGGGGCTCGGGCCTCGCGATCGGAGGTCTGGCTGCTATCGGCGCCGCCGGTGGCATGGTGACGAAAGCCGAAGCGCAGCGGTCAGCGATGGGTGCGGTTACCACGGCGAAATCGGTCTGTACGCATTGTTCGGTCGGTTGTACGGTGATCGCCGAGCTTGATAACGGCGTTTGGGTTGGCCAGGAGCCCGGCTGGGACAGCCCGTTCAATCTCGGTGCGCATTGCGCCAAGGGCGCTGCCGTGCGCGAGCATGCGAATGGCGAACGCCGCCTCAAATACCCCATGAAGAAAGAGGGCGGCGAGTGGAAGCGTATCAGCTGGGACCAGGCGATCAACGAGATCGGCGACGGCATGATGGCGCTCCGCGAGCAGAGTGGCCCGGACAGCGTTTACTGGCTGGGGTCGGCGAAGTTCAGCAATGAGCAGGCCTACCTGTTCCGCAAGTTCGCGGCCTATTGGGGCACGAACAATGTGGACCACCAGGCTCGCATCTGCCACTCGACCACGGTAGCAGGCGTTGCGAATACATGGGGCTACGGCGCCATGACCAACTCCTACAACGACATCCACAACAGCCGCGCGATTTTCATCATCGGCGGCAACCCAGCCGAAGCGCATCCGGTATCGCTTCTGCATGTGCTTAAAGCCAAGGAGCAGAACAACGCGCCGTTGATCGTGTGCGACCCGCGCTTCACGCGTACCGCCGCCCACGCTGACGAATATGTCCGCTTCCGGCCTGGCACAGATGTGGCGCTCATCTGGGGTATCCTCTGGCACATCTTCGAGAACGAGTGGGAGGACAAGGAGTTTATCCGCACCCGCGTCTGGGGCATGGATCAGATTCGCGAAGAGGTTGCAAAGTGGACGCCTGAGGAGGTGGAGCGCGTGACCGGCACGCCCGGCTCGCAGCTTCGCCGCGTCGCCCGTACCATGGCAAACAACCGTCCCGGCACCGTGATTTGGTGCATGGGCGGCACCCAGCACACCCAAGGCAACAACAACACGCGTGCCTACTGCGTGTTGCAGCTTGCGCTCGGCAATATGGGCACCACCGGCGGCGGCACCAACATCTTCCGTGGCCATGACAATGTGCAGGGCGCTACAGACCTCGGCATCCTGTCGCATACACTGCCGGGCTATTACGGCCTCTCCGGCGGCGCCTGGGCCCATTGGGCGCGTGTCTGGGAAGAGGACCTCGACTGGTTGAAGGGCCAGTTCGACATGCTCGAAGGCGCGGACGGCAAGAAAAAGCCCCTGATGAACCTGAAGGGCATTCCAGTGTCCCGCTGGATCGACGGCGTGCTTGAAGATAAGGCCAATATGGACCAGCCGGACAATGTTCGGGCTATGGTGCTTTGGGGCCACGCGCCCAACTCGCAGACTCGCGGTAAGGAAATGAAGACCGCGATGGAGAAGCTGGACATGCTGGTCGTGATCGACCCGTATCCTACTGTCTCCGCCGTGCTTCATGATCGCACTGACGGCGTCTATCTGCTGCCGGCCTCGACGCAGTTCGAGACATACGGCTCTGTCACCGCTTCGAACCGTTCGATTCAGTGGCGTGAGCAGGTAGTGGCCCCGGTGTTCGAGAGCCTGCCCGACCAGAATATCATCGCGAAATTCGCCAAGAAATTCGGCTGGGCGGACCGGCTCTTCCGCAATATCAATATGGATGCGGACGACACACCGAATGTCGAAGACATCACGCGCGAGATCAACCGTGGCATGTGGACGATCGGTTATACCGGCCAGTCACCGGAGCGGATCAAGATGCACATGGCCAATCAGCACACCTTCGACCGCACGACTCTACAGGCGGTTGGCGGCCCGGCTGACGGTGACTATTACGGCATGCCCTGGCCTTCTTGGGGCCCGCCGGAAATGGGCCATCCCGGTACGCCCAACCTCTACGACATGTCGAAGCCAGTTGCCGAAGGCGGTCTAACCTTCCGCGCCCGGTTCGGCGTGGAACGCAATGGCGAGAACCTGCTGGCCGAAGGCGTCTATTCCGTCGGTTCCGAGCTCCAGGACGGTTATCCCGAGTTCACCATGCAGATGCTGATGGATCTTGGGTGGGACAAGGATCTGACTGACGCCGAGCGGGCCGCCATCGACGCCGTTGCAGGGCCGAAGACCAACTGGAAAACCGACCTTTCTGGCGGTATCCAGCGTGTCGCGATCAAGCATGGCTGCGCCCCATTCGGTAATGCCAAGGCGCGGGCCGTGGTGTGGACCTTCCCGGATCCTGTGCCGCTACACCGCGAACCGCTCTACACGCCGCGACGGGACCTGGTGGCAGACTATCCGACCTATGAGGATCGGAAGTTCTACCGCCTGCCGACCATGTACGCCTCGATCCAGAAGCAGGATTTCTCGAAGGACTACCCGATGATCCTAACTTCGGGCCGTCTTGTCGAATATGAGGGTGGCGGCGACGAGTCGCGGTCGAACAAGTGGCTCGCTGAACTCCAGCAGGACATGTTCGTGGAGATCCACCCGAAGGACGCCAATGATCTCGGCGTGCGCAATGGCGCGCAGGTTTGGGTCGAAGGCGCTGAGGGCGCCAGGGTCAAGGTCATGGCTATGGTGACTGAGCGCGTCGGTGTCGGGGTCGTCTTCATGCCCTTCCACTTCGGCGGGCATTTCGAGGGTGCAGATCTGAGGCATAAATATCCCGAAGGCGCCGACCCCTTCGTATTGGGCGAGAGCTCCAACACGGCGCAAACCTATGGATATGACTCGGTCACGCAGATGCAGGAGACCAAGACCACTCTCTGCAAGATCTACGCGGCCTGAGGGAGGAGAAGGAGATGGGAGCAAGAGCTAGATTTCTCTGTGACGCCGAACGTTGCATCGAGTGCAACGCCTGCGTGACCGCGTGCAAGAACGAGCATGAGGTTCCGTGGGGGATCAATCGGCGCCGGGTGGTGACCATCAATGATGGCAAGCCCGGCGAGCGGTCGATCTCCGTGGCCTGCATGCACTGTTCGGATGCGCCTTGCATGGCCGTCTGCCCGGTGGACTGCTTCTACCAGAACGAAGACGGCGTGGTCCTGCACTCGAAGGACCTTTGCATCGGCTGCGGCTACTGTTTCTATGCGTGCCCGTTCGGTGCGCCGCAGTTCCCGCAGGCGGGTAATTTCGGATCCCGGGGCAAGATGGACAAGTGCACCTTCTGCGCCGGGGGCCCGGAAGAGACCCACTCCACAGCAGAGTTCGCCAAATACGGGCGCAACCGGATCGCGGAGGGCAAACTGCCGATCTGCGCCGAGATGTGCGCGACCAAGGCGCTGCTGGCAGGCGATGGCGACATTGTCTCGGGTATCTACCGCGAGCGTGTGGTTGCCCGGGGCTTCGGTTCCGGCGCTTGGGGCTGGGGCACGGCCTACGGCCAGAAGGGCTCCTGAAGCCCTGAAGCATGGCCGGTCCCTCCGCATGGCGGTGGGACCGGCCCGCCTCTCTCTTTATCGACGGCGGGGAGGGCTCCGGCCCTTTACCGTTTTCTGTTCCGCCCGAATTCATCGGGAGTTCTGGAAGATGATGGCCTTGCGCCTGCCGATGCTCACGATCTTCGCTGCCATGCTGTTCTTGGCGGCGCCTGTTGCAGCGCAAGAAAGCGCTGGCAGTAATCCGGACAACCCGAGGGCTGCCACTGGCGGCGCGCAAACGCTTGAGGACATTATGGCGCGCCAGCGGGGCGAACGCATAGACGACAGTTTTCGTCGCGAGGCTGTCGGCGACCCGGCGCGTGCTGCGGACATGGGTATGCAGCTTGGCACGCTCGGTGGCGCTTCCGACGCCGAAGTCTTCCGCGCGCTTCGCTATGGTGGCGCCGATGTGACGGTCTCGGACAGAGGGCCCGCCTCCGACATTATTATTCAGGATGGCGGCATGCGCTGGCTCGAATGGCGGAGGGGACCGCTACGCGAATGGGGTGGCTGGCTGCTCGCCGGTATAGTCGGCCTGCTGGCGCTATTCCTCTTGCTGCGGGGGCCGATCCGCATAGACGGTGGCAGAACCGGTGAAACCATTCTCCGGTTTACCGCGCTTGAGCGGTTCGGGCACTGGCTGCTTGCGGGTTCCTTCATCCTGCTCGCGATCAGCGGGCTCATCACGCTGTTCGGACGCCCTTTGCTGATCCCGCTTCTTGGCAAAGACGCCTTCGCGCCCGTCGCACTTGCGTCCAAGTGGATTCACAACAATGTTGCCTGGGCCTTCATGCTGGCGCTGGTCTGGGTATTCGTATTCTGGATTGTCCACAATATCCCGAACCGGGCAGATCTGGTCTGGCTAGCGAAGGGGGGCGGGCTCTTCACGCGGGGCAGCCATCCGCCAGCGCGAAAATTCAATGCTGGGCAGAAGATCATCTTCTGGGTGGTGATCGTGCTTGGCCTCTCGATCTCGGCGTCCGGTATGTCGCTGCTGTTCCCGTTCGAACTGCCGATGTTCGCTAAGACCTTCGACATCCTGAACGCGACAGGTCTGCCGCAGATGCTCGGCTTCGGCGAATTGCCGACGCAGCTCGCCCCGCATGAAGATATGCAATATGCGCAGCTCTGGCACTCCATCGTCGCCTTCGTCTTCATCGCGATCATCATTGCCCACATCTATCTCGGTTCGATCGGCATGGAAGGCGCATTCGACGCTATGGAATCGGGCGAAGTGGACCGGCAATGGGCGAAGGAGCACCACTCGCTCTGGTTCGAGGAGGAAACGGGCGAGCCGGCGCATCCTGCCCATCGGGCGCCGTCGGCGGAATAACGCCCGGCGTGTGACATGCCTTTCCTGCGGCTCCAGGCGTTTCTGACGACCTTGTTGCTGCTCTCCCCGGCCGCTGCGCCGGCCGGGGATTTCTTCAAGTTGACCGGTCATGGTGGCCCGATCCGCGCCATCGACGTGTCGCCAGACGGCCGTCGCTTGCTCACCGCAAGTTTCGACTATTCTGTCGGCCTCTGGCGTTCTGGCGCGCCGGTCTGGCTGGAAGCGCACCGGGCAGCGGTGAACGCCGTGCGCTTCGTCGATGCCTCGCGGGCGGTGTCAGCCGGCGACGACAATGATGTCCGGCTATGGGATCTTGAACGCGGCGTGTCCGAGCGCCTTGGTGGTCACAAGGCGAAAGTGGTAGCGCTTGCACTCTCGCCGGACCGGCGCCTCGTCGCGTCCGCGAGCTGGGACGGACGTATCGGCCTCTGGCCTATATCAGGCGGCTCGGCGCGGTTCCTGGAAGGGCACAGCGCCGGTGTCAATGATGTCGTCTTCTCAGCCGACGGTGCCCGCCTCTATTCGGGATCGACTGACGGCACGATCCGCATCTGGGATGTCGCGCGCGGGGTCCAGACGCGGCACATGCTGGAAGGCCACTTCGGTATCAGCGCGCTGGCGCTTGATGAGGAGGCCGGCTGGCTTGCCTATGGCGGGGTAGACGGTGCAACCCGCGTGCTGGATCTGGAATCCGCCCGCGAGATCGCCGATTTTACCCTCCAGCGTCGGCCGATCCTGGTGATGGCTTTCGATGCTGAGAAGAGCAGGCTCGCAGTCGGCGACGGCGAAGGCTTTATCAAGGTAATCGACAGCCGGGCATGGACGGTGCTCCGAGACTTCCGTGCCGCGCTGCGCGGGCCGGTCTGGGCGCTGGCCTTCTCGGCAGACGGGCAGGATATCCTGGCGGGCGGCATAGACGACGCGCTCTACAGCTGGCCCCTCGCGTCGCTGGGTGCGGGCGGGCTGATGGGTGGCAGCGAGCGGAGCTTCCTACGCGACCCGGCGAGCATGGACAACGGGGAGCGCCAGTTCCAGCGTAAATGTTCGATCTGCCACACATTGGGACCCGAAGGCCTCCGGCGCGCGGGCCCGACGCTTTTCGGTATTTTTGGCCGCCCGGCGGGTGGCGTTTCGGAATATAAATATTCGCGGGCGTTGCGCGAGGCGGCGTTTGTGTGGAATGAGGATACCATCGACGCCCTGTTTGACCTGGGGCCGGACCGGTTCGTGCCCGGCACCAAGATGCCGATGCAGCGGATTGCCGAGCCCGTTGACCGCAATGACCTGATTGCGTTCCTGAAACAAGCGACGAAGGAAAGAGAACACCAGAAATGAGAGCCATACTGATCGCCTTCCTGGCCATGGCCGTTATCGCCGTGGCTGCCGACTTAGTGCTCGACTATTCTGGCTTTGCCACCGCCGAGACTACCACTGGGTCAGCTGTGAGAAATTAAGGCGGCTACCGTTTTAACCCGGATGGATCGTGCTTTATTCGTGCTTCGCCTGCTGGTCGAAGAAGGAAGCCGTGGTCGGTAGCTGGGGGAGCTGGAGTTCGAAGGCGGTGGAGCGGATGCGGCCGCTACGTTCACCCCGGACCATCAGCCCTTCGTAACGGTTGGGCATGGGGTTGGGCGAGCTCGGCACGGCATCCTCGGCGCTGTAGACCGAGATATGCAAAGTACGCGGTCGGGCTGAACGGTTGGGCGCGGAGCCGTGCATCAGCCGCGTATGCATCAGGCAGACCGCGCCTGCCGGCCCTGTGCAGACCACCGCCGCTCGTTCGGCTTCCGCCGCCACTTCGTCCGCGACCGCGCCAGTAAATGCGCCGCCGTGCCAGAGGCCGTGGATCGGGCCCCGGTGCGAGCCCGGCAGCACCTTGAGCGGACCGTTTTCTTCCGTCACCTCGTCGACCATAAGGAGCGCGGTCACGATGTCGTCATTGCTGTGCGGGGTGAAAGGGAAATCCTGGTGCCACTTTACCTCCGTATGCCCACCCGGCAGTTTAGAGTTGATCTTGGTGTGATGCAGCTTGACGGCGGGGCCGATCAGCGTGGCGACGAAATCGGTCATCCGGCTGTCGGTCGTCGCGCGGAAATAGGCTTCGGAAACCTCGATCGGGGCATTGACGCGTCGCAGTCCCAGTCGCTCGGCCGTATGGCCTGGCTCCAGGTCGAAGCGAGGCCGGCCATCTGCAGTGTCGCCCCAGGGATCGTTGTGCCGGCGGCTTTCCTCGACCCAAGTGCCGAAATCGCCCCGAAGTTCGGCCAGCAGGCAGGTGTCCACGGCGTTTTCCACCACGACATAGCCGTGCTCCCAGAAGAAGTCCCGCTGTCCATCGTCCAGCCCGGCCATGCCTGCGCCTCCCAGTGATTTCTCGTTTGCGGCAGTGTAGGCCGTCTGCATTGCCGGCGGAAAGGCTTTCATCTATCCCCCACGCCAAAGAGACGGAGGAGAAGGCATGGAAATCTGGCTGCCTGTCCTGTGCGCGCTCGCGGGCGCAGCACTGGTCTGGTTCATATTCGCTGCACCCGCGCGCCGCCGGGCCGACAAGGCGGAGGTGAACCTCGAGGCCGAATGCAGGGCCCACGCCGTGCGTCTGGAGGAGATTGAAAAGGCCCGCCGCGAAAGCGAAACCCGCTTCACCGCGCTGGCTACCGAGGCGCTGAACAAGAACAGTGACTCCTTCCTGCGTCTGGCCGGCCAGCATTTCGAGACGCATAAGGTTGAGGCCGGTGCGACCCTGAAGGCGCGGGAAGAGGCTGTCGCGGCGCTGGTGAAACCGATCCGCGAAGAATTGAAGAAGGTCGAGGAACGGGCGCAAGAACTGGAGAAATCACGCGAGGGCGCCTACCAAAAAATCCATGAGCAGGTAAGGCATCTTGCTGAGGGGCAGGTGCGGCTGCATACGGAGACCGGACGCCTCGTACAGGCGCTGCGCCACCCCGGGACGCGCGGAAGATGGGGCGAGTATCAACTCCGAAATGTGCTCGAAATGGCGGGCATGACCAGGCATGTCGATTTCGTCGAACAGCAGACACGACAGGGAAGCGAAGGCGCACTTCGTCCCGATGTGATCCTGCGTCTGCCGGGCGGCAAGTCCATCGTTATTGATGCCAAGACGCCGCTAGAGGCCTATCTCAATGCTGTCGAGGCGGAGGACGAAGCAAAGCGCGCCGAACATGTTGCTGCCCATATCCGTCATCTGCGGGGTCATATGCGTGCGCTCGCATCGAAGGAATACTGGCAGGCGCTGACGAACGAGACGCCGGATTTCGTGGTCATGTTCGTGCCGGGCGAGGCGTTCGTCTCGGTGGCAATGGATAAAGACCCAAGCCTGTTCGAGGACGCGGTTGCGAGCCGAGTGTTGATTAGCACGCCAACCACGCTGATTGCCTTGGTTAAGGCCGTGGCTTACGGCTGGCAGCAGGAGAAACTGACCGAGAACGCGCGCGACATCGCGGCAGCTGGGCGGGAACTCTATGACAGATTGAAGACCTTCGGCGACCATATGGAGCGGATTGGGCGGTCGCTAAGACAAACGGTGGAGCATTTCAACCGAAGCGTTGGCTCGCTGGAGGGGCGGGTACTGCCCTCAGCCCGCCGCCTGGAGGCACTTGGTGCCGCACCGGACGGTGCGGAACTGGAGACGATGGAGCCTATCCAAGCGGAGCCGAGTAACCTTCACGCATATGGGTCCTGAAGGTCGTAGGTGCAAATCCTGCTCCCGCAACCACCGAGACCGACATCTCCGGCATGGGGATGTAGGTCTTCGTGTTTTCGCGCCCGTTTCCGGCCCATTCGAGGATCGCGCCGAGATCGCCGTGCA
>JAPORR010000073.1 GCA_026710105.1 Alphaproteobacteria bacterium
CTGTCCTCGATGTCTCATTGCAGTCTCCTGTTTCCGGTGGGACTATGGAAAATCACGACATTCCTTCAATGCAAGCAAATACGCCGTTGCAAGACGAATCTACAGGTTGGCCAACGCAGAAACCTGTTGTTTTATATGAACGCATAATTCACGCTTCCAGCAATGAAGGCGACATAGTGCTAGACCCCTTCGCCGGTTGCGCCACGACGCTAGTTGCCGCAGAACGGCTGCAACGGCAATGGGTCGGCATGGACATATGGGAGGGCGCGCACAAGCTGGTAGAGCAGCGCCTGGCCGACACAACCGGCCTATTCGGGCAAGTCACCTTTACCGACCAGCCGCCGGAGCGCACAGACGACGGGGAAGCCGCCGCGCCGTTTATGCCAACCGTGGAACGCCGCCGCATAGCACGCGAGCCGTGGCAGCGCATGAGCCGTCAAGCCATGTTCACCGCCCTTGCAGAAGCGCAGAGCATCACGCCGGGTTTGTGCCTGTGCGCTGGATGCGGGCGAGAGCTAGAAGCACCGTTTATGGAGCTTGACCACATGACGCCACGCGCGGACCGAGGCGCTAACGACATATCCAACCGCATCCTGCTTTGCCGTCCCTGCAATGGCCGCAAGAACGCGAACCTTACGATGCGGGGCCTGATACGCGAGAATAAGAAAGTCGGCTGGATGTTGGATGAATCCCGCGCCACGCATGCGCGCAAGCTGGCGGAAGCCTGCTATGAGACAATCAGATATGGGGACGCAGAATGAAAACTTGGCTCAAGTTCATTAATAAAATCACGGCGCAGGAATTTACGCCGATTGATCGGCCGTCTTTAAAGTATCCTGGGCATTCAATACTTCTCCGGCTAGTCCTACACCGGACAGAAGGCGAAGCGCAATTAGAGGTGGACCCTCCAGTTGATCGTTTTGAAACACTGATAGCACTCCGCCCTGAAGAAGCACGGTTGCTCGCTCACCAGTTAGAACAAGCCGTTGGTCGTCTTGAGGATGACTAAAAGGTATCGTCATGATCTCGCTCCACTAGCCAACCCGTTATCGGCAATCAGCCACTTGTACATCAGCCGCTTGCCGCGCATCCCGGCTGCCAGTCCAGCCATTTGCGGCAGCGTTCCAGCGTCGCGGATATTGTGCCGACCGGCAAACTCCGCAATGTATCGGTGCAGGTGCTTGGCACTGAACTTGTGGTAGACGCCCTTGTGCGCCCGTTTCAGCATGGCCCAAAAGCTCTCGATACCGTTGGTATGTGCCTGCTGGCGGACATACTCGCCTGCGCTGTGATTGACACTTTCGTGCTTATACCACCTTTGCAGGGCGAGATAAACCCTTGCCTCGTCCGTGTAGACGGTTGCGCCAGCCTGCACCTTGCCGGCGACGAAACCCGCTAGGGACGGCGTATCCGCGTGCTGGACATGACGGACGGCAACGCGGTTGGTGTTGCGATCTTTCACGCCGACAACAATATCCTTGCCAACAGAGCCGCGTCCTGCGCCTTGTTCGGCAAGGGCTGCACGCTTGGCATTGCTCATGTTGCCGCGCTTGCCGCCGAAATAGGCTTCGTCCACTTCCACCGGGCCGCCCATTGGATCGTCATCGTCACGCTTGAACGCCTCGCGGATGCGCTGGAGCATGAACCAGGCGGTTTTCTGCGTGACCTTGAGATCACGGTGCAGCTTCATGCTGGAAACGCCTTTGAGGCTTGTAAGGTGCAGGTAAATGGCCCAGACCCACTTGCGGAATGGAAGCGGCGAGCCTTCCATGACAGTGCCCTTGCGAACGCTGAAATGACGCTTGCAATCGCGGCAATG
Source organism: Alphaproteobacteria bacterium (assembly GCA_026710105.1). GTDB lineage: Bacteria > Pseudomonadota > Alphaproteobacteria > Bin95 > Bin95 > Bin95. The sequence continues at coordinate 1,820 of JAPORR010000073.1, forward strand.
GTAAGGGCGAGATTCGCTTTTGCCGCCATTCTCAACCGTGTTGGTCGAGCCGCAATGCGGACAGACGCGCCCATTCGGCCAGACCTTTGCCTCAAACCAGCGCCGCGCGGCTTCATCGTCTGGAAAAATGTCGGCCAACTCAAGGACCGAAACGCCTTCTCTGTAAGCCTTGCCAGGTGCATTCGCCATGTCCGCGTCTCCCTTCACTATGAATATAGAGAGTTGCGATTATTCCGTCAAGTATATAATCCCCAATCCTTACGCCGTTACCATGAAGCGACCAAGCGCACTATCTAATCTGGGAGTACGCCAAATTAAGCTACTTCCGGCCAGCAAACACCCCTCCTCCTTTATGGGCAGTACGGCCGATGATTACCGGACCTACCTGAGCTGTTGCGAAGGTGATGCGTGCACGTCCAGAAAGTCCGCTCCGCGGACCTCTCTGCGCCGTGAGAATTTCGACGGATTGCGGCCCCGGCCGGCCAATGCAGTCCAGTTCAACTCGAATATCCTCTGCAATAGACTCTTCGTCGGTGAGCCGACGGTGGCGTGCAACGTGGTAGTCGGTCTCACTCTCCCAGACGCGCGCCGAAGCAAAAAGTGGGTCCGTTTCTGCGTCGAGTACGGCCGGCTCGAGTAGTAGTCGGCCAGCCCGGCCAGCGCGCAGAACATCCATGCCTTCCAATGCCCTCTCGACCAGACTATGGTCCCGGGCAACCTCATTCCAGCCCATGCTGCGTTGCCGCCGATTCGGCGCAATGTAGAGAAGGCGTCTCCGCGCCATGTCTGCAACAACGAATATGTGGCGGTGCATTCCACTGCGGGCAGGACTGCCGGAGTCTTCGTGCCCGCTTACATAGGTTGGCAGCATTTCGCCGGGCGACAGGTGAACTTGCACCCGCGCCATCATCGCACGACGCGCGGCGCGGACGATCGAAGCGGCATCTGCCGCGTCCGACAATCCCTCCAGCATCGAGAAGGCAAGAACGCCGGACAACGGCTCTTCCGATCGAAGCAGCCCGAGGCCGAGATAACGGCCGTCGCCCAGCAACAGTGGCCCGGCGACCGGCTCCGCAAAGACGATTTCCGCATGCCATAGCGCTTCCCTAGCAAATCGGGTGTCGGCGGCGAACGCCTCCGCCCGCTCGCCCTTGCGCTGGAATGGCTCGCGCTGCACACGCACCTCCGCCGGCTTGGCCCGGATACCGGCGTGGCGAAGCGCCTGAACGACCGCGCCGGCGGCACGCATCTCATCTTCGGCCCGCTCGCCTCCGCTCTTCGTATCTCCACCTCGGCGAACGGAGGCGGTCCGGCCACGCTGGGCCGTCGGCAGGGCAAGCGGCGTCACGCTCCGCCAACGTCTCCCCTTTCGGAGATAGCGGCCGACCATGGCGTCTTCATCGCCGGCACGCAGCAGTTCGCAAACGACCACGCCGTCCAAATCGGTCCACGACGCTTGCGCGAACGCCCAGGCGACGTCGTCGGGCCGCAACCAGCAGGATTGCGGCACATGAATTGCAAGCCGGCGGATCTTCATGTCAGCATGTTCATGGCCCACCGACGGAATCGGCACGATCTGTATACGCGCTGCTTTGTCGGAATCCGTTGCACCCCGGCCGACCAACTGGCGTTCGATTTCGTCGGAGAGGCCGGGCGCGCCGTCATGCAGTTTCGACGCCGCCCAGTCGCGCGCCTCCTTGACCAACGCCGCCGTCTTTCGGAGCGGACGGGGCGCGAAACCGCCTCCGGCCTCGCCGCTGCCGAGAACGAAAACGAAACGGTGCGGCGGGGCTTCATAGGCGACCTTGACCAGACGCGGCTTCGGCGGCTGCACGAATACGTTGACAGGCTTCCGGTTCGTCCCGCCGCTGCGGAAACGGCTGCGCGTCGCATCGAAGCGATCCGTCAGGCTCCGGCGCGTCCCCGGCCGAGGACATGGCAACTCCACGCTCGATGCCCCCCGCTCCGATGGCCGGTACACAACCCCGCCATGCGCATAGAGCTGCGCTTCGGCTTCCCGCGCATTGAGAATTACTGCTTCCGCCCAAGCCATGTCGATACCGAGACCCAAACAGTAGAGGTCATTCGCCATGGCGCATATCCTGGCTGCATGACTGTTCCCGGATCCGGTCAGCAACCAGCAATAGAGAATCGGCATGGCGGCGTCGAACAGCATCGGCCGCAAGGTTTTGGGAACCCGGATCGCGGCAACCGCTCGATCCAGGATCTTCGTGTCGCGCTTGCGCAGTTCGGCATCCAGATCGTTGTTCGGAACATAGGCGCGGCGGGTCTGGCCCTGTACACAACGGGGCGCGGCGATAGCGGGCGGCGCCAGCTCCTCCAACCAGTCCAGCGCTTCCCGCGCCTTATCCGGTAAATCCGCACCCCGGGCCGCCCCGGCGATCAGCGCCTGGAACAATCGTCCGGGCGCAGGCGGCCAATCGCCCGTACCGTGATAGCGACCGTCATGAAACCGGACAGCGACGAGAAGCGCCTGCGCCATCAATCAAGCCTTTTTCTTCGCGTCGTCCTGTGCACGCTTCCGGTCGAACGCGACAGTGCGGTCGGGCCCTACGCCGAAGGCTTCGGCCGCCCGTTGCGCGAACGTAAAAACCGCATCCTCCTCCAGACCGATTACGGCGCGCGTTCCGTCCCGACCGACCGCCGTCCACGCTGTCGCGTCATCAGGGTCCGGCGCAAGGAGACAGCCCTGCCGTAAGTAACCGTCGAGCGGCGCGGTTGCCGCCACAAGAGCCAGGCCGAGGACATAACGGCGCATGACAGGTCTGCCCTCACCCCGCAGACGGCGCAGCGCAACAAGGTTGACCGTCACCTCCCGGCGGATCTCCCCATGAACCACCACACCGCCAAGCGCTTCCGAAGCCGGAACATGGACGAAACCGCGTTGCGCCAGCAGGCTCTTCGCGTTGCCCTCTTGCTTCGTCTTCTCTTCCTCGCTGAATACATCGAGTTCGGCGTAGTTGATCGGCGGATTATACTGAGCCGAACGCCTGAGCTGATCGACGTCCCAGGCGCGGACTGTCGCCTGCACGACTCGCGGCAGCTTGGCCTGCGTGTCTCGCGAATCCCACGCACCGAAGACGAGCGACGTGGGTGCCAGGCGCGCAATGACCGAGGCATCGTCCGCATCGAGAAATGTAGAAAATGCGCGCCGGGCCTCTTCTGCAAGCTCGCTTGAACGAATGAGTGCGTCGCCCAAGCGATGCCCGGCCTCCAGAATGGAAATCGATTTATCGTTGCCGTAGGTGATCGTTACCTGGGGAACCAGACCGGCAAGCCGATTTTCCGGTTCGCCCGGAGACGCCACCATGAATAGCGGCTCCATCCTGTTCGCTTGCGCGCCGACGCTGTCGACGGTGGCAACTTTCGTGCCGTCGGACAAGGTGTCGATGTTGTAGCCGATATCGGCATAGGTCGGCGGGAAGATCACGGACCCCCTGCCCTCCACCGGCAACAGGTTTTGCCGCAAGATCAGCGCAACAGGTCCGGCCGGATCGTTGGCGCAGGACTCGGCGAAGGCATCGTCAAACGCAGTCATGGTCTTGGGAACTCCTCTGTCACATTTGTAATGCACCGCGCCTGGCCTTCCTGACCCGGCCAACCGAGCCGAATGGCGAAGAGACGAAACGGCAAGCCGGGAAATGGAGCCTGGCGCGACCCGAGCGCCACCCGTAAAAAGGCTGGATCGAAGAGATCGCAAGCGAGCGCGCCCGCCACGCCGTAGCTGTATTCCAAATTACTGCGGCGAAACGGGCGGGCATAGGCAAGGCCTACGGCCGCCATCAATTCGACGACCGGGTAGCCCTGCATGGTAACGTCGCCATGGGCGTTGGGCGAAAACCCGACATCGAGCGGGATGTAGTCGCGGCGCCAGTCGAACCGGAAACTGCTGCTCTGCTCGGCCGTCAGTGCGAAAGGATCGTGCGCAAAGTCCATCACGCGCCCGCGTATCAAGTCGAGGGCGTCGCGCGCAAGCGCTGCGCCTGGATAACCGCCGGCCCCGGCCCAGAACTTGACATTGTCCCGTCTGGTCGCGTCGCCCCAGTGATCGATGACCAGGCGGCGACCGTCGGCATCCTCAAGAGACGCGGGAAGTGTCGCGGGACTCCCGGGATCGGGAAACGGAAACACGTGCGAGTCCGCTGTCACGGTTTCGACATTCCATTTTGCGGTGCTGTTCCTGGAACCGGCAGGCGCTCGCGACTTGACCTCCGCACCGTCGAGAAAGCGCAGGGTGTACGCAATGGGATCATCAGTTCCTGGTACCGCGAGCCGAAAGCATGCATCGTCAGAGTGTCGCCAGTCGAAACCGCCCCTGGCTTCCCCCAGTAATTCGCATGCGGCCTCCAGAAATCCGAGGCAGGCAAACACTTGGCCGGGATTAGTGAGATCGACGGGAATCGACGCGGCGGCCATCAAACCACACCCTCAACAGCCTGCCGCGCACCCGTCCCAGCACCCGCGCGGCCTGTCTCAAGACAGCGCGAAGCACGCTGGTCTGCGGCCCGCAGCAGACATTCCCACCAGGCGAGGCCCCATGGTCCCCATCGGCGCTGCAACCGGGCAAAGCGCATGGCGAATTCATACGCCTTGCTTTCGGCTTCCGTCGGCGGAAGCGAGTCGCACCCGCCGATACCGATGCCTGGGCGTGCGCCGCCGTGATGGGCGGCGATCAAGTGCAGCGCCAGATCGAAGCGCCCGCAATCGCAGCTCACGCCCTCCAGTCCATGCCTTTCGGCTTCCAGCACCGACTGAAACTCATGCCGGTAGCCGTTCAGGACATGCGGATTCAGGGGACCGGCAGTCTTTGCATATGGCCCGCCGCCGGACGGCGCGTTGAAAGCGCGTTGCCATCGAGCCGCCGCCTTGCCGTCGTCGTGGCAGCGCGCGGCGGTGGCCAGCATGGCACGGTCCTCATGCGAAAGTCCAAGCGCGTCCGCGATACGTCGTGCTTCCTCTGCAACCCATTCCCGATGCTCGTCCAGCCGCTGGGATTTCGACGCCACCGCCCGAGCGTCCTCGCCAGCCTCCGCGCCGCTCCATTTCTCCACGACCAACCAAGTTTGTGCCTCGCCTTCGGAATTCACCCGATAGGGGAAGATGGCCGCCTCCCGCCACAAATCTCGTTCGCCCGTTCGACTGTCATCATCGTACAGGCCGACACGAACGGGGGGCGGGCCCGTTTCATCCGCTTCTTCCCAGCCGTCTCCCCAATTGTCCTCGGCGGTCGCGACGCGCTCTTCGCAATTCGCGTCCAGCACGCCTTCCTTTAGACCGCCGAATCGCGCATCCAACGCCAGCCGTCGACCCTGAAGCCTCCGCTCCAGTTCCTTGGCGGCTTGTCCGGTGGCTGCGAGTTCCGCCAAATGCAGCGCTCCGTGCGGTCGACCGTCGCCGCCCAAGACAAACGCGACCGGCGCGGCCCGGTTCAGCATAAACGGTGCTGCGTTCTTTCCCGGTTCTACCGAGTCGTCATTAGCGCCCGTGTTGGCAGACCCATTCGGCACCATTCCCGCCAGCTCGCGCAGAACTTTGCCAGCGCGCCTCCTCAGCCACTCTGCGACCCGCGAGGTTTCCGTCTCCAGAAGTTCAGCTGCCTGCGGTCGCGCGGCCTCGAAAAATTTCTCGATCTCGTTGTCTCCGAACGCATGAACTCGGGCACCGGTTCCCATACCCTCGAAACGCAGCGGCAGATAGCGGCGCCAGAAAACCGCAGTTTGCGGCTGGTCTTTCACCCAACCGCGCAACCACGGATCGACTTCGGGCCGCCCAGTATGCTCAGCAAGCGACGTCATGGCCCATGCTTCAAGCAAGGGGCGCGTCAGCGCCGGATAGAACGGCGCCTGCGTCGTCGCCGTCTCGATCCACGCACGCAAATCTGGGTTCTTTCCCAGTTCGACGAGTGCGCCCGGGCCCGCTTGTCTGTGGTCATCCTCCACCGACGGCAGCGTCTCAAACAGCGCCCGTACTGCCATGTGGCGGTTCACCGCCTCCTCGCCTTTCTTCTTCCCGTCCGGCATCCCCCGGTCGACCACAATCACGCGCGACGTGTGAGAACCCCGCCGGTTCACCCGGCCCAAACGCTGGACCATGCGCTCCCATGCCACCAGGTCGCAGACCATATGGTCCGCATCGAGATCGACGCCGACTTCGCCGGCGGAGGTCGCCACCAGAAACACCGGCTGCTCCGCCGGATGTTCGGAGTCGCCAAGGAAGCCGTTGCCATTCAGCCAACCGAACAAATCCTCCCGCTCCCGCACACGTCGCCCGCCGACCAGCATCTCGGAGAACCCGTCGGGCCGTTCCTTTCTGAGCCTTCGGTCGATGTTTTCCTTCACTTTCACGGCGTCATCGCGACGGTCGCAATAGACGAGCACACGCGCCAGTTCCCCACCTGCTCCCAGCTCGAAGGCCCGGTCGGCCAACTCGTCCGCCAACTGTCTGGCACCCAGATCATGAACCGTGAGCCGTTTTCGGGCGGACAGCCGCTGTTTGACAACGGAGTGATCGCGGTCATCGCGGCTAAGCCCAAAGATATCGCCGTTTGCTGCATCACTGCGGCTGGTCGCCGACAGGGAAAGAAGCTTGAACGGTGGCACGATCTTCCGGTCTTGCTCGGCCCGTGGACCGAACTCCGTCGCGCCCGACTCAATGGTCTTGAGAAGCGCCTCGAACGGCGGAACCAAATGTGCCTCGTCGAGCATCACCAGCGTGTCGCAGCCCATCAGGCCGGCTGCATAGGGCCGCATCTTTCGTGATACGCCATACCCCTCGAACAACAGCCGCGACCCCACCATATCAACCGTCCCGACGATGATCGCCGGCGCGCTCGGGTCTTCCATCCATTCCCGGTTGTCGGCATGTTGACCGCGCAAGGTCGAAATCGGCAATCTGCGGCCGGAAAGGCCGAGCCCTTGCCGCACCGTTTCGAGGCGTTCGCAGCGTTCGAGATTAATCCGCAGAGATTCGGCAAGTTGGGTGGCCTGGTCCACTACAGCGCGGCGGTCGACGACGTAAACCAGCCGCCGCGGCAAGCCCGCGCCTGCCGCCCGCGCCAAGAGCCACACGGCCATGACGTTAGTCTTGCCGAGGCCAGTCGGTATGTCGATGGCGGAGGGTAGCTTGCCAATCCCCATCCAGTCGTCGAAAAGCCGCCGCTGCCAGGGGAAAGGGGGATGTCCGGTCAACGCATTGAAGGCATCGTCAAAATCAATGGCCGGCATCGCTACCTTCACTGCGCTTCACCTTGGTCGTCCACGACACATGCTGAGGAGGCTTACAGGCGCAGAAACCAGCCCCCGGAGCATGGCCACGCACGGCCGCATCTGGCGGGATTTCCGCTCCAGCCTCCTCGTCATGATATCGCCGATTCGGCCGAAAATCTCAAAGACTTCCGTCCAGTTCGACTTTACCTGCATCGCCCGCATCGAGTGAAATGGAGCT
>JAPORR010000146.1 GCA_026710105.1 Alphaproteobacteria bacterium
CAAGCTCGTCTCACAGCCCGAGCGCATAACCTCAATCGGAACACGAAAATGGGCCCATGGGTTCTAAACCACCGCCGTTGGTATAATCTCCGCGATGCTCGCAAATATCTTCCTGCACCACGTGCTGGATGTGTGGGTCAAGGAGGCGGTTCAGCCCCGCACCGGAGCCTGTCGGCTGGTCCGCTACGCCGACGACTTCATCATTGCCTTCAAGGACCGCCGGGACGGCGAGCGCGCGCTCGCCGTCCTCGGCAAGCGTCTGGCAAAATATGGACTGACACTCCATGCAGCCAAGACGCGCTTTGTGGACTTCCGGCCCGGAAATGGCGGCGGCCACGACACGCAGAACCGGTTCGACTTCCTCGGCTTTACCCATCTCTGGGGCAAGTCGCGGAAAGGACGGCTGGTTGTGCGGCAGTTTACCGCCGCAAGCCGCTACAGACGGGCCGTCAAGACGGTATGGGAGTGGTGCAAACAGCACCGACCCCTTGGGGAACAACAACGGCACCTCGCCAGCGTGATCCGGGGACACTGCAACTACTACGGTCTCACCGGCAATATCAAGCGGCTGACCAGCTTCAGGGAGGCAATCGTGAGGAGCTGGCGACGCTGGCTCGGTCGGCGCCATCGCAATGGATGGCTGAACGGGGACATGATGAACGCCATACTCCGACGCTTCCCCATCCCGCCAGTCAAGATCATGCGCTCAATCTACCCCTCTTGAGCGAAACTGCCACGCGAGGAACCGGATGCCCTAATGCGGGCTCGTCCGGCTCTGTGGGGGGAGGGGCGCGGCAACGCCCCCTCCTACCCGGCCCCCATCGCAATCATGCTGCTTACGGCTTTGTAGCTGCATTGCAGGTCCGAGTTCGACTTGGATTACGATTCTCAAACAACTAACCGAACCATGCTGGCTTCTTAATGTGTTGGTACGTAGCAAATTACCTTAGCGCTGAATTTCACCCCGTCAGTGCAAATCGATCCTTCCAGCCCTTGATTTTGCGGTTCCATTCTGGACTGCATGGAATTTCATCTTGGTTTTCCGAAACGAGTGCTTCCTGCCGCGCGTTGTGCAGACGTACACGACTTCGTTCATCGCCAAATTCGACGGCTGCTTCCTGTTCCCTGGTAAGCACCACTCTGTCAAATTTCACGTCGCTGAAGTTGGCACCGGCAAGATTGGCACCGGTGAAATCGGTCATCGATATGGTGGTACCTACGAATTCGGCTCTGGTGAGGTCTGCCCCGCGGAAACAGACGCTATCCAACATTGTGCACGGTTGCTTGCCACCCCGCTTGCTTTCGCAATCGAAGCGGACCTTCTTCAGCTTCGCTCCGGAGAGGTCGACCCGGTCAAGTTCAGTCCCCCTGAACAGGACATCATTCATCTCTGCAGAGGAAAAATCGGACCGACGCAACAAGGGACATTCCTTGTTCATGGTTGTGCATCTGAATTTTGCTTTCGAACTGAATTTCACGCGCGTAAATTCGGACCTATTGATCGTGATCCCTTTCAAACTAACACCTTCGAGAAATTTCGTGCCCGACACGACGGAGTTATGAATGCTGGCTTCGGACAAGATTGCGGCAGTGAAATCCGCGTTACGCAGGTCCGCATAGTCGAAGCGTGCTTCACGAAGTGACGCCCCGGTGAAATTCGCTCTCTTCAACCGTGTGCAAAGAGAAACTTTCGGGCTCCTCTCGGCCCAGTCATTGATCCTGTCATCAACTTGGTCGCTACAGGCAAATTCGGTTTCCTTCATGTTGACGCCCCGCCAGTCTACGTTCTCGAATGCCACCATACGGAATATCGTGCCCGGTACGGCGATGCCGGTCATGGGAAAACTCTCCCGGTACATCCACTTCAAGTTATTGTGTATAAAAGGCGAAGTTATTTCAGGTTTTTCTTGAGCAGCAAGATTCGCTACTGCAATGTTGAGTTGTAGCATTTGCTGTTGTCGCTGAATGTGGAATCCATACAAAGTGCCTGCAACTCCAGCAACGATGCCCACGACTCCAAAAATCACAGCGAGAAAATTGATTGTCTTTACGGTCTTCGGCGATAAGCCCAGGATGAATTGATCATGTGCGTCTTCTCCTGAATTGTGATCAGTCATCGCGGAACTTCTTCATTCTATTGCAAAATTGTGTCAACGAGCGTCTGCAGATCGACGGGATGGTGCAGCGCCTTTGCGGCTGGACTCTGTCGAGAGAAGTGCCGGGCGAGGCGACTTTCTCACGGGCGTTTGCCGTTTCCGGGTTGACGGAGCGCCTGCCGCAGGGCCGGTAGCGAAGACCATGTATACTCGTCTGGGCGAGCACATCAGCCGGAACGCCATGACGACCCAGGTGTGGGAGAAAGCGATGCCCAAACCGACGAAGCAGGCGAAGCGACGGCACGGTCGTCCGCGTAAGGGAGGGATGCCCGTGAACTGTATCCTTAACCTCGGCATGACAGCTAATCGGCGCTGCCGTACTTGACAGTCGGTCGTCAGATGACTGGCCTGTACGGTCAGATGGATAGCGCCTCCCGACGCGAAGGAAATTCGGTCGGGCAGCGGCGAATGTCCGATTTGCCTGTGTAGGCGGCTCGCATCACTTCCATCGCCCTTCCCATCATAGTCATCGCGCCACCTCTGAACGTGTGGCTCGGACATGCGACCCACGCAAGGCATGTCCCTGTTGTGCCTCACCATTCCCACGTTCGCAACACCCCATGTCCGGCCCGATAGGAACGCGAGCAATTGAACGCTCCTTCCCGTTCACGCGATGACGGCGACGACCGGGCGCGCTCGCATGCATCTGTCATCCTGGGGTAGGTGGTCTCCCAGCGGTCTGCGAAGCAGCGGGCGGCGCCTGAGTGCCTTTGGCCCGGTGTCTGCGTTCATGACGGCATGGACGTCGGCCTTGACGGCCTCCTGGACCTTGTTGAGGATGTTCCTAATTTTGTGCGCCCAACACCTCTGGACGAGGATGCCATGGTAGACCACCGGCAGGGCGGCCAGCAGGTCCTTGCCGCCATCGACGCAGATCATCTCCAGGCCCTCGCCGGTGAGCCCGCGGCAGTGCAGCGCGGTGAGGAAGCGCTCCTATTCGGCGGCGCTCTCGCTGCCTGAGAGCTTGTGCAGAAACTATAGAGCGGCCCCAGTCCGTGAGCCTACGATGTGGTTGTGCGACTACATCAGGAGGCTGGCATGGACCGCTCGTGCGAAGTATAGCCGTGTATCGCCGCGCTTCGAGAGTGATTTGACGGACGCGGAATGCCGGCCCAAACGATCCCATAACTGCTGCCGCTATCACTCAGGCCGGCAATTCTGCAAGAGGTTCGATCATGAGAACGGCAATTTTTGTTTTCACCCTTACAGCGGTCTCGATTTTGGCTGCCGCTCCTGCATATTCCCGGATTGCCAGTGACCTCACAGCCGTCAATCTGAGCGTTGATTTTCTCAGCTCCCTGCCCAATAGACGGCCAGCACAAACTGTGCGCGCTGAAAACCTGCGCCCGCTCAGCACAATTCTACGGGTGAACCTGTCTCAAGCGCGTACGTTCGCCGCTCATGCTCTGGCATTGAGAACGGCGGGCGTGGCCGGGGAAGACCGCGCGGCAGCTGTGCTGGCCGCCATGCCTGGTGCGGGCATTGTAGACCGCGAGATGCTGCCGGCTCTCTGGGAACCTTTTTTCGCCAATGCCATCGTCCAGCTTGGCCGTCTGGAATCCCCGGGGCCGGTCGCTCTCTATTACGATCCATTGCTCGATATCGCGGTGCTCAGCTTCTGGGAAAAGGCGGACCAGAACTATCGGGTGACTTCCGTCCGCGCCCTACCCGGGGCAATGCTGGCGGCCCCTCGTGCGCCGCCGCCGGAGGCATCATGGCCGTCATGGATATCGGCGCGGACAGGAGCGATCGAGACGCTCGCCAGGATTACAAGGTCCCGTCTGGATGCCTTTCGTCGTGCGCATCCGCCGGACTCGTCCGAGGCCGGAAGCGATGATGCGTCCTTTGCTGGTGCGGCAGCCGATATGCGTGCCGTGCTGCCGCGCCTGATCAGGAACGCGGCGCACCACGCCGAATTGACTGGTGAAGCGCAGCCATGGCTGCGGCCCGTTCTAATCAGGATCGAAAAGCTCCTTGCCGCTCGCGACCCGGCGGCGCTGAAGACCGAAGCGCCCGAGACCGATAATGAGACCGCAGAGGCTCTTGCAGCCATGCCGCCCGGTTTCGCAGAGGAGATCGTGCTGGACATGGTGATCGAAGGCGCAAACGAGGACAGGCTTCTGATCGGATCGTCCGTTGGTGACGGCGATGTCTATGTCCTGGTCCTGTGCCGGATTGCGGCAGACATGTGCCGACTGCGACGGGTCATGCTCACGTCCCTGCTCGACTGAATCGAAGTTTGTTCATGGTCACGACAAGGAAGGTCCCGACGATGAAACCCACCATGCAGCGCCTCTGGATCGTTCGCCACATCGCGAAACCGTCGATCCCCATTCTTCTGCTCGCTGCTGCCGGTTCCGCCGAGGCTGGCTGGCTGGACCGCGGCATCGGCACAGCCGGGGCTGGGACGGCAGTGGCGGCGACCCTGGAGCGCACGACCGGCATCTTCGACAAGATGCTCGATGCCGTTGTAAAGGATGATGACAAGGCGGTTGCGATCCTCGAACGAGAATTCGAGAAGACGCCGGGCGCGATTATCGCCAAGGCCTTTCCGGTGCTGGACGCCGCCGACGCTATCGCAGACAGAGTGAAGTCAGCCAAACGCAAGATCGGGCGCTTTGTCGACGGTGCCGGGGAGGGCCTTTCCGACGCCCGGGTGGCGTTGGCGACTTGGGGGAACAGGCGAAGCGGCAGCGAAGCCGCACTGCTTGAAGGAGAACCTCTTCTGGCCCCGGCCGACACGAAGTTCGTCGAACCGAGGTTCGATTCTCCGGACGAAGTTCTCGCCGCGCTTCGCGGAGAGTCCGGCCGGAAGACCGGGGAAGCGGGCAACAAGCCTTCCGCTTCCTCGTCTGTTTTCGAGCAATGGGTGCTTTCGGAACAGGAGGGCCGTCCGCATTGCTACGGAGTGGTGGACACCCTGCCTGCCGACTGCTTCGGGCCGTTGCGTGCCGCCAAATCTGCCGAAACCGAGCCGAAACCGGATGGAGCAGCGGGAGACGGCTCCGATTGGGCCTCCAGAGACTGGACCGTCGAAGGATCCGGCTGGTCCGGATGGGATTCCACCGACTCTCGTTACAGCGACGAGGACCGGCAGGCGGCGAGGGTCGGTTTCTTCGCGGCACGCTGCTGGGGCGTTCATGGCGTTTCGAAACACGATCCGACCTGGGCTCTCATGAATGAAAGGATGGCGCGCAATGAATGTCCGAACGAGGAAGCGAGCCGAACATCGTCGGGCAAGTCCGGGAATGATTACGCCAAGGCACTGGGCAGCGCACTCTCGGGCGGGGCTGGTGTTGCGGATGGCGGGAGCTACATGGCGGCGTTGACCGGCCTCGAAAAAAGGGAGGCTGTGCGACGTCAGGTTGAACAAGAGGAGCGTGAGAGGCAGATCCGGCTGGAAGAAGAGCGTGAACACCGGGCGCGGTTGAAGAGGGAGGAGGAGTGGCGCGAGCGCGCGGAACATGGCGGAAGTGGATCGAGCAGGTCGCACATCAAAAGCGTGCCGTTCGATCTTGATAAACGGCCCCGCTAGTAATCACTTTTGTGGTCAAAGATAAGGCAATGCTCGACTGCGGCATGACGATCAAGATGATTCCGCCCACGTCAAATGGGATTAGACAGAAACACATGCTATTCCAGTTCCTGTTCTTTCGAGTGCCAACATTCAGCGGCGTTGCATTCCGGATTGCCGTTCTGGCGCTCATAGTCATCGCAGCTAATCCTGTGAACGCTGATTTCGATGCAGGTCAACAGGCATGGGACTCAGGCAATGTAGATGAGGCGTTATCCCAGTGGCGGCGTGCAGCCGATGGAGGCGACGGCCGGTCGATGATGGCGCTCGGGCGGCTGCATCGCGAAGGCCGGGGCGTGCTTCAGGACTATGTCGAGGCGCACAAGTGGTTCAATCTGGCTGCTAGCCGGGGCATTGTCGAAGCCGTCGAAGAGCGCGATGCGCTCTCGAAGAAGATGACGCCGGAGCAATTGGCGGCGGCGCAGGAACGGGCAGCCGCCTGGCGGCCTGGAGAAACGCCACCCGCTGCGTCGGCGGCGCGACCGCAGGTGGCCGCAAGAGACGCGGGGCCACCTCCGCGTGAAGCGATCAAAGAGGCTCAGAGTCTTCTGGCTCAGCTGGGCTACAAGCCTGGCCCTGCGGACGGCCTCTGGGGACGTCGTACAGGCGCGGCATACAGGGCATTCCTGCGCGACACGGGGCTGGCGGTGACGGATGCGTTGACGCCTGGGGCATTGCTTGCCATGCGGGACATTGCCGGAAGCCGGGTTAGCGGCGCGATAAGCAACGCGGAATCGCCCGCACCCAAGGCATTGCCCGAGGATGCACTGCATCGGGCGGCGCAGGCCGGCGACCTTGGCGGCGTGGAAACCGCGCTGGCTGCCGGGGCGGATGTTAACGGTCGTGACGGTCGTGGTTGGACGGCGCTGATGCATGCGGCCAACAAAGGCTACCCCCGGCTTGCCGGACGACTGCTCAGGGCGAAGGCCAACCCGGACATTCGTGCGCCGGACGGTGCCACGGCGCTTTTCATCGCGGCGCTGCACGGACATGCAGCAATTGTCGACCAGTTGGTGAAAGCAGAGGCGGATACTTCCATCCCCGGCCCACAGGGCAAGACAGCCGCCGATGTAGCGAGCCTGCGCGGGGATGTCTCGGTCCTTCGGGGGATCCTGCAAGCGGGCGAGACATTCCGCGACTGCGAGTTCTGCCCCGAGATGGTCGTCGTGCCGGCAGGTTCGTTCACGATGGGGTCTCCGCCGTCGGAGGTGGGCCGGGATGACTATGAAGGTCCGCAGCGTGTTGTGACGATCTCGCGCTCGTTTGCGGTGGGGAAATACGAAGTGACATTCGAGGAGTGGGACGCTTGCGCCCGGGACGGCGGATGCTCTCACCAGCCGGATGATAAGGGTTGGGGCCGTGGGCGCCGCCCGGTCATCCATGTCAGTTGGGACGATGCGCAGTCCTATGTCCGTTGGCTGTCTCGTGAGACGGGCAAGGAGTATCGGCTGCTGACGGAGGCGGAATGGGAATATGCGGCGCGCGCGGGAACGCAGACCCGCTATCACTGGGGCGACGAGATTGGCAGCAACCGAGCCAACTGTAACGGCTGCGGGAGCCTTTGGGACGATAGTCAGACAGCGCCGGTAGGCTCGTTCGCTGCGAACGACTTCGGCCTGCACGACATGCATGGCAATGTCTGGGAATTGGTAGAGGATTGCTGGCACGACGACTATCGGGGGGCACCCTCGGATGGGAGTGCCTGGGTATCCGGCGGGAATTGCGATCCTCGCGTTTTGCGCGGGGGGGCCTGGTTCTTCAATCCGTGGCTCCTCCGTTCCGCCTTCCGCATCGGGTATGATACCGGTGTCCGCAACTACTTCATCGGGTTCCGTATTTCCCGGACGCTTGCGCCTTGAGTCTTTACTCCCTTACCTCGGGGGTCCGGGGGCGGTGCCCCATAAGCGTTAACTTGTTTTCATTAATTCCCTGTCATGTCATTGTGCTGCATCCAAGATTTCCGGGAGTGGGGCGGCATGGACGAGGACTGGGAACTGCTGCTGAGCTTTTTCCCGCTGGGAGGCTCTGGCGGCCGAGACCGGTGCCCTGAAGGGGCTGCGCAGGGACAAGTCGCCGGAGACCCTGCTACGCGTGCTCCTGCTTCATCTCGGCTGCGGGCACTCGCTACGCGAGACCGCCGTCCGCGCCCGCCGTTCGGGGCTTGCCGACCTGTCGCCGGTGGCGCTGAAGAAGCGCCTCGCCAAGTCCGGACCGTGGCTGCTTTCGCTGTGCCAGGCGCTGTTCGAGGGACCGTCTCCGGACCGCGCCGGCCTGGAGGTCCGCGCGGTCGACGCGACGACCGTGAAGGAGCCGGGGAAGACGGGATCACTCTGGCGAGTTCACTACAGTATGCGCCTTCCCTCGCTGGTCTGCGACCATTTCGTCGTGACGGGGACGGAGGGCGTGGGCACCGGCGAGTCGTTCCGGCGGTTCCCGGTCGCCGCTGGCGACCACCTGATCGGGGACCGTGGCTACGCGACGGCCTCCGGCATCGCGCACGTGGCCGCCTCCGGCGGCCGTGTCATGGTGCGGGTCAACACCGGCTCCCTCCGTTTCGTTCTGGCGGACGGTCGCCGGTTCGACCTGCGGAATGCGGTTTCCGCACTGGACCGCCCAGGATCGGTCGCCTCCTGGGATGTTGCGACCGCCTCCGTCGACGGACGGGTCTGCGCGATCAGGAAGTCCGACGCGGCGATCGCCCTTGAGAAGCTTCGCCGGAAGGCGGACGGCAGGACTCCGAAGCCGCAGTCGCTGGAGTTCGCGAAATACGTGATCGTCTTCACCACCTTCCCCGAATCCGGGTTCGCCCCGGAGACGGTCCTCGACTGGCTCAGGTGGCAGGTGGAGCTGGCCTTCAAGCGCTTCAAATCCGTCGCGCAGCTCGGGCATTTACCGAAGCGTGGCGGCGAGAGCTCTAAGGCCTGGCTGTACGGCAAGCTGTTCACGGCCCTGCTGACCGAAAGGCTGATCGCCCACGCAAGCGCCTTTTCCCCCTGGGGGTACGACCTCCAAGCTCCCCGAAGCCACCCCGGTGGCGTGAGTTCAGGTTCGTGCTGAACCAGGTCCAACGAACGATAGAGCCGGACATGCCCCTGCACGAGGTGCTGACAGATTGGCCAGATATCTCCCGCGGTCTCTCGGAGCCGTCGCGAAGGCGACGCCCGCAGATCGAGCGATACTTCCCCAACACGGTGTCCGGCAAAGAAATCAAAACAAGTTAACGCTTATGGGGCACCGCCCCGCGACCGAAATTGCCGTCGGCTCGCGTTTTTCGCAGAAACGGACCGGGGCGCTTGCGGAGCGGATTGCGTGACGGGTGAGAATCATGGCGATGGCGCGCGCGCGACCGGGCCTGCGCTCGAAGCGCACTACCGCTTCACGCTCTGGCTCGTTCCGGTGCTGGAACGGTTCCCGAGAAGCCAGAAATTCCTGCTAGTGTTCTGTTTTGGAAATTAGTATCCGGTATGGCGATTTTATGATTCTCTGGGCGT
>JAPORR010000068.1 GCA_026710105.1 Alphaproteobacteria bacterium
ATTGTTTCGCCGGTGATGTAGCTGGCCTTGTCCGATGCGAGGAAGGCGACAACCTCGCCGATCTCGCGCGGGGTGCCGAGGCGCTTGAGCGGCGTGCGCGACATGGCGGTTTGCATCGCCTCGGGATTGGCGTTGACGCCCGCCATCATCGCCGTGTCGATGGAACCTGGTCCGACCGCGTTGACGCGGATGCCATAGGGCGCAAGCGCCAGGGCGGCAGCCTTTGTAATCTGCATCACGCCGCCCTTCGACGCGCAATAGGCTGGGATTGAGGGAATCGCGACCTGGGCGTTGATCGAGGACATATTGACGACGGCGCCTTTGATGCCCCGCTCCACCATCGTCCGGGCCGCACGCTGCGTCGCGGCGAAGACGCCGACCAGATTGACGCTGATCACGCGCTGGAAATCACCCAGATCATAGGCCAGAAAGTCTCCCGGCAGCGCCATACCGGCATTGTTCACGAGCACCGACACCGGCCCGTAATCGCGCTCGACCCGGTCGAACAGCGCGGCGATGGCGTCCGCATCACCCATATCGCAGGTAAGCCCCGCCGCCCCGTTCCCGAGCCGCCCCGCCGCCGCCCGGACAGCGTCCTCCTTGATATCCGCGAGGAGCGGCCAGTGGCCGTCCCCGGCAAGCGCTTCAGCGCAGGCATAGCCGATGCCCTGCGCGCCGCCGGTCACCAGTGCGATGGGCCTGTCGGGCATATGGGGTCTCCTCTCTCAGGCGGGCGTTATGCCGACCCTGCTGGTAGCCGCGCCAAATGGTCCGTCAACAGGGCGAAGAAGCCGTCTGCATTGATGCTCTCCAGCACGCGGGCATTGGCGGGCTTGCCGCTGCGCCCGCGCCAGTCACAGACCGTGCGGCCGAAGCAGGGGCCGGAGCCGATATCGATATCGACACGCATCTCCCGGCCCGCGAAAAGATCGGGCTGCAGCAGATAGGCAATCACGCAGGGGTCGTGCAACGGCGCACCGTGGCAATAGGCGGCCATGGTCTTGGCGCTATAGACGTCGAGCATGCCACAAACTGCCGCTGCCGGCGCCGTGCCAAGCGCGCGGATCGCCTCCAGCCTGGGCGGCGTCGCGATCGCCTGGTGGGTCACATCAAGCCCGATCATGATGAGCGGCGCACCGGCCTCGAAGACGACATGTGCCGCATGGGGATCGGCAAAGATATTGAACTCCGCCGATGCTGTGACATTGCCGGCCCCAGCCGCGCCGCCCATGGTGACGACCTCGCGCAGATTAGCGAGGATCGCCGGATTCTTGACGATGGCGAGCGCGACATTGGTGAGCGGGCCGAGCGTGGCAAGCGTGACCGGTTCCGGGGCGGCAAGCAGGGTCTCGACCAGGAAATCGACCGCATGGGCTTGCCCGACCGGATGCACAGGTTCCGGCAGGCCGGCACCGTCCAGGCCCGTGGCCCCGTGGATGCGCTCGGCGGTGACTGGCTTGCGCACCATGGGGCGCGGGCAGCCGGCATAGACCGGGACCTCTGGCCGGCCGACAAGATCCCGGATGCGGCGCGCATTGCTCTCAGTCAAGGCCAGTGGGACATTGCCGGCGACGGCGGTGATGCCGAGAATGTCGAATTCCTCCCGCGCGGCGAAGGCCAGCAACAGGGCAACGGCGTCGTCCTGGCCGGGGTCGCAATCGACGATCAGCGGGCGCGGGCTCATGACAAGACCCCATGATACCCACTGAAACTAGCTGTTACAATGTGCGTGTCGGTCCGCAACGAGACGCTTGATGCCATGGGAGATCCTATACAACGCCTGGCAGCCCGAAGTAAATCATTGAACAACGTTAGAGACTGAAATAGCAACTTGTAAATCATGCTTGACAGGGAATATTTGTTGTAGTAAGATATTGATAATATTATAAATAAGGAGAATAAAAATGGACTGGCTTAAGGATTGGTTCAAAATCCTGACTCTTATCGTTTCAATCGGAGCTATTGTCATTTATTCTAACAATGGGATTGGTGAAAGATTTAGCTCTGTTGATGCAAGATTCAACGCAATTGATGCAAGATTCAACGCAATTGACGGAAGCATAAATGCTCTTCGTATGGAAATGGCGTCGAACCGCCAAGCGTTTCAAGCAAGCATAGATACCTTTCATGCTGAAGCAGCGGCAGATCGGCGTACTTTCCAAATCAGCATGGATCAATTTCAACAAGAAATGCAACGTCTTGCAGAACGACAAGCTGCCCTAGAAGGTTGGCAGGAAAGTAAAAATTGAGCTGATATTGCCATGTCCCCTTCCGTGTCTGAACTCACGATCACAACCCCTGCCGGTGAGACCTTCGGCGCCTATGCCGCCTTTCCCGCTGCTACTGGCCCCGCGCCTGGACTGCTGCTGCTGAACGAGGTGTTCGGCGTCAACCGTTTCATGCGCGCCCTTGCCGAGTACTGGGCCGGCCGGGGCTTTCTCGCTGTCTGTCCAAAGCTCTATTGGCGCATCGACCCGGCCTTCGAGCTTGACCCGGAAACCCCGGGCCACCGGGACCAGGCGCTGGCGACCCGCACGCAATTCGATGTCGATCTTGCCGTCTCGGACACGGCCGCGGCCGTTGCGCATCTCAAGGCCATGCCGGGATGCAATGGCAAGGTTGCGACGCAGGGCTATTGCCTCGGCGGCCTGCTCGCTTTCCTGCACGCGGCGCGCGGCGGCGCTGACTGCGATATCTCCTATTACGGCGTCGGCATTGAGGACTATCTGGACGAGGCGGCACAGATAAAGCGTCCTGTCATGCTGCATATCGGTGAGGCCGATCCCTGGACACCCGCTCCGGTACGCGAGGCGACCGCGGACGCGCTAGCCGGCCATGCGGGCGCTGAAATTTACACATACCCAGACACCGGCCACGCCTTCGCGCGCGAGGGCGCCTCCACCGAGGTCAAGGCCGTGAAGATCCTCGCCAATGGGCGCTCGGAGGCGATGCTCAACCGGGTGCTGCGCTGATGCGCGCGGTTTTGTGCCGGTCGTTTGGCGGCATCGACGCGCTCACGGTCGAGGACATGCCTCCAAAGGAGCCCGGCCCCGGCGAGGTGCGGGTGTGCACTACCGCCGTCGGTGTGAATTTCGCCGATTCACTTATCGCGGCCGGGCAGTATCAAACGCGCCCGGCTTTTCCCTTCAGCCCCGGTTTCGAATGCGCGGGCCGGATCGACGCGCTCGGCCCGGGCGTCGAGGGCTTCGAGATCGGCGCGCGCGTGATGGCGGTGATGGACTATGGCGCTTGGCGCGAGCAGGTCTGCGTTCCCGCTATGCATGTCTATCGCCTGCCGGAGCACATGGATTTCGTCACGGCTGCCGGCTTCCCCGTCATATATGGCACGAGCCATATCGGCCTTGACTATCGCGGCGCCCTCAAGGCTGGTGAGACTCTGCTCGTGCACGGCGCTGCCGGCGGTGTCGGGATCACGGCGGTCGAGATCGGCAAGGCAATGGGCGCGACCGTCATCGCGACGGCGGGAGGACGGGACAAGCTCGCCATAGCCCTTGAGCATGGTGCCGACCACGGCATCGACTACAGGAGCGAGGATATCCGCACGCGCGTAAAGGACCTGACAGGCGGGCGCGGCGCAGATGTGGTCTATGACCCAGTCGGCGGTGATGTCTTCGACGCCTCACTGCGCTGCATCGCTTGGGGCGGGCGTCTCTTGGTGGTCGGGTTTGCGGCCGGGCGCATTCCGCACGTCCCCGCCAACCTGCTACTGGTCAAAAACATCGCGGCTGTCGGCGTCTATTGGAGCTCGCACCGAGAGCGCGAACCGGAGCGGTTGCAGCGGAGCTTTGCGGCCCTCTTCAAGCTTTATGAGGATGGCGCACTGAAACCGCGCATCGCCGAAACTTGGCCCCTTGAAGCGGCCGGCGCGGCCTTGCGCCGCCTGCTCTCCCGCAAGGTCGCCGGCAAGATCGTGCTCACGACCGGATGAACCTGTAATCCGGGCCGGGTTTGAACCTCTATCGAAGGCATGGTATGGTGAAACCTGCGGTTTGACTGGCACAAAGGACAGCTAGTGGCGGCTGGAACAACCGAAATTGCAGCGATGAGCTTCGAGGAAGCGATGGAGGAACTGGAGCGGATCGTCCAGCGGCTGGAGCAAGGCCGCACGCCGCTTGAGGATGCCATCGCTGCCTATGAGCGCGGCGCAGCGCTCAAGCGCCACTGCGAGGACAAGCTGCGCCTGGCGCAGGAAAAGGTCGAGAAGATCGCGCTCGACCGCAATGGCGTCCCTGCGGCCGAACCGCTCGAATCACTTGATCCGGAACCCACCGGGTGACGGACTTCCCCGAGCGTCTCGGCCAGGTCGCCGCCAAGATTGACCGGATCCTCGCCGGATTGCTGCCGGAAACCGGCCGCGCCGAGAAACGGCTGTTCGACGCCATGCGCTATGCCGCCCTCGGCCCCGGCAAGCGGCTCAGGCCGTTTCTCGTGGCCGCATCGGCTGACCTGTTCGATGTCGAGGAGCACTCTGCGCTGCGCTGCGGCGCTGCTGTCGAGCTCGTGCATTGCTATTCTCTCGTCCATGATGATCTGCCGGCGATGGACGACGACGACATCAGGCGCGGCAGGCCCACCGTCCATGCCGCCTGGGATGAGGCGACCGCGATTCTGACAGGTGACGCCCTGTTGACGTTGGCCTTCGAAGTGCTCGCCGCGGATGAGACGCATCCGAGTCCGGCCGTGCGCATGCGGCTCGTCAGCGGCTTAGCGGCCGCGGCCGGCGCCGAAGGGATGTGCGGCGGCCAGATGCTCGACATGCTTGCTGAGCGGACCACATTCGAGCTCGGCGAAATCGCGCGCCTGGAGCGCATGAAGACCGGCGCGCTGATCGCCTTCTGCTGCCGGGCCGGTGCCATACTGGGAGGGGCCTCGGCCGAGGCGGAGCGCGCCCTCACCGCCTATGCCCAAGACCTCGGTTTCGCGTTCCAGATTGCGGACGACCTAATCGATGTTGACGGCTCGGAGGAAGACGCTGGAAAGCGTCTGCGCAAGGACGCCGCGCAGGGCAAGGCCACGGTCGTCTCGCTGCTCGGTATCGAGTCGGCGCGGGCGCGGGCAAGGATGCTGAGCGAACAGGCGTCTGCACATCTCGAGTGCTTTGGTGCCGGCGCCGACCTGCTGCGGGACGCCGCCCGATTCTCTGTCGAACGCAGCAATTGAGAGATATACGATGTACCTGTCCAACCGAACGACTCCCCTGCTGGACCGGGTCGACTCTCCGGCGGACCTTCGAGACTTTTCCGACAGCGAACTGAAACAGCTCGCCGCCGAGTTGCGTTTCGAGACTGTGGATGCGGTCTCACAGACAGGCGGCCATCTGGGGGCCAGCCTCGGCGTGATCGAACTGACCGTGGCGCTGCATGCGGTGTTCGACACCCCGCATGACCGACTGATCTGGGATGTGAGCCACCAGGCCTATCCGCACAAGATCCTAACCGGGCGCAGATCCGGGATGCACACGCTGCGCCAGGGGGGGGGGCTGTCGGGTTTCACTCGGCGTGTGGAGAGTCCTTACGATCCCTTCGGCGCGGCGCATAGTTCGACCTCGATCTCGGCGGCGCTCGGCATGGCGGCCGCCGCCCGCCTCCAGGGCGACAAACGGCGCTGCATCGCGGTGATCGGCGACGGTGCGATGACCGCTGGCATGGCCTATGAGGCGATGAACAATGCCGGCGCGATGGAGCTGCCGCTTGTCGTGGTGCTGAACGACAACGATATGTCGATCGCCCCCAATGTCGGCGCCATGAGCAATTATCTCGCGCGCCTGATTTCATCGCGCTCCTACCGCTCGCTCAGGCAGGTGGCGAAGGAAGTGGCACGGCGGTTCCCCAAGCCGTTCGAGACCGCGGCGCTAAGGGCGGAGGAATATGCGCGTGGCCTGGTCACCGGCGGCACGTTGTTCGAGGAAATGGGCTTCTACTATGTGGGCCCGGTGGACGGCCACAATCTCGACCATCTGCTGCCCATCCTGCGCAATGTCCGCGAAACGGATGGCCGTGGCCCGGTGTTGATCCATGCGGTGACGCAGAAGGGCAAGGGCTATGAACCGGCGGAAGCCTCCGGCGACAAGTATCATGGTGTTTCCAAATTCGACCTCGATACCGGCATCCAGGCCAAATCGAAACCGGGAGCGCCTTCCTATACTTCGGTGTTCGCGAACAGTCTGATCGCCGAGGCCGAGCGCGACCCGGCGATCTGCGCGATCACGGCCGCCATGCCCTCGGGCACGGGCGTGGATGCCTTCGGGGCACGCTTCCCGGATCGTGCGTTCGATGTCGGCATCGCCGAGCAGCATGCGGTGACTTTCGCCGCCGGGCTTGCCTGTGAAGGCATGAAACCCTTTGCCGCGATCTATTCGACCTTTCTGCAGCGTGGCTATGACCAGATCGTTCACGATGTGGCGATCCAGTCCCTGCCGGTGCGCTTCGCCGTGGACCGGGCCGGTTATGTCGGTGCGGACGGCGCCACCCATTGCGGTGCCTTTGATATCGCCTATCTCGGATGCCTGCCGAATCTGGTGCTGATGGCGGCGGGCGACGAGGCTGACCTCGTGCATATGGTGACGACGGCGGCGGCCATCGACGATCGCCCCTCGGCGCTCCGCTATGCGCGCGGAGAGGGCATCGGCGTTCCCCTGCCGGAGCGGGGTGAGGCGCTGGAGATCGGCAAGGGCCGAATCATGTGCGAAGGCACGAAGGCCGCGATCCTCTCCTATGGCGCGCGGCTCGGGGACGCGATGGCGGCGGCGGAACGGCTGGAGGCGGAACGGATTTCGACCACGGTGGCGGACGCTCGCTTCGCCAAGCCGCTCGACGAGGATCTCGTGCGCCGGCTGGCGGAGAACCATGAGCTGCTGCTCACGATCGAGGAAGGCTCGGTCGGCGGCTTCGCCGCCTTCGTGTTCCAGTCCCTGGCGAGCCGAGGCCTTCTGGACGGCCGCCTGAAGATACGGTCCATGGTCATGCCCGACCTCTTCCTCGACCATGACAAGCCGGAGTCGCAGGTGGCCCAGGCGGGGCTGGATACGGACAGCATTTTCCAGACGGTATTTGCCGCGCTCGGCCCTGCGCCGATTGCGGCTGTGGGGTGAAGGATCGCCTCGACCGGGTCCTGGTGGCGCGCGGCCTCGCCGAAAACCGCACGCAGGCGCAAGCGCTGATTCTCGCCGGCAAGGTGTTTTCCGGCGCGCGGCGGCTCGACAAGGCGGGCCTCGCCGTCAGCCCTAGCCTGGCCCTGGAAGTGCGTGGTCGGCCGCATCCCTGGGTCTCACGCGGTGGGCTGAAGCTCGCACACGGTCTTGAGGCCTTCTCCGTCCCCGTGCGCGGCCGCACATGCCTGGATGTGGGCGCGTCCACGGGCGGTTTCACGGATGTGCTGCTCGCAAAGGGCGCGGCCGGCGTCTGGGCTATCGATGTCGGGCGCGGGCAGCTCGCCTGGAAGCTGCGCAAGGATGCCCGTGTGCGCGTGTTGGAGCGCACCAATGCGCGCCACCTGACGGCAGCTCAGGTGCCGGATCTCATCGACCTTGTCGTCTGCGACGTCTCCTTCATCTCGCTCAGGACAGTACTGCCAGCGCCGCTCGCGCTCACCCAGCCGGGCGCGCATGTGGTGGCACTCGTCAAGCCACAATTCGAAGCGGGACGGGAGCGCGTCGGCAAGGGCGGTGTGGTGCGCGACCCGGCGGTGCGCCAGGAGGTCTGCGAGTCCATCCGCGCCTGGCTGGAGGCGCTCGACGGCTGGTCAGTGCTCGGTCTGGAGGAAAGCCCGGTGTGCGGCCCGCAGGGCAATATCGAATATCTGATCGCTGCCGTCCGGGCCTGCCCGTCTGCTCAGAGCTCGGCATAGCGCTCAATGATGTCCTTCCAGGGCAGCAGATCCTCGGGCCCGCGCACACGCATAGCGAGGCCGGCGACCCCGGTCACCGGCACCGCCACGCGCCCGACGCCCATGGCGGCGAGCCGCGGTAGCTCGTCCAGTTCGTCAGGAATTGAGCAGGTGAGCGTGATGGCGTCCGGGTCGCGCCCGTGCTCTCGCGCTGTACTGCGGACCAGATTGAACAAATCCTGCGGCGCGCCACGTGCCGGGAAGAAACCGTCGCCCAGCCGACCCGCGCGTCGAGCAGCGGCCCTCGAGTGTCCGCCCACCGTGATCGGCACTGTGCCGTTCGCCGGCTTCGGGCGCATGCAGGCGTTTTCGAAGGAGACGAAGCGGCCCCTGTAAGTCGGCGACGGCGAGCGCCAGAGCTCTCGCATGGCATACACATAGTCGTCCGTGCGCGCGCCCCGATCCTCGAAGGGCACGCCCAGCGCCTCGAATTCCTCGCGCAGCCAGCCGACGCCAATACCGAGTTCAATGCGCCCGCCCGACATCGCGTCCAATGTGGCGACCTGCTTGGCGGTGACGACGGGATTGTGCTGTGGCAGGATGAGAATGGCCGTGCCAAGGCGGATGCGCATCGTCCGTGCCGCTGCCCAGGACATCCAGATCAGGGGGTCCGGCATGACGAATTCTGCTTCGTCGCCGGGCATCCTGCCGCCCGCCGCATAGGGATAGGAGGACTGGTATCCCTTGGGCACCACGGTATGTTCGATGGTCCAGGCGGACTCGAACCCTGCCGCCTCGCCGGCCTGCAGCAGAGCCACCGCCTCCGACGGGTCTGTGTAACGTCCGGTATTGCAATAGCGCAATGCGAATTTCATGAGCGTGCCCCTTTGTCGGTCCCCAGCTTGCATGGTGTTGCGGGAACCCGCCCGGCGCAACCGGATACACTACCCACCGCTCGGAACCCTTGAGCCCGCGGCGCGGGCGCGTTAAGGTTGCCCTCCCGGTGCGCCATGCTGGGACCATGACTGATGGACCAACCCCGCATGAACTGTCCGAGCGGATCATCACCTGCATCAAGGAGTGCATGATCATGACTCTAATGCAAGAGATAGATGCGTATGGACACATGCGCGCTCGAGCATCTTGGCAAATGGGCCTTGGTGTATGATGGGGAGCTTGTTGGCGTCTTCGACGGCTTTGAAGGCGCGCCCGACAACTCAGAAATTCGGGAAAGGGCCATACCTTATCCGAAAAATCGGCGAAGGCCCCATGACGCTGCCTACCTCGATACTCTATAGGACCGCATATGCTTGAAGTGCAATGTGGATTCCTAACCGACCAGGGGGCTGCACATCTTGTTCAATTAGGACACGAT
>JAPORR010000104.1 GCA_026710105.1 Alphaproteobacteria bacterium
AAGACGTAGGAACGGACCACGATGTTCTTGCGGCAACGCGCCTCGGCCGGTGCGGTCGGATCGATGCAAGCCGAGTGGAACGACCATCGCGATACCGAGCCATCCGTGACAGAGTCGTAGCATTTGAGCATCGAAACCTCGTTCGGTTTCTGCTGTGGGAACCAGTACCACTCATGATCGGGCCGGTAGGTGAAGCGGGTTGTCTCGCCGACGCGGTCGTCATAAATGCGGTAATTGTTGATATAGGGCTGGTTGGCGAAGGACGGCCAGGCGCAAAGCACAAAGGGGAACTGCTCCACCGTCTCCATAGGCTTGGCGAGATTGATAGATACGAACCGCCGCGCCATCTTCGCGTCTGCTTCCGCCTCAGTGTAGTGTTGCGTGCGACCGAAATTCCGAAGGTTCCTCGTTAGCAATTCGCGGCAGCGTACGCGCCCGCTATTGTCGTTCAGGTCGTTATGGACAAGATTGACATAACGTGCATTCACACCAGGATTTTTGGCTGCCTGATCTTCTGTGCGGTCACCTTGGTAGTCTTTGTCGAACACGTCGTGATTATAGACCAATGCATCGGTCGCCTCTGGGAAGAATTCCAACAGCAGCTTCTCGATCTCCGGGTAGAACACACGTTCTACCTCAGCCGAGTCGTAGAAGTCAGTGCATGCGGATTCGAGATGCGCCAGCGAGACCCCGAGTCTGTCCATGGACTCGGGGCTTCTGACATCAAGGCCCGGATAGTATTCGCCAATACGGCGCGCATCGCGCAGCACTTGCGGGAAATAGAGGCTGCGATCCCGGAGTTCATCTTCGGCCTTGCGCAGCACATCCGCCTCAGCCTTGCGCGCCGGGTCTCGCCAAAGCGCATTGGACGGCACGACCGAATAGGATGGGTGCTCGTAAATTGTGTAGCGCAAGGGAAGCGCCACACCACCTTCAGGAGCTTCGATGCCTTTCGCGCGGATGTGGTCTAGGCATTCTTCATAGGTGCGGAAACCGGGACCCCATTGGGTCTCTATAGAGCCAGAAGGAGCATTTTCGAGCCAGTCGATCAACGCTTGGCTGTGTCCTTCCGCGATCTGCTGGAGCGCTGCTTCCAGAGCCGCCCCAGTTCCGGCATCGCCGTTCCTGTCGAACGACATATATGAGAGGCCACCATTCGCCGCGATGGGTGGCGGCTGGCCTTCCGTCAACTGGAGCGGCGGCACGTAGGCTGTCGCAGCTGCCGCCACAGTCGTTTCGGCTGTTTCGGTCACCTCAAACTTGTCCTCGATAGCTTGCTGCCCATCCATCATGCATCCTCCGGCTAGATAATTCTTATTATGGGGGCTGAATCTCCTATTTTCCAAGGCACCTATCTCTGCACAGCATTCGTGCCGAGATTGCACGAATACCTGTATTAAACTCATAAGTGAACCTCTTGCACAACTCCAAGGCCGAGCAGGTTTGCCCTGGAAACGCTGGGCCGCGGGGGACTGCTGGTAAGTGAAGAGTGGTGGTTGCCGGCGCTCTCACGCCATTGCGGCGAGACGGTATTTCATCCGTTCTGTCGCAGTAACAAGAGCTGCGCGGATGCCGAACTCCATCGCCGAATGGCCGGCTTCCGCCACAGGTGAATAGTCGGCGCCAGGCCAAGCGCGTGCCAGTTGGTCAGCGGTCGCGATCGGGCAGACGACATCATAGCGTCCCTGGACGATAGTCACTGGCAGGCTTTCGATGCGGTGGAGGTCATCGAGTAACTGGCCGTCGCGGAGAAACAGGCCGTTCATGAAATAATAGGCTTCCAGCCGTGCCAGGCCGAGGGCCGTACGATCCCCGGCTACGGCAGCCGTGTCTGCTGGGCCGGGCCTGAGAGCCGAACAGGCACTTTCATAGCGCGACCAGGCACGCGCGACAGGCAAGTGGACGCACGGGTCCGGGTCCATCAGCCGCCGATGGTAAGCCGCCAGCAAGCCCGCGCCGCGTTCTTCCTTCGGAATCGGGGCGACGAAGGCTCGGTATGCCTCAGGGAAGAACTTGCCCATGCCATGTAGGAACCAGTCAATCTCCGCCTGCCGCCCGAGGAAAACGCCGCGCAGTACGAAACCTAGACAGCGTTCGGGATGAGCCTGGCCGTAGGCGAGCGCGAGCGTGCTGCCCCAGGAGCCGCCGAACACCAGCCACCGATCCACCGACAGATGCCGACGCAGCGTCTCAATGTCACAGACCAGATGCTGTGTAGTGTTGGCCTGTGTTTCCGCGCCCGGTGTCGAACGGCCAGCGCCACGCTGATCGAATAGCAAAATCCGGTAGGCCAGAGGATCAAAGAAGCGCCGATAGGCTGGCGTGCAACCGGCTCCCGGCCCTCCGTGCAGGAACAGTACCGGCAGGCCGTCCGGGTTTCCTGTCTCCTCCCAGTACATGACATGGCCGCCGTCCAACGGCAGCATGCCGCTCCGCGCCATTTCAATTACCGGAAACAGGTCTGTCCGTCCGTCCATCACCCGACCACCTTAGCGACCGTTATGCTAGGCTTCCAGACACTGATACTGCGCCATTTATCCGCCCTACTGTTTACTACCTCCGCCCCAGAGCGAATTCGCGCGCGCTTGAATTGGCGAGGGATTCCTAATTGGTTGGTTTTGTGATTGAACGAAGGCGCTTTGCGCAGTTGTCGCTCTTGCGGTCTCGGTTTTTCTGACAATTTGATGTGATGGTGGGGCTTAGCGGCGGTCTCTGTGTGGCTGTCCCAGGTTTCGCATTGATCTCTTCGATGGTCCGCACTTCAATGCCGTCGAAAGCGACTGTGTGGTAACATGCGCGACCGTCGAGCGGCCACTCACGCGGCGGGCCTCGCACCACCTCGACTGGCAAGGCGCTTCTCGATCGCATCCCAGATGAGTGCCGTGATCCGCACGCCGTCGAAGCGCTCGATCTCCTGGATACCGGTGGGCGAAGTGACATTGATCTCGGTGAGATAGCCCCCGATGACATCAATACCTACAAAGGTGAGCCCTCGCTCCATGAGCGCCGGGCCGATGATCTCGCAGATCTCGGCCTCGCGTGAAGTCAGACTGCTCTTCACCGCCCTACCACCGACATGCATATTGGCACGGGATTCGCCGGCCGCTGGAATGCGGTTGATAGCGCCTACAGCCTCACCCTCCACGAGTATGATGCGCTTGTCACCGGCACGTACTTCCGGCAGGTAACGCTGAGCGATGATCGGGTCCCGCGATGACTCGAGGAACATCTCTAGCAACGCGTTCAGGTTTTCATCGTCCTCGCGCAGGTGGAATACGCCAGCGCCACCATTGCCGAAGAGCGGCTTGAGGATGATATCGCGATGTTCTTCGCGGAAGGCAGTGATCTCGGTCTGGTTGCGGGTAATCAGGGTAGGCGGCATCACACCTTTGAAACGAGTGACGAACAGCTTTTCCGGCGCGTTGCGCACGGAGGCTGGATCGTTGACCACCAGCGTCTCTGGATGGATGTGCTCCAGCAGATGCGTCGCGGTGATATAAGCCATATCGAATGGCGGGTCCTGGCGCATCATCACGACATCGACGCCCGCGAGGTCCACCATTTCCGGTGCGCCGAACGCGGCGTGGCGGCCTCTTTCGCGCTGGAGCTTCATTGGGCGGCCCCATGCGGTCAGTCGATCGTCTCGGAAGACGAGCGCATCCGGCAGATAGTGGAACAACGAATAGCCGCGCGCCTGCGCCTCAAGGCAAAGCGCAAAGGTGCTATCAGCGTCTATATCGACGTTCTCGATTGGGTCCATCTGAACGGCTACGGCGAGGGTCATGGGCAAAAGTCCGGTTAGCGGAAGAGAAAGGGGATTATATACTTGACTGATGGGCCTCCTGGTTCCGGCCTTGCCTTTGTTCGTGTTTTATCCCAATATGCATCGCGAGGGTGCCCGTGACCACCCTCGCCCGGCCACCTCCCTTCGACACGGGATCGCAGTCTCTCACAACCCGGAGAACTCCTCCGGTATGAGCAGTTTGGAAAAATCCTCTCGATCATGCGCCATTAGGTGTGTAATGTAGGCCGGTTGTGGGGGTTATGCTTCTCTCTGGAGATAGGTGCGCCATCCGCCGTATTCGGTAATTTCCTTAGCACCGTCGAGCCCCGCTTCTTCTACTAGAAACCCTTTGACTTCACCTCCATCGGCAAGCGTGATCGTGCCGATGGACAGCGGTGGAGGTATAGATACCAGGAAATCGGCGAGGCCCTGGGCGGGAAGCGCCCAGATTTCCAGATCGATCGCCTTGCCTGTTCCCGCGCGAACCATGCCAGGCCGCGCAGACGCGCCGGCCGCAAGCGCGAAGAGCCGATAGGTCGGTGCTGTCCGTGCCTTGCGCAGATACCGCCCAGCCCTTGAAGTCAGTTCGCGGTTCAGTGGCATGCCGGACATATGCGCTCCAACGACGGCGAGCGCCGTCTCGCCGGGCAGTGGTCCGGCAGGTAAGGAAGCTATGGGGGGCAGATAGTGCGTCGTCGCCCCGAGGCGCGGCGCCGAATCGCGCTGTAGACATTCCGCAAGTGCGGCTGCTAGACCATCCCGGCCGGCCGGGGCGATCAGGGTCACACTGCCGGGGCGACCGTCGCTCCTTGGGCCTGTGGGAACGGCGACCCCGCATAGGTCCATAAGATTGACGAAATTGGTATAGGTGCCGAGGCGGGAATTCGGACCGACGGGATCGGCTTCGATGTCCGCGAGTGTCTGGAAGGTCGGGATACTCGGTACACAAAGCAGATCGACCTCCGCGAGAAGCGGCGCGGTCTTCCGCTTGAGTTCGGCCAACCGGTATATGCCGCGGAATGCATCGACGGCGGAGAACTGCGCTCCGCCGCTGATGATCCGGCGGGTAACGGGGTGCAGGGTTGTAGAGGCGTCCTGCATCAGGGACTCGATGGCGCTCAGCCGTTCGGCGACCCAAGGGCCTCCATAGAGCATCGCGCTGACCTCGAAAAACGGTGTGAAGTCCAGCTCTGTAATTTCTGCGCCGAGGGCCACCAGGCGCTCAAGCGCAGTATCAAAACTTGCCGCCTGGGCCGTGTCCCCGAAGAACTCTCGCGTCGCATCATCCGGAACAGCGATCTTCACCGAAGGTGGCGGGGCCACAAGCGGCGGCGGCGGGATGTTGCGGGCAAAAGCGTCCGCGGCATCATGGCGGGCCGCTACCTGGAAGACCCGCCAAGCGTCAGGCACAGTGAGCGCGAAGACCGAGATCGTGTCGAGCGTCCGGCAGGCTGGAACGACCCCAATACTGGAGATGGTGCCCAGGGTAGGTTTCAGTCCGACGATATTGTTGAGGGCCGCCGGTACCCGGCCCGAGCCCGCCGTGTCAGTGCCGAGCGCAAAGGACACGATCCCGTGCGCCACCGCCACGGCAGATCCGGAAGATGAGCCCCCGGGTACGATGTCGGGGTCGAGTGCGTTCTTCGGCGGTTGATAAGGCGTGCGGAGTCCAACGAGCCCCGTAGCGAACTGGTCGAGATTGGTCTTGCCGATCGGAATCGCGCCTGCGGCCTTCAACGTGGCGACAGCGAAGGCATCGGTGTCCGGCTCATGAGAAAAGGCGGGACAGGCTGCGGTGGTGGGGCTGCCGGCGAGGTCTATGTTGTCCTTGATGGCAAAGGGAATTCCCCAGAGCGGCATCGCTTCCGGATCGAAGGGAGGCAGCGCTACAGCCTCGGCAATACACTCGGAGCAAGGACGCAGATGCAGGAAAATGCCGGGGTCGTCCACCGCTGCAATCCGGCGGTAAACCTCGGCGATGATATCTGCTGGAGCGGCTCTGTCGGCGAAGGCAGCGTGCAGGGTCGCAATGTCGAAACTCAAGTGTTTGTGAGCCCCGCTCACGATCCCTGCTCCAGAAACTGCACCGGCCGTTCCCACTGGATCAGGACCACGCACCCCTCATGCGACCTGACCGAGTGTATGGTGCCTTCTGGATTCAGGATCAGCGATCCCGCCGGATAGTCGCCGTGCTCGTCGCTCTGCACGCCGTCGAGCACCATTATGGTTTCGAGTCCGGTGTGTAGGTGCCGGGGCACCATCGCTCCCGGCGCATAGCGAAGCACCGCCACTGCAGGTTCACCTTGGCGAAGCTCGCAGATTTCCACGCCTTCACGGAACGGCGAGAAGTCGAGGGCCCGCCAGCCGCCGCCAACGAGCCCCGGGGTATGCCTTGACCTATCTGTCGCCTTGTCCATTCAACGCTTCCTCAATCTCCGCCACCGTCGCTGTCCAGCCGACAATGGCGCCTTGGGCGCGGATCATCGCTAGGGTCGCCGCCTTGAATTCAGGGAAATAGCTGCCGGTCGCATCCTCTGCCAAAAGGCATTCAAACCCCCGATCGTTCGCCTCGCGCATGGTTGTCTGCACGCAGACCTCGGTGGTCACGCCGGAGAAAAACAGGCTTTGCTTGCCGAGCCTTTCGAGGAGTCCGGCGAGAGGCGTGGCGTGAAAGGCTCCCTTGCCTGGCTTGTCGATGACCGGCTCCCCTGGCACCGGAGCGACCTCTGGCAGGATATCGGCGCCAGGTTCTCCGGCGATCAGGATGCGACCCATCGGGCCGGGGTCACCAATGCGCAGCGCCGGCGCACCACGGTTGAGCTTAGCGGGCGGGCAGTCGGACAGGTCGGGACTGTGGCATTCCCGGGTGTAGATCACGGACAATCCTGCCTTCCGGGCGGCTGCGATCAAACGGGCGGTGGTCGGGACGATAGCCCGGAGCGGCAGTACATCATTGCCGAGTGCCGCGCCAAAACCACCCTCTTCGATGAAGTCCCGCTGCATGTCGATCACGATCAATGCGGTCGCCGCGGGTTCGAAGCAATAGGCGAACGGCCGGGCCGCGGAGATCACGGCCATTGGTCGAGACCTCCCATTCGCCTGCCAATTTCAGTCAGATCCGCTTCGGCGGCCAGGCATTCATAGGCGATACGCCCCTCCGACATCACCAGCACGCGGTCGGCAAGCTCCATGATCTCGTCCAGATCCTCCGACATGAGGAGCACTGCGGTGCCGGCATTGCGTGCAGCCATGATCCGGGCGCGGATTTCCGCGACCGCAGCAAAATCCAGGCCAAAGCACGGGTTCGAGACCGCCAAAAGATCCACCTCGCCCGTCAGTTCGCGGGCGAGCGCCACGCGCTGCACATTGCCGCCCGAGAGCGAGGACATCGGCGCATCAAGCGAGGCACTCTTGACCTTGAACGCTTCTGTCAGCCTCGCAGCGCGGCTCTTCATCGCACGCATCGAAAGCCAGAACCGGAGGCGATCATCTTTCTGATCGAAGCTGCGGAAGCCGATATTCTCGGTGACCGACATGCGCGGCGCGCAAGCATTGTGAAGCGGTTCCTCGGGAAGGTAGCGTACACGATTGACGCGCGCTTCCTCGCGCGTAGCGCTGTAGGGGCCCCCCTTCACCCGTATCTCGCCTTCCGACATCGGGCGCTGGCCAGTCAGTACTTCCATCAGTTCTGTTTGGCCGTTGCCCGAGACCCCGGCGATACCAACGATCTCGCCTGCGCAGACCTCAAGAGCGTCGATGGCGACCTCTTTCAGTCCCGAATGATCCCGGGCACGCATGCCGGCGATGGAGAGAACTGGCGCCCCGACGACGCTTGCACGCGGTGCCGGTTCGACCGCAGCGTCTTCGCCCATCATCATCCGTGCCATATCGCCCTGGGTCAGGCTGGCGACACGGTCCGAGCCCACAAGCTTGCCCCGGCGGAGCACCGAGACCTCGTCGGCATAGGCCATAACTTCGCGGAATTTGTGGGTGATCATCAACGCTGTGATCTCACCCGCCTGACACAAAGCCTTCACGTGGCCCAAAACCTCATCGGCCTCGTTCGGGGTCAGCACCGATGTCGGCTCGTCGAGGATCAGGAAGCGCCGGTCGAGATAAAGCTGCTTCAGGATCTCGAGTTTCTGCTTCTCGCCCGCCGTCAGCGTGCCCACCGCCCGGTCGAGCGGAACGGCGAACGGCATCCGCGTCATGAACGCCTCAAGCGCCGCCCTTTCGGCGCGCCAGTCGATGACCTGCGGTGCGTTCTCTCGGCCAATGACCAGATTCTCCGCCGCTGTCAGCGACGGCACGAGCGTGAAATGCTGATAGACCATGCCAAGTCCAAGAGCATGGGCTGCCCTCGGATCCGGCGCTTCGACCTCGCGACCGCCGACCATGAGCTGGCCGTCGCTCGCGCGGTGGAAGCCCATTATGCACTTGACCAGCGTTGACTTGCCGGCACCGTTTTCTCCCAGAAGCGTGTGCAATGTGCCTGGCGCGATTTCGATCGAGACGCGATCAAGCGCGGTGAATGCGCCGAAACGCATGGTCATGCCCACGGTCTCGACGCCGAGTGCGCCAGTTTCAAGACGCCCCTTGACAGTCATGGCAAACCGGCGATGAGGATTTCACTATCGGCGACCGCACCGAAAACGCCGCCCTGCATCCTGACCATCTTCAGCGCGGCGTCGTGATTGCCCTTGTCGGTGGCACCGCAACAGTCCTCAAGCACGACGCACTCGAAGCCCCGGTCGTTCGCCTCACGCATGGAGGTTGAAACGCAGACATCTGTCGTAATGCCGCAGATTGCTAGATTCGCGATGCCTCTGGTGCGCAGAATCAACTCCAGATCGGTGGCGAAGAAGCAACCCTTGCCGGGCTTGTCGATGACGATTTCTCCCGGTTCCGGGCAGAGTTCGTCGATGAGTTCCCAACCGGGTTCGCCACGCACAAGGATCCTGCCGCAAGGACCGGGTTCGCCGATCCCGGCCCCGATGCGTTGCGAGCGCCAGCGCTTGTTTGCGGGCAGGTCGGACAGGTCCGGGCGATGGCCCTCACGTGTATGGAAAACATGGTAGCCCCTGGTCCGCATCGCAGCGAGCACACGTCGGATCGGCTCAATGGGAGCGCGCGTGAGCGAGAGGTCATAGCCCATCTTGTCGACATAGCCGCCCTTGCCACAGAAATCGGTTTGCATGTCGATCACGATCAATGCCGTGTTCGCAGGCCTGATACCAACGGCTGATTTTTGAGACTCATTTTGGGGATTCCCAAGGGGAGCGTGTT
>JAPORR010000107.1 GCA_026710105.1 Alphaproteobacteria bacterium
CCAGAAGGTCGGAGGAACAGTCGCCGCAGAGCCGGGCGACAACGATCTCACCGTCGAGCACGGTCCTGCCCGCTTCACCCAGGGACCGGCGCTTGTGGGCCAGGGAGAGCTCCGGCGTCTCCGCGCGCCAGGCGATCAGAAGTACCGGGTAGGGCACGGCGCGGTGAACCAGTTCGACGAGACGTTCGCCGCGCGCGGCTGCTCGCAGATTGAGTTTCAGAACGGCAATTTCAAGATACTCGCGCTCGTCATCCCGATATCCGGCGATCCCGACAGTGGCCGGTTTGAGAACCGCGAGCCATCTCAGTTCCGCGATTCCTTCCCGGATGCGCCGGCGGTCGCTGGCCGCAAACGCGCCGTTCTCGATCAGCAGCGTCTTGGGAACGCGGCGGTCGATAAGCGCATTCGAGGGAAGTGCAAGCGCTTCGAACGGATCGAATGAAGTCATGACGCATCTTCCGCCAGCACAACGAGAAACGCCACCACCTCGAAATTGTCCATGCCGGCGAACTCGCCAGCCATGGCATGCGTCCCGCCTGGAGAAAACAGGCTGGCGACCGCACGCTCTTCGCCCGCGCCGACAATGGAGGACACAGCAGCGGCAAGCAGACGCTGCATGGCCTGCATATCCCGACCCCGGTCGGTAGCAGCGTCGAAGCGGGCGCAGCCCAGGGCGTCGGGCATGTCCTTGCCGACACAAAGCCGCTTCAGGCGGTCGAGAACCGCCTTGGCCTGGGAGAACGGCAGAAGCACTGATCCGTCGTCGCCGACATGAACCAGATAATGCGGCGCCAGCGGGTAGCTCGGCTGGAACCGGGTTTCCGCCGCCGCACCCTCCGCACGCAGGCAGAAGACTACGCCGGGAGGAATATCGTCGTCCGCCGTGACGGTGATTGCGTGCATGCCGAACGGAACCGCGTCCAGCGCTTTGGGATCGGCCCTTCGATATTCGGCCAGGTCGATCCGAAAATCCGTCAGTGTCAGATCGGCGATCGAGACCCCCGACGACAGGTCTTCCAGATCGATCACCGCATCCTGAAGCTTCAGAAGCTGCTTGCGGCGGTATTCCAGATCGTTCATCGGGTCGCCGGACTGCTGCTCGATCAGGTTCTCCTCGCCCGTCGCCGAAATGTCGAGCAACACCATGCGGCCGCTTACGCGCTGTTCAAGGCGGAGATACTCCTCCAATTCCATGTTGGGCCAGAAATTGACCAGCTGAATGCACTCGTTGGAGGAGCCGATACGGTCGATGCGGCCGAAACGCTGGATGATGCGCACCGGGTTCCAGTGAATATCGTAGTTGATGAGCCAGTCGCAGTCCTGGAGGTTCTGGCCCTCGGAAATACAGTCTGTCGCGATCAGAAGATCGATCTCGCCTTCGTCCGCAAGGTCGTCCGGCCGTTCCTTTGCTCGGGGCGCGAAGGCGGCCAGAATGGATGCCAGGTCGCGCCTCAGGCCATGCAGCGTTGTCCGGTTACGCCCGGCTCCGGTGACGAGTGCGGATTGCACGCCGAGACAATCCTGCGCCCAGGGCGCCAATTCGTCGTAGAGGTATTGCGCGGTGTCGGCGAAGGCCGTGAACACGATGACCTTGCGATTGCCAGCGTTGATCGGGTCGCGGCATTTCCGACCGATCAACTCGCGTAGTCCGGCTAGCTTGGCATCCCGATCTGCGGTGACCTGGCGGGCCGAGGCGTGAAGCGTGGCCAACCGGTTGCGGTCTTCGATCAGATCCTGCCGCCAGCGGACCGGATCGACGTCCTGGAGCAGTACCTTGACCTTTCGGCCGACCAGAAGGTTCTCGAAGGCCGGGTCCTCAATGTCGATATCCGCGATATCGACTTCCTCCAGTTCGTCCGCTTGGTCCTCCATACGCGCCAGAAGCAGATCGACATCGGCAAGCTGGCGCTGCACGGTCAGGGCGAACGATGCGACGGAACTCTCCATACGTTTCAGCACATTCACGCGAAGGAGTTGAACGAGGCTTTCCTCGCGGTCCAACTGCCGGAAGGTTCCGCCTCCGGCGCGAAGCCGGGTGCTGTATTTCTCGTCATACGCCTCCCGCTTATGCGGCAGGACATAACGGAGCGGTGCATAGGCGGCAAGATTCAGGCGGCGGATTTCCGCATTGATCGTGTCTATCGAGGGAAACTCTCCAGCAAGATCAACATCCGGCTTCACGTTGATCGGCTTCAGACGTTCCGGAAAACGGCCAGTCTCGCGGTCTCCATAGTACTTTTCCAGGTGACGGCGCGAACGGGCTATCGTCAGACGATCCAGCAGGGTGAAGTAATCGAACCCGAGCATGTCCACGAGCCGGGACGGCGTACGCTCGCTCTCCTCCAGTTCGAGCCAACGGTTGAACTGCCTCTGCGCCTGCTGTGTCGTGCCGTCTATGCTGGACACGCCGTAATCCGCGAGCGCCGTGTCCTCGCCCTCGGTGGCGAAGGCGATCTGATTGCGCAGGTCCGCCAGGCGATTGTTCACCGGCGTGGCCGTGAGCATCAGCACCCGCGTCTTCACGCCCTCCCGAACGATCCGACGCATCAACCGGTCGTAGCGCGTCTCGCTGCCTTGCCGTGGCGAGCGCTTGTTGCGAAAGTTGTGCGACTCGTCGATGACGACCAGATCGTAATTGCCCCAATTCACATGGGCGAGGTCAATATCGCCCGACAGGCCGCTGTCGCGCGACAGGTCGGTGTGGTTGAGAATGTCGTAGTTGAAACGGTCGCGCGCGAGGATGTTGCGGCGATCATTGGCGCGATAGAGGGTCCAGTTGTCGCGCAGCCGCTTCGGGCAGAGCACGAGCACGCGATCATTGCGCAGCTCATGGTATTTGATGATGGCCAGAGCTTCGAAAGTCTTTCCGAGCCCGACGCTGTCGGCGACGATACAGCCTCCGAACCGCTCAAGCTTGTCGATGGCGCCGACAACCCCGTCGCGCTGAAACTTGAACAGTCTCTTCCAGACTTCGGTGTCGCGAATTCCGGTTGCCGACCTGACGATCCGTTCCTCATCAAGCGCACCATCCTCAGACTGGAACAGGTGGTGCAGGATCAGTGCGTAGATGCTGGACGGAGCGCGGTGCGCGGCGAGCCGGCGCAAGGCTCCCACCAGGTCCGACTTCGCAGCGCCGTCATCCGGGAGGCCGAACCACTGAGCATCGAACCATGCGCCGAGCCGTTCGGACTCTTCGGCCGTTTCTGACGCTTGGATCAGGTTGAGCGGGTTGCCCGGCGAGAGGCCCAACCCGTCTGTGCTGAACGAAAACGAACCGAGCAAAGCCTGCTCCGCCCGGCTGTCGCCGTTGCGCAGCACGATCGCTCCTTGCGGCACTGGTCCTTTCGCTCTGCGCACTTCGACCGTCTTGTCAATCCAGGCTGCAAAGCGGCCGGCCAGCCAGCGACCCAACAAGCGATTACGGGCCGCCCGATCCGCATCGGACCCCGGAAGTTCAAGTTCGGCATCGTCAGGCGGCAGGACAAGCCGCACGCCCGCAAGTCGCCCCAGATCCCCGGCAAGCTCACCGAATGCGAAGAGCGATAGCACGCGCGAAGCGAAGTCGACGCGATGGCCGGCGCCGAGCCGGGATCGAACTATATCGACTACGCGATCGGTTCCGCTGTTCGAAACGATTCTCATTGCAGCCCCATGATCCGAGGTTTGAGCGCCTTCATACTTGCGCTACCGAACCCGCCACCGATTGGGGTTGCCATGGCGAGTCCACGGGATGCCGCCGAGGAACAGAGAAAGGGCCTTACATAGATGGGTTGACATTGCTCGCCTTCTCTGGCGGCGGTTTTTCAGTCATCGCCTCCTTGCCCCGGCGTCGGTTTCGGAGTTCGGGATTTATCGGCTCGATCCGGCGGAACAGCGCCCGCGCGAGCGCCTCCGGGGTTGCGTCGACAAAGTGAACCCTCGGGTCCAGAACAGGGACGCCTCTAGTCATTCCGGATTCTCCTGTTTCCGATCTTTCGCCTTCCTGTGAATCAGGGTCGCGCTCAATTTTCCGGTCATGGCCCCCGAGAAGCTCACGGATAGAGGTATTGGCACTGCAAGGCGGTAAGAGCCGTCCGCCCTTGAAACGATATTCGTCCCGTCCGGCAGGCGCGCAAGCGTATGGCTGTCGCCAAGCGGCTCTTGCGGGAGCCTTCGCATTGTCTCCCGCAAGTCTTGAGCCGTCTTCTCCATCGCCGTCCGAATTTCGCGGGCTTCGTCTCGGGGATCGGGCGCGGGGTTATAGATGAAGGTCTGACTGATTGAAGGAGCGCCCGCCTCTTCCTCCAAGCGTTTTTCAAGCGTTCGGATTCGCCCGCTCAGCGTCCGAGTGCGCCACAAATGAAGCACATAGCCGAATACGGCGGTCACTGCGCTGCCGATGAACCACGCCTGCTCAGCCACGCCTACCCAGTCGCTAACGAGTTGAATGTCTTCCATCCCCACTTGCTACGCTGACCCGATCTTCCTTTGCAACACCCTCGTCCCCGTGGGGATTGTCCCTTCCTCTTGCACACCACGCATACAATCTGCAGAGCGGCCCCGGCGAACGCGGCACGCTCCGGGCGGTCAGGACGAGCCAGTCGACGAGTGGGCGGAGCGGCGCGCGGTCGCCGATCTCCAGCAGCGCCGTGTAGAAATGCGCCCGCACCAGCCGGCCCCGGGCGGCGAAGACATCGAGCAGCGCCGCGTAGTCGATCTCGAAGCCGAAGGCGCTCGCGCGGCGTTGAGGTTGGCACCGTCGACGAACAGCGCCACGCGCTCGTCGGGATGGAAGTTCATGGGACCTGCGACAACGTCCGTTCGCCCGCGACCCAGCGACCGGACCCTACCCGCTGCCGGTGAAGTCCGCCAGCCGCGCCGGGCACCGGGCCGTTCAGGAAGCGGGCGCGGCGGTGATCCAGCAATACAAGAACCACCAGGAGCCCAGCGTCAGCCCGAAGGCTATCGTGTTGGATATCCAGTTGGCCGAAGCCTGCTTCAGGTTCACGTCGGGGTTCGCTGCCAGCCGCAAGAGGTGGTCAAGCTGGTCGGGATGACTGGAATTGGCCTTCGCATCGTCCCTCATGTGACAGTACTTTATGCAGTACCAGTAGAGCTGGGCGGCTCCAGCGCCCACCAGGACCACGATCGCGCCTCGACCGCTTGCATCCAGGTCCAGGCCGAACACCGTCAGGTCTCCCGGATCGACTCCGGCGAACCCGGCCAGGATCAGAACCGCCGACAGCCCGATGATGTTTCGTCTGGCGGTCTTGGCCCCGTTCGGCTCGACAAGAGGCCACGCCCCCTTCTCCCCCATGCGAAGGACCGGCCACAGCCCGAAGGTCAGGAACAGAATCTTGAGAAGGGGAGAAGATCGGTCCATCTCCGATCCTACCCCTTCCCTGGCTATCCGGAACAGGGGGACCGCCTGGACAGGCCCCTGGCCGCGACGTCCGGGACAACTGGATGCGGCGAGGGTGGGATTGCCCGGATCGTGGGTCAGTGGGTTTGGGGCAATTCCCGGTCGACCGGATACCGCTTCACCGAGCTGCTGCCCATGGCGGCCCGGTCATTGCCCCGGCGCACCAGATAGGTGTTTCTGCGCCACATGCCGCCCGCCCACGACTCAATACTGAAAAATTCCGTATCCGGTTTGATGACCCGGACCGCGCTCGTCCCTCGGGCACCCGCGGCACCGGACCAGCCCGCAATCCATTGAGACGCCCGAAGGATTGGGAAACCCGTCACGCCGTTGCACCTTTCGTCAGGCGTTGCAATTGTCCGCGACTCCGCGGACGGCAACCGCTCCGGCTTTGCGGCCGGATCACAAGCTGGCAGCCGTCCTGCGACCCCTACGGGGGCGCAGGACGCGCGCGCGTGACATTTACCCGCCGCCGACTGAAATCCGAATCATTTCGTTGACCGGCGGATCCTTCGCCAGCTTCACCGCCGTGCGCTCGCATCGATACCGCCGCCGGCGTGTCATGGGCGTCCGGTCCTCCAAATCCGAAGCCTCCCGCGCGGTTCCACGCCCACATAGACCCGCGCACCCACGACACGGATGCCCGATTGGGGTCCCTCGGTCCCCATGGCGAACGGGATATTGTGGGTCAGTGTGTTTCGCTCCGCTTGCCTCACGTCATGGCCTCAGCCATTCTCGACCACATCGTTGACCTGCCGCCGGACTTCCGACTATCCTAATGCTCCTTCGACCCGACCTTCCTGAGTTTCTTCAATCCTCTTTGCACGACATCGTTGGTCCAAGTTTGGCTTCCGATGTTTTCGCTGCGGTGATCGTAAGGATTCATACAAAGAAGCACTGAAATGCCGATTACCTTAACACCAATCAGTAATGGCAAACGGTGGACTGGCTACGACTGGTCGATAGACAGCGATCACGAACTGGCAAAACTTGTCGCTCGCATTGCTCTTGGGCAGTACCGTCATGTTCTTCATATACTCGATCAAACTGATTTTGTCGGATCCGCCCCCGCAAACACCGTGCTCAAAGGTGCTCGCCAGCTCCTTACTGTTCCAGACGGCGGTGAGCCTTTTCACCGAGACGGCTGGCTTTTTCAGACGATTTCATGGATTGCGGCGCATATCCATGACAACGCGTCCCTAATCGCGCCGCCTCATATGCAACACGCTCACAAAGGTTTCGATAGCCTTCATGTGGAGATCGACGAAGAGACGCAGATAGTCCGATCCGTCGTTATCTGCGAAGACAAAGCGACTTCCAACCCCAGAGATACAATCCGAGATCTAGTCTGGGAAGAATTTTCAGACCTAGAGGCTGGTAACAGGGACAACCTCTTGGCGGCAGAAGTCAGCACGCTTCTGTCAACACGGCCTGAACTCGACCCAGATCAGGCGATTCAACAAGTACTGTGGAAGAAAGTGCGAGCCTTCCGCGTCGCGATAACCGTCGGTGATGGCCACAATAGCGTGAATGGTCGCAAACGTCTCTTCAAAGGCTACTCAGACGTAATCTCGGGCCAAGTCTCGCGTAGACGCGCGGAGACCCTTCATCTAAACGATTTGCGTTTGTGGATGAAACGTCTGGCCAAGAAAGCCTTGAAAACAGCAGAGAAGATGGTAGCCTCAGATGTTTGATCCGTCGACCGCCGCGCTTATCCGAAGCGCACCTCCACTCGATGATCTCGACAGAGATAATCTGCCGGATCAATTGTCAGAGACTTACTCCAAGATCGTCACGACACGCTTACGCCTGCGGTCAGGTGAAGACGTCGATACCGACGAACTTGAGACACTGATCGCAGATACTCGCCGCCTTGCGTTCACCAACGAAGCCTTCGTATCCGTGTCCCCGGACCGTGATGATCGGGCCGCGGCCGCGTTCGTCGCGGCGACTGCGCACCAGCTTGTGTTCAATGCACAACGCATCCTTATTCCAGACACCCTGCGTTCTTCTCTCGATGCGAGAGGCGTCTCGCCGGACATCTCCGCTATGCTATTGTTCCTTGTTGCCGAAGCGTCGGCGGACGCCGGGGAAATGGCACAATGGGTAAGTTCGGAACCGGCAGCCGATCAACCCGTAGAGAGCGCTCTGATCTCAGCCCTACAGGACCTCTCGTTGGGCCGCCTCAGGCCTATCATCCAATCGGAGCTGCCACCAAAGAGCGCAGTTCGGCGACTCAACCCTTCTGATGCCGCCTCCTCAGCTCTGTACTTTACTCTCCTCAAAGGTGTACGGGCACTCGCACGGCAAATGCTAAGGTCAGGCGAGGCTGGAACATCCAGCAGTCCGCTTGAATACTTTCGCCAGGTCAAGTCTCTCTCCATCTCCGACGATGACCAAGAGGTTATCGATCTACCTAATGGTCCAGTGAGTGTCTTTTCCGGTCCTGGCCATTTGGCATCGTTACTCATCGCGGTTGCTCGCGATATGTCGCGCGGCGCTGTGGTGTCTCTCCCTCCTCCAAGCGGTGTCGACCCCGAAAGGTGGCATGCCTATCTGGAGAGGCTTGCCAGACAGCGGCCGGTCCTTTGGCGCAATCACCGCGAGGCCATCGAGTCCGGCTATCTGGATTTCGGCGTTTCCGCTTCCGTTGGCTTTCCTACCGGAGCTGGAAAGTCTGCCCTCGCGGAATTGAAGATTGCCACGACTCTGCTTGCAGATCGATCTGTGATCTTTCTGGCCCCCACACACGCCCTAGTCGACCAGACACGTAATTCCTTAGCACGCGCCTTCCCTCTTGCGAATGTTCAATACGAGTTTCTCGACGACGGCAGTTTTGCTCAAGATGAAGAGGCGCCGCCGGACATCTTGATTATGACTCCCGAAGCTTGCTTGTCGCGAATGAGCTTCGACGCTTCAATTTTCGAAGATGCTGGCTTACTTGTCTTCGATGAATGTCATCTTCTTCATCCAAGTGAGCCTGTCGCGAACCGCCGCGCGTTGGATGCCATGCTGTGCGTACTTAATTTCGCCCGGCTGGCACAGGACGCGGATTTCCTGTTGCTTTCGGCGATGATGAAAAACACAACTGAAATCGCTGAATGGATTAATGATCTGACA
The DNA here is from genome assembly GCA_026710105.1 of Alphaproteobacteria bacterium. Classification (GTDB taxonomy): domain Bacteria; phylum Pseudomonadota; class Alphaproteobacteria; order Bin95; family Bin95; genus Bin95. The sequence goes on from JAPORR010000107.1 coordinate 8,522, forward strand.
GGACGTCAGTGCCTTGCTTTATCATTGTCGTGGAAGCCCACCCGGCAACTTCGTGGCAACGTTGTGTATCAAGATGAAGATATATCCGATCTATATTCCGTCCTTGAGCGCCGACGCCAACAGACGACAACCAGGAGCATTCCGAGTTCGGTCAAACGGGAAGTGTCAGCGCAACCATTTGCATTGTTCAGTTTGAAGCAAACCTGGGAGACACGGTCGCGCGGCGATTACACGTTTTCGCCGCTGCTCGAAGAAAAGCCATTACTTGGCATCAATCGATTTTGGCAGCTAACCCCTAACTCCGGCGAAGTATCTTCAATGATCGCCACGGCTGCCGCAAGGTCTGGCATAAAGAGCTTGATATTTTTCCAGACTATTCGAAACGCAGCCAGCGCTGCCAAGAAGATTTCGGAGCGCAATGTTTCAACACCAGTTCGCCTCAACGACGAAGAAAAGAAATTGTTTCGC
>JAPORR010000064.1 GCA_026710105.1 Alphaproteobacteria bacterium
TTCGCGCGTGGGCAGTAGATAACCGATCTTGGGTGCGGTCATGTAACGATGTCTCCGAAGGGGAATGGCAGCAGTTTCACCAATTCCGCCGCTGCTGCAATTCCGTTGGTCTGGACCGAGCCGGATCGAGGCGTTACCTCATCGCAGCGCCTACGCCCGAGGAGAAACATCATGCTGCCATTGGAAGGCATCCGTATCATTGCGGTGGAACAATACGGGGCCGGACCGTTCGGCACGATGCAACTCGCAGACTTGGGCGCAGAGGTCGTCAAAGTCGAGAACATCGCCGAGGGCGGCGATGTCGGACGCTTCGTGCGCCACCCGAAAGATCCACTGCCGGACGGCGACAGCCTGTTCTTCCAGGCATTCAATCGCAATAAGAAAAGCCTTGCCCTCGACCTCAAACAGGAGGCTGGACAGGAAGTGCTGCGCGACCTCGTGCGCTCGGCGGACGGGCTGCTCGACAATCTGCGCGGCGACCGGCCAGCGAAGTTAGGGCTGACCTACGAAGCACTTAAGGGGGTCAATCCCGCTATTGTCTGCGTACATCTTTCTGCCTACGGTCGCGAGGGCCCACGCGCCGCCTGGCCCGGCTACGACTATCTGATGCAGGCAGAAGCCGGTTATTTGTCGCTCACCGGCGAACCGAGTTCGCCGCCCGCGCGTATGGGGCTTTCCATGGTCGATCTCGCCACAGGCGTGCAGGCGGCGCTCGCCATGACCTCAGGCCTGTTAGCGGCACGGGCCGGTGGTAAGGGCATGGACCTCGATGTCTCGCTCTACGACACGGCCATGTCGAATCTCGGTTACCTGGCCTGCTGGTATCTGACCGCCGGCATCGTGCAGGGCCGTGAGCCACGCTCCTCACACCCGAACCTTACACCCTCGCAACTCTACCGTACACGCGACGGCTGGCTGTTCATCATGTGTAACAAAGAGAAGTTTTGGGGCGAGCTGGCGGATGCGCTCGGCCACCCGGAATGGAAGGATGATCCATGCTTTCGCGATTTCGCTGCCCGTCTCGCCAACCGCGGCGCGGTGACGGAAGCGCTCGACGAGGCGCTTGCCGCGAAAACGACGGCCGAATGGCTAGAGGAATTGCAGGGCCGGGTGCCAGTCGCGCCGGTATATGACATCGCCGGAGCCCTGGATGCATCCTTCCCGACCGAGACTGGCCGCCATCTCTGGGTCGATCACCCGACGGGCCGGTGGGTTGGTTCCGTCAGTCCAGCGATCCAGACAGGAGAGGCGCCACCCGCACGCCCGGCGCCGGCCTTGGGCGCAGATACGGAGGATATGCTGACCAGCCTTGGCTACAGCCCGGAGAGGATCGCCACGCTCAGGGCTGCGAATGTCATCTGACGCCTGAGCCGGGTACACCCGGACTGCCGAGGATGAACGGATTGACATTCTCGTAGATCATGTGGGCCACCACCATGGCATTAAGCGCCGTGCAGCCGGTCGAGGGCCAGTTCGAAGAGCGCTGGCGTGCCGGCGGCCAGAACCCTACCGTCGGAGTCGAGGCTGAGCGGACAGCCACGCCAGTCGGCGATCCGCCCACCCGCGCCTTCCACGATGGGTACATGCGCCAGATAGTCGTAGGGCTTGAGGCCGGCTTCCGCAATGAGGTCGATCCAGCCGCAAGCGAGCAGGCCGTAAAGATGGCAATCGCCGCCGAAATGCCGTTGGCCACAGGCTGCTGACAACCGATCGAAGGACGCGCGCGAGGCACTGTCGGGGAAGATATCCGGCGAGGTTGCGTTGAGCGAGGCGGCCGCGAGGCCAGCACAATCGCGCGTGCGCACGGGCATATCGTTAAAAGTGGTAGGCTCGCCGACAATACCGATCCAACGTTCGGAGAGGATCGGCATGTCGATCAGCCCGGCGACCGGCCTGCCCTCCTCCACCAGCGCCACCATGGCACCGAAGGCAGGCTTGCCGTTGACGAAGGCACGTGTGCCGTCGAGTGGGTCGAGAACCCAGACCCGCTTAGCGTCGAGCCGCTCGGAGCCGAACTCCTCGCCCACTATACCGTCGTCGGGAAAGGCTTCCACAATCGCCTGGCGTAGCGCTCTTTCGGCTTCCCGGTCGGAGCGGGTTACGGGCGAGGAATCATTCTTGCGCTCGACTTCGACGCCGGAGCGGAAGTAGCGCCTATGGATAGGGCGGACAGTATCGCCGAGTCGATCCAGGAAGGCGCGGATCATGTGGTTGGGCGCCCGCAGGCAGTCAGGGTAGCGGCTGCGGTTCGTCTGCCATCAAGCGCATGAAGGCGATGACATTCGCGCGGTCCTTCGCCTTCTTCAGGCCAACAAAAGCCATCTTACCACCCTTCACCACGCCTCTCGGCTTGGTGAGATAGGCGTCGAGCCGCTCATAGGTCCATTGACCGCCAAACGCCAGCATTGCCTTGGAGTATTTGAAGCCTTCACGAGCCCCCACATCCGCACCGACGATATTCCAGAGATTGGGGCCGATACGTTTCTTTCCACCCTTGTCGATGGTGTGGCACGCCTTGCACTTGTTCCATACCTTCTTGCCAGCCTCGGGATCAGCAGCGGCCAGGCGTTCCGCAAGACTCTTGTCCGACTCGGCGGCGGCAGCCGTGCCAATCAGCGAGAAGTTCCAGTCGAACCGACTGTTCACCCCCGGGGCCACATTCAACACGGACGCCCCGGACTCGGCTGCCACCTGCTTACGATCTGGTGCCGCCGTCAGGCTCGCCTTTGGCTCTGTGGCGCCTTCCTTAGCCGGTGCCAGAGCGCCGCTTTCCGGCAGAGGCTGCGGCGATGCCGAGAGCGAACGCATATAGGCGATAAGATCGGCCCGGTCGCGGGCCTTCTTCAGCCCGACAAAGTTCATTTTAGTGCCCTTGATGAAACCCCTGGGCTTGAAGAGGAAGGCATTGAGACTGTCATAGGTCCAATCGCCCTCCTGCTCGGCCATGGCGTTCGAATAGCTGAAGCCTTCGCGGCCCGCGATGTCCGCGCCGACGATGTTATAGAGATTTGGTCCCTGCTTGGCGGCGCCGCCTTCGTCGAAGGTGTGACAGGCCGTGCATTTCTTGGTGATTGACTCGCCGCGCGCGATATCCGCTTCGGCCAGCATGCCGATGATCGGCTCTGGGCCGGCTGGCTTGGCTCGGGTCGCAGGCGCGGCAGCTGCCATGTCGGCTTCATTCAGCTCGGCTCCGTGCCCGCCGTCATGCTTGGGGACGAGCGTATTGCCGAACATTCCGATAAAGATCGTCACGATGCCGGCCAGAAGCAGGCCGCCTGCAAATTTGTTGAACTCGTAAAAGTCCATCGCCTTGTCATCCGGTTGACGGCAGCGGGCGCGAGGGCATTCTTGCACAGTGGGATAGCATGTGCCGGAAAGTCCCTCTTTCGGATCTAAAGTGTAGGGGTGGCTGAAATGAGCGAATATGCGGCGTTGAGTCGCGTAAATCCTGGCCGGTGAGCCACTCGGCCCTTATCGTCATACCTGCGCGGATGGCCTCGACACGGCTGCCCGGCAAGCCGTTGGCGGACATCGCCGGGCGTCCACTGATTATCCATGTACTTGAACGCGCAGTTGAGGCCGACGTCGGGCCTGTGCTTGTCGCCTGCTCGGAGCTGGAAGTGGCCGAGGCGGTGCGCGCGGCCGGCGGCGCAGCCGCGATGACCGACCCTGATCTCCTCTCCGGCTCGGATCGGATCCGCGCCGCGCTCGACATCTTCGACCCCGGACGAAGGTTCGACCGGATCGTCAACCTTCAGGGCGACTTGCCGACCGTCCCGCCAGGAGATATTCGCGCCGCGCTCGCCCTGCTGGATGACCTGCAGACGGATATCGGCACGGTCGCCGCACGAATTGTCCGCGAGGAGGAGAGAGACGATCCCAATGTCGTGAAGGCCGTGTTCGGCCTGCACGGGCGCGCGCTGTATTTCACGCGCGCGACCGCTCCCTCGGGTCCTGGTCCGCTCTTCCACCATATCGGCCTCTATGCCTGGCGACGGGCAGCCCTGGAACGCTTCACCACGCTTCCGCCGAGCCAGCTTGAGCAACGCGAGCGCCTGGAGCAGTTGCGCGCGCTCGAGGCCGGAATGCGCATCTCCGTCGCCGTCGTTGACAGCGTTCCGCTCGGCGTCGATACTCCCGCCGACCTTGCCCGCGCGAGGGAATTCATCGCCGCAAAACCATAATTCGAGGCATCCGATGGCCGCCAATGCCGACGACCGCCGGATCGCCTTCCAGGGCGAACCGGGCGCCTATTCAGACCTTGCCTGCCGCCAGGCCTATCCAGAATTGGAGCCGCTTCCCTGCCGGGCGTTCGAGGATGTATTCGCAGCGGTCGAGGGCGACCAGGCTGCGCTTGCCATGATCCCGATAGAGAACTCGATTGCGGGGCGCGTTGCCGATATCCACCGGCTGCTGCCAGAAACTGGGCTGCATATCGTTGCCGAGCATTTCGAGATGGTGCGCCACCAGCTTCTCGCAGCGCCAGGCGCCAGCCTGGAGACGATCCGGCGTGTGCGCAGCCATGTCCATGCGCTCGGCCAGTGCGGCAGGCTGATCCGCGAGCTCGGCCTCGCTGCGCTCGTGCATGCCGATACCGCAGGTGCCGCAGCCGAAGTCGCCCGACTAGCCGATCCCGGAGAAGCCGCGATCGCGTCCACGCTTGCCGCCGAGCATTATGGACTGCAGATCCTGCGCGCGGATATTGAGGACGCAGCACACAACACAACCCGCTTCATCGTGCTGGCCCGCGAACCTGCGCACCCACCGCCCGGCGCGCCGATGGCAACCACCCTCCTGTTCAAGGTCCGCAATGTGCCGGCGGCGCTTTACAAGGCACTCGGGGGCTTCGCCACCAACGGCGTCAACATGACCAAGCTCGAAAGCTACATGACAGACGGCAGTTTCACGGCGACGCAGTTCTACGCCGATATCGAGGGCCATCCCGAGGACCACGCAGTCCAGCTGGCGCTGGAAGAACTTGATTTCTTCTCACGCGAGATCCGCATTCTCGGCGTCTATCCGGTTTCGCCCGCGCGGGGACATTTGAACAGCAGCGGGTGCTGAGACGGGCGAAACGATACCCGGGAGCAAGATGAAATGGATTTCGGATATTCTGACAAGGTTCGCCAACTGCAGGAGCAGCTTACTCGTTTCATGACCCGTGAGATCGTGCCCCGCGATAAAGAATGGCACGAACTGACGGAGCAGGGCGTTTTTCCACCCCCTTTCTGCGCTGGTATCAAGCAGCACGCCAAGGAAGAGGGGCTCTGGAACCTGTTCCTGCCCTCGTTGCCCGAGGATGCACCGGGTACGCGTTGTACCAATCTGGAATATGCCCCGCTCGCGGAGATCATGGGCCGCATCTACTGGGCCCCAGAGATGTTCAACTGCAATGCACCGGATACAGGCAATATGGAAGTGTTCCATATGTTTGGCTCGTCGGCCCAGAAACGCCGTTATCTGGAACCGCTGCTCGATGGGAAAATCCGTTCTGCCTTCTGTATGACCGAGCCGGAGGTCGCGTCCTCGGACGCCACCAATGTCCAGACCCGCATCCGATGTGAAGGCGACGAGTGGGTCATAGACGGGCGCAAGTGGTTCATCACCAACGCCGCCCATCCGGAACTCGGGGTGATGATCGTTATGGGCGTCACCGACCCCGACGCCGCGGCGCACCGCCGGCAGAGTCAGGTGCTCGTCGAGCCTGACACGCCGGGCGTACGCATTGTTCGCAATATTCCAGTCATGCATCACATCGCACCGGAAGGACATTGCGAAGTCGTGTTCGAGAATGTCCGTGTGCCCCACGATAATCTGATCGGAGAGGAAGGCGGCGGCTTCGCGATCGCACAAGCGCGGCTGGGGCCCGGCCGTATTCATCACTGTATGCGCACCATCGGGCAATGCGAAGTGGCGCTGCAGCTGATGATCGAACGCGGGCTAAACCGGATGACCTTCGGCAAACGCACCATCGATCACGACACGGTGCGCGAGGCCGTGGCGTTATCGCGAACCGAAATCGATATGGCGCGGCTGCTCTGCCTGCGTACCGCCTGGCTGATCGATAGCTACGGCAACAAGGCAGCGCGCAATGAGGTCTCGCAGATCAAGGTAGTGGCCGCACGCCTGCAAACAGCCATAGCGAATCGCGCGATGCAGGTGTTTGGGTCGATGGGCCTCACGCCTGACACACCGCTCTCCTGGCTCTGGACCTGGGGCCGCGCGTTGCAGTTCATAGACGGACCGGACGAGGTGCATTTGCGCGGCATTGCCCGCAATGTTGTCCGCGAATACGAGCATTCCGGCCTCGACCCGGTCACACCCCACTTCTACCGCATCAGCAAGGACTATGACGAAAGCCGCCTCTCAAAAGCCTGAGAGGGTGTTTTCAGTCTATCAGGTGTTTCTTCAGCGTCACGACATTACGACCATCGGTCCGGCGGTAGTCCACGCTGTCCATCAGTTCATGCACTAGGAACAGGCCGAGCCCGCCGATGGGGCGATCTTCCAGGGGTGCGTCCAAATCGACTTCCGGTGGCGATCCTGACGGGTCGAAGGCACGGCTGTCGTCGTCGATCTCGACCACCAGCTTGTCCGCCTGTCTGCTCAACACGATCCCGATCTGGTGTAGCCCTTCATCGTCATATCCGTAGTCGATCGTGTTGGTGAGAAGTTCATCGAGCGAGACATTGACTGCATTCGCAATCATCGGCCCGATCCCACGAGACTCGCAGAATTCATCGATACGGGCCGCCAAGCTAGCGATCTCCTGCACATCATTGGTCATCGATATTTCAACACAGTCTTCGTCCACGGCACGCTTGTCCCCTTCCGTACTTGCCGAACCTGCCCATGCTGGAACAGGCGGCTCCGAGGAACAACCCGTCCACCGTCACGATACCACAATCCCACTATCAGCACGCCCTTCCGAGAGACCAATATGTTCCTTTTGGGGATGTCGCGGTAGTGACGCTGGTTGCCCAGCGCCCCGCGCAGTTGCGGTAGGAATACGCATTTCTGCGCACCCCCCGCGCAGATCCGGACTTGGACGCTAGCCCGTTCGGCTCCTACTTCGGGTGGTTGACGGCAAATCGCTGGTCCGGCCACGGGTGTCGGATTGAAGCGCGTGGCCACAATATTGCAGACATGCGTTCCAGTCGAAGCGGGCTCTCTGGGACCGCAGCGCTCTCATCCACAGGCGTTGCAGCCTGCGGCGGACCGCTTTGATCCACCGCCCCGGGAACAGCGACATAGTTGAGCCAGCCTTGGTAGACCCAGCACATGCCGACTTCCCAGATGTCGTGGTGCTTGCGCAGCACCTCGTCGATACGCACCAGGGTCTTGTTGACCCGTTTCGTTGATCGGTTTGCGACCAAGCGTCCCTTCCGCGTCGTCGTGCAATAGGGCGTGAAGCCCAGAAAGTCGAACATCTCTGCCCGTGATCCCGCCGGTTCGCGAACCGGGCGAACTCCACAAGGCGGGTCTTGTCCGGGTGAAGGCTGATACCATTGGCGGCGGCTTAGAACCCATTGGCTCCTTTTCGGGTTCCGATTGAGGCGATGCGCTGTGAGACGAGATTGTTCCAGGCAGCAGTGATCGAGGGTACCGTCGTAGTTCTTGAAGACGCGGTTGGAGAGCCAGTTGTCGTGCATGACCTGCCAGACGGTCTCGATCGGGTTGAGTGCCCGGGGCGGCATAAGGGTGATATTGTCGGGGACTTCGAGGGCCAAGGATGTATGCCATCCGGCCTGGCATGACGACGGCGCCGGGTTTGGCAGGCGGCGGCCCTGCGGCGATCGGGGCTGTGCCACTGCGCCCTGTCTTCAACGGTAACGTCGCGACCCGTGATAGCGACACGCGCCGGTCATGCGCCATGCAATCACACATCGGGGCCATCGACGAAAACGAGACGGCCCGACGGCCTCATCTGTGGAACGAAGGGGCACAGAAATCCCCATAAAGATCATGAATTAGTCTCGTATAAGTTTCGTAAATCTCCTCGAAGTGATCCTTACATTGCCGGACCCTGTCATCGTAGAAGATTTCGGCCTGTTCCCTGACGCCGGGGAACGTGCCCGACACCGCCCTGATCAGCCTTTCCGCCGTATCGTCACAGCTTTTCCGGAGAGTCGAGAGTTCCTCCTCAAGAGAAGGCAAATCCGATATCCAGTTCCCTGTCCCGATCACAGGCTCTTCAACAACAATCGTGCCTTCAGCATTCTCCCAAGATCCCATATCGAAAGACCCGAATGTGACCGGGCCGAACGAGCACATCTCGAATGTGTCGGCATGGCCGATCGACACGGTCACGCAAACGCCAAGGGCAATAAATAACTTCTTCATCGTGAAACTCCACTTGGGTCGTGTTCCAATGTTTCGACCGGAACGAAGGCGGAGAGGCCTGCTAATGTCCCCCCCTCAGGAACCGGGATGCCATGCCGGAGTTTCTCATGTCGCGTTTCATCATGCCTTCTCCTTCGCTGCGGTGCGTCTGTCTGTTCTCAGCACCATGGCGCCGAAGCTAGGGCCGACGAGACACCTAGGTCCAATACCGAATTATTATGGGATCGATAAAAATTTCTAATGGTGTGGGGAAGGGGTGTGAATCTCGTATGGCGATGATGCCGCTGGGGTGAGTGTCGGGGTTCATGCGGCGCGGCTGTCGCTAGTTTCGGGCTGACGGTTGTCGTTGGCCGGGGTATCGTGATCGCCCATGAGCGTGTCCCAGGCGCGATCGAAGCGCCCAGACTTGATGAGGGCGCGGACGGTGAGAACGGCCTGCCCGCCTTGGAGGCCCCATCGCATACCGGAACGCTTCAGTCTCTGCGTGACGAGTGTTTTGTTTGCGGCTTCGACAACACCGGAGCCGATGGCGAGGCTGCGGTCGCTGA
>JAPORR010000230.1 GCA_026710105.1 Alphaproteobacteria bacterium
ATGCGCGACAACTGGCTCTCCAACCGCGTCTTCAAAAACTATGACGACATCCTCGATCACTGCTGCCTGGAACAACCTCGTCTCACAGCGCATAACCTCAATCGGAACACGAAAATGGGCCAATGAGTTCTAAATTGTGTCCTCTGGTATAATGCCATGAGTTCCGAAGCCGCGCGGCAGGCGGCGCGCCCCTGTCTACGACGCGAGCAGATTGGCGCGTTCAATCCATGGACAGCCGCAGGACAGGCTGATGGGTCGGGACGGACGGTGCTTGCGCGAACTTCCAGTTGTACCTCAGAGGGCGACGTGGCGATTTTCGCGGCGATTCGTTTCGGGCGCGACCAAGTGCCCGTTGTCCGTGGCACCGATTCAGAGGGGAGGGACGAGTCTCTTTCCGATGGGGTGTGTGGCCGGTGATGATCCATCCGCAGTCATGGCAACCGCCGGCGTGGCTCTCTGGCCTGAAGGGTGGTGGAGCCGAGGGGGCTCGAACCCCTGACCTTCGCATTGCGAACGCGACGCTCTCCCGGCTGAGCTACGGCCCCACAGATCGCACACCGCCGCCTCTAGGCGGAAGCCAGGAGGCGAGGTTATGTTGAACGCGCCTGAGCCTGTCAAGGCCCGCGCAAACCGAGTTCATTCACTGGAGGCGTCCGGCGCCCATGACTGTCATACTCGTGCCCCTGCTCCAGCTTCTCGATATCGTTCTGGAGCTGTACCAGATTGTCCTGATCGTTTGGGTGGTCTTCAGTTGGCTCGCCGCCTTCAATGTCGTCAACACTTCGAACGGTTTCGTGCGCACGGCGATGAATGTGCTCTGGCGGCTGACCGAACCCGCGCTCCGTCCGATCCGGCGTATCGTGCCACTGGTCTCCGGATTTGATTTCTCGCCGCTGATCCTACTGCTCGCGATCTACTTCCTGCGCGGCGTGGTCGGCCGCATGATCTATTCCGTGGCCTGACAGGGAGGGGACAAGCATGAGCAATGCCCGCATCATCGACGGCAAGGCGCTGGCGGCGGTGCTGCGCGCGCGCGTGGCGGCTCAGGTTTCGGCATTGCAGGGCACCATCCGCCCCGGCCTCGCCGTGGTGCTGGTCGGGGACGACCCGGCCAGCGCCGTCTATGTCCGCAACAAGAACCGTGAGACCGAGGCCGCCGGCATGGCGTCCTTCGAGCACCGCCTGCCCGCCGATACCGGCGAGGCCGGATTGCTGGCGCTGGTTGATAGTCTGAACCGCGACCCGTCCGTGCATGGCATCTTGGTGCAATTGCCGCTCCCGGAAGGCATCGATTCGGCCAGGGTTCTGAGGGCCATCGACCCAGCCAAGGATGTCGATGGCTTCCACCCCGAAAATGTGGGCGCGCTCTGGACCGGTGCCCCGGCGCTTGCGCCTTGTACGCCGCGCGGCTGCATGGCCATGCTGGCCGAGGTGCATCCAGATGGGCTCCGGGGTAAGCGCGCAGTGGTCGTCGGCCGTTCGAATATCGTCGGCAAGCCGATGGCGGCTTTGTTGCTCGCCCAACATTGCACGGTAACCCTGTCGCATTCGCGCACGCAAAATCTCTCGGGCGTCTGCCGGGAGGCGGACATTCTGGTGGCGGCCGTCGGGCGGCCGCGCATGATCGAGGGCAGCTGGGTCCGGCCGGGCGCAACGGTAATCGATGTCGGCATCAACCGCGTGACGACGGAAGGGGGCGGGACGCGGCTCATCGGCGATGTCGATTTCGCGGGTGCCGCAGCGGTAGCCGGCGCCATCACGCCGGTGCCAGGTGGTGTTGGGCCGATGACCATCGCCAGCCTGCTCGCCAACACCGTGACCGCCGCCTGCCGCCAGGCCGGTGTGGCCGAGCCGGAGGTCCGGGCCCAGCAATGACCGACATTGGGGAGAGCGTCGGCACCCGCGAGGGGGCCCTCGCCCGCATTCGTGGCCATTACGACAGCGGTGGCTTCATAGAGACGCTTGCGCGCCGCGTGGCGGTGCCCTCCACCAGCCAGGACCCGGATTTCGCCCCGCACCTCTGGCGCTACCTGGATGAGGAGATCACGCCGGCCGCTCGCAGCCTAGGGTTTGAGGTTCGGGTCGACCCGAATCCGGAGGCGGGCGGTGGGCCTCTCCTGACGGCGGTCCGGCAGGAGGATGCGGCACGGCCAACTGTACTGATTTACGGCCATGGCGACACGGTGCTTGGCCATGAAGGCCTATGGCGCGACGGACGCGACCCCTGGACGCTCGACTGCGACGGCGAGAAGCTCTACGGGCGCGGCGTGGCCGACAATAAGGGCCAGCACAGCATTGCGCTCGCGGCGCTGGAAGCTGTGCTGGCGGAGCGCGGACGGTTCGGCTTCAACGCTAAGTTGCTGGTCGAGACCAGCGAGGAAACCGGCTCGAAAGGCCTCCGCGCCTTCGCGGGCGCCAATCGGGAGCGGCTTGCGGCGGATGTGCTGATCGCGTCCGACGGGCCGCGCGTCGCGCCGGACCGTCCGACTGTGTTCCTCGGCTCGCGCGGCGTCGTTAATTATGCGCTGGAAATCGCGGCGCGCGAGGGCGGGCATCATTCCGGCAATTGGGGCGGGTTGCTCTCGAACCCTGCAACCCGGCTCGCCAATGCTCTTTCTGGCATGGTTGATGCACGCGGGCGCATCCTTGTCGAGGGCTTGAGGCCACCGCCCATGTCCAACGCGGTCCGCACGGCGATCGCCGCTTGCGCCGTGGACGGCGGGCCAGGCGCGCCGCAGATCGATCCCGACTGGGGTGAACCGGGCCTCACACCCTGGGAGCGCGTCTTCGGCTGGAATGCGCTCGAAGTGCTAGCCTGGGAGGCGGGTGATGCGGCGCAGCCCGTAAACGCTATTCCGCCGCGTGCGCGGGCCGTGATCCAGATGCGCTTCGTGGCGGATTCCGACGAGGCGGGATTTCTGCCTGCGATCCGTGCGCATCTCGATGCGCACGGCTTCGGGGATGTGCAGGTCTCGCCCCTGCGCACCACCATGAAAGCGACCCGTACGCCGCTCGACGACCCGTGGGTCCGGCGCGTCATGGTTTCGTTAGAGACGACGCTCGGACAGTCGCCGGCGCTTCTGCCTAATCTCGGCGGCTCGATTCCGAATGATGTGTTCACCGATGTGCTCGGCATGCCGACGATCTGGATACCCCACTCCTTTGCCGGCTGTTCTCAGCATGCCCCCAACGAGCACGTGCTAGCCCCTCTGTTGCGCGAAGGCCTCGAAATGATGACCGGCATCTTCTGGGACATCGGTGCATAGCGGGCATAGCTGCATTCCTGGCCACTGGCCGCGCCTGCTTGCCGCCGCGCCAGGCTGGAGGCTACAAGGCGGGTTTCCATCGAATGAAAGGGTTTCGTATGACAGAGGCGGTGCTGGTTTCGCTGCTTGCCCGCATCGCGGACGCGTTGGAGCGTCTGGCTCCCGGGGCGACGGTGGCGCCGAACCTTGCGGAGGCTGACGCCTTTGTCTGGCATGCCGAGAGCGTCCGGCTGGCCCCGGTGGAGGCGGTGAGCCATGTAACGCTGCCGCTGCTGCGCGGCATTGACCACGTGGCCGGCATCCTGCTGGAGAATACACGCCGTTTCGCCGAGGGCCTGCCGGCAAACAACGCACTGCTCTGGGGCGCGCGTGGCATGGGTAAGTCCTCGCTGGTCAAAGCCGTTCACGCCCATATCGCCGCCGAGCAACCGGGCGCACTAGCGCTCATCGAGATCCACCGCGAGGATATCGGGTCGCTGCCCAGCCTGCTGGAACTGCTCGGCGGCGCTGGCCGACGCTTCGTGCTCTTCTGCGACGACTTGTCGTTCGATGGCGGCGACACCGCCTACAAATCGCTCAAAGCGGTGCTCGAAGGGGGTCTGCAGGGCCGTCCGGAAAATGTGGTTTTCTACGCCACGTCTAACCGCCGCCACCTGATGCCGCGCGACATGATAGAGAACGAGCGCTCGACGGCGATCTCGCCGGCAGAGGCTGTTGAGGAGAAGGTCTCGCTGTCGGACCGGTTCGGCCTCTGGCTCGGCTTCCACAATTGCAGCCAGGCGGTCTATTTCGAGATGGTAGAAGGCTATGCAGCGCATTTCGGTCTGGAAGTGGAGGGTGAGGTGCTGCGCCGGCAGGCGAACGAATGGGCTGTTACACGAGGCGGACGCTCAGGCCGTGTCGCCTGGCAGTTCGTGCAGGACCTTGCCGGCAGCCTCGGCCGCAAGCTGAACGGTAGGGCCGGGCCAGCATGATCCTGCTAATCGATAACTATGACAGCTTTGTCTATAACCTCATGCATTTCATGGGCGAGTTGGGAGCGGACATTGAGGTCCGGCGCAATGATGAGTTCGGCGCCGACGAAGCGATGGCCCTGCAGCCAGACGCCATCGTGATCTCCCCCGGGCCCTGCGATCCCGACAAGGCTGGTATCTGCCTGGAGCTGATCGAGAAGGTCGCCGGGCGGATCCCGCTTTTCGGCGTCTGCCTCGGCCATCAATGTATCGGCCAGGCCTTCGGCGGAAGAGTGGTACGCGCCCCGGTCTGCATGCACGGCAAACTTTCGCGCATCCACCATGATGGCACCGGCGTGTTCGCCGGCCTGCCGTCCCCTTTCGAGGCGACCCGCTATCATTCATTGGTCGTCGAGCGTGGGACGATTCCCGAGGACCTAGAAGTGAACGCCTGGACCGAGGACGGCGTGGCGATGGGCGTGCGCCACCGCGCACTCGATATACATGGCGTGCAGTTTCACCCGGAAAGCATTGCCTCTGAGCAAGGTCATCGCCTGCTCGCCAATTTCCTGGCTTCGGCATTGGGATGCGCGCCGACCGGCGCGCCGAGGCCGCTGCCGGCGCGGCGGGTGTTCGCAACGTGAGCGGGGATTTGCGAGCTGTTCTGGCGCGAGTCGCCGACGGCGCACGGCTTGGTGAGGCCGAGGCCGAGGCTGCCTTCGAAGTACTGATGTCAGGCGATGCCACGCCGTCACAAGCGGGTGCCTTCCTGATGGCGCTGCGTGTGCGCGGCGAGACCATCGATGAGATCACCGGTGCGGCGCGGATCATGCGCGAGAAAGTGCTGCGTATCGAGGCGCCGGCGGATGCCATCGACACGGCGGGCACGGGCGGTGACGACAAGGGGACGCTCAACATTTCCACTGCCGCGGCGCTGTTGTTGGCCGGCGCAGGTGTGCCTGTGGTCAAACACGGTAACCGGGCGCTTTCCTCGCGGGCGGGCTCCTCCGATGTGCTGGCGGCGCTCGGCGTCGATATCGATTGCGACATGACGTTCGTCTCGAAGGCGCTTAAGGAAGCCAGCATCTGCTTCCTCATGGCGCCGCGCCATCACGGCGCCATGCGCCATGTCGCGGGCACGCGGGTCGAGCTCGGCACGCGCACCATCTTCAACCTGTTGGGGCCGCTCTCTAATCCTGCCGGTGCCCGCCGCCAACTTGTCGGGGTATTCGCGGAGCGCTGGATCGAGCCGCTCGCTCATGTGCTCGGCAATCTCGGCGGCGAGCGTGCCTGGGTCGTCCACGGCTCGGACGGCATGGATGAGCTCACGACCACAGGACCGAGCCATGTGGCGGAGCTGAAGGGCGGCACGGTCCGGCGTTTCAAGGTCGATCCGCGCATGATCGGGCTGCCGCTCGCCCGATCAGAAGACTTGCAGGGCGGTGATCCCAGATATAATGCCGATGCCGTGCGGGCCTTGCTCGACGGTGCGCCAGGCCCATATCGCGATATCGTGGTGTTGAACACGGCCGCTGCCCTGGTGGTGGCAGCGCGCGCCGAGACGCTGGCCGAAGGCAGGGCGCAGGCCGAGGAGGCCATCGACAGCGGCGCGGCCCGCGCGCGGCTTGCCGCCCTGGTGCGCATCACCGGCGGCGGCTGAAGCAGCTGGGAGAGGAGATATGTCGGATACTCTCGCCAGGATCATCACCGGGAAGCGCCGGCATGTGGCGCGGATGAAGCGCGAGCGGCCGCGCATATGGGCTGATGCTGCAGGCGCCAGCGCGCCGCGCGGCTTTGCGGCGGCACTGGCGGACGCGTCCGGTTACGGCCTCATCGCGGAGATCAAAAAGGCCTCGCCCAGCAAAGGGTTGATCCGCGCTAATTTCGACCCGGCAACGTTGGCGCGGGCCTATGTCGAAGGCGGTGCCACCTGTCTTTCCGTGTTGACCGACACGCCTTGGTTCCAGGGCGAGGATCGCTATCTGGCGGAAGCCCGGAATGCGGCGCCGCTGCCGGTATTGCGCAAGGATTTCATGGTGGACCCCTGGCAGGTGGCGGAAGCGCGTTTGCTCGGGGCGGACTGCATTCTTGTCATCCTCGCGGCCGTAGACGATGCGCTGGCGGGCGAACTGGAGGCAGCCGCGTTCGAACTCGGCATGGACGTGCTGGTCGAGGTCCATGACGAGGCAGAGCTAGAGCGCGCCTTCCGCCTCTCCTCGCCGCTCATCGGCATCAATAACCGCAATCTCAAGACGCTCGAAGTGGATCTGGCGACCGCCGAACGTCTGGCGCCCACCATACCGGCAGACCGGATCGTCATCGGCGAGAGCGGGCTCGCGGTCACTGCTGACCTGGCGCGACTAGCGCGGGTTGGGGTGACGCGCTTCTTGGTAGGCGAAGCGCTGATGCGCCAGCCGGATGTGACGGCCGCGACGCGCCTGCTCCTTGGTCTGGACATGCTGCGGGAGGCTGGATGACTGGGCACCTCACCCATTTCGACGAAGAAGGCCGCGCGGCCATGGTGGATGTGTCCGCTAAGGATGAGACGGGGCGCATTGCTATTGCTGGGGGCCGGGTCGTCATGGCTTCGGAGACGCTAGCGCTGATCCAGGCGGGCGAGATCGGCAAGGGCGATGTGCTGGGTGTGGCGCGCCTCGCCGGCATCATGGCCGCCAAGCGCACCGCAGAGCTGATCCCGCTCTGCCACCCGCTGGCACTGACCTCTGTCGCCGTGGATCTTGTCCCGAACCTGGAGGCATCGACGGTGGAGATCACCGCCACATGCCGGCTGAAGGGCCGTACCGGCGTCGAGATGGAGGCGCTGACTGCCGTCTCTGTGGCGGCGCTCACCGTCTATGACATGTGCAAGGCGGTGGACCGCGGTATGAGGATTGAGGCTGTCTGCCTGCTGCGCAAGGAAGGCGGAAAGTCCGGTACCTGGACGGCGCCCGCGTGATCTCAGTCGCCGACGCGATTGCGCGCATTCTGGTGGGCGTGCAGCCACTGCCGGCGGAACTGGTACCGCTTGGCTACGGGTGCGGTCGCGTTCTGGCCGAGGATCTAGCATCGAGGCACACTCAACCGCCGACGGCTGTTTCCGCCATGGATGGCTATGCGGTTCGCGCGGCGGATGTCGCAGAGGTGCCGACAGTACTGCGCATCGTGGCGGAAATCGCCGCTGGCACGATCTGGACCGGGCCGCTCGGTCCGGGCGAGGCGGCGCGCATCTTTACCGGCGCGCCTGTGCCCGGAGGCGCCGACGCTATCGTCATCCAGGAGGATTGTGAGCGCGCCGGAGATCGCGTGACGGTGCGCGAGTCGGCGACGGCGGGGACCTATATCCGTCCAGCGGGTCTCGACTTTGCGGAAGGCGATGTGCTGCTGCGCGCGGGCCAATGGCTTACCGCCCGTGATATTGGCCTGGCCGCAGCGATGAACCGGCCCTGGTTGCCGGTCAGGCGCCGCCCGCGCGTGGCGTTGCTGGCGACAGGGGACGAAATCGTGCTGCCGGGGGAGCCGCTCGGTCCGCAGCAGATCGTCAGCTCAAGCGGGCCAGGGCTGGCGGCATTCGCGGCAGAGGTGGGAGGGGAGCCGATGTCGCTGGGTGTAGCAGAAGATAGTGCCGCGTCACTCCGCGCCCGCGCCGCTGGGGCCGTTGGGGCCGACATTCTCGTGACCATGGGCGGCGCCTCGGTCGGCGAGCATGATCTGGTGCAGGCGGCGTTAGCCGAGGACGGGCTTGAAGTCGATTTCTGGCGTATCGCCATGCGACCCGGCAAGCCTCTCATGTTCGGCCGCATGGGCGGCACGCTAGTCCTGGGGCTGCCAGGCAACCCGGTCTCGGCCTTTGTCTGCGCGCTACTCTTTCTGCGCCCGCTGATCGACGCGATGTTGGGTTTGCCGGCGGGACCACCGGCGCGGGAGCCCGCCCGCCTCGGGGTGGACCTCGACGGGAATGACCGACGTGAGGATTATCTGCGCGCCCGGCTCGCTGTCGAAGGATATGGCCTGCCGACCGCCACGCCTTTCCGGCGACAGGATAGTTCTATGCTGGCGCGCTTCGTCGAAGCTGATGCCCTGGTGGTTCGTGCCCCGCACGCCCCGCCCGCCAGGGCCGGTGACAGCGTAGAGATCATCCGCCTGTAGCCTGTTTACGGCGGCGCCGTTCTGGCGTACGCAGGCAGAACAGGCCTTGGACGGCGTCTCGGAACGCATCGCAGCAGAACTAGCCCGACTTCTGCAACTCGGCATGGGTTTCGGCTGATTTGACGATTTTTTCAGCCCTGGAAGTGTTGGATTCCGGTGCTCTGCCTGTCCAGAACGGCTTGTAGTGCCGACCTACCCCCACCCTTGATTGTCCCCCGACTGCCGCCCCGCTCACGGCCAAGCCTCCCCTCCTGCCGGCGAGGAGCGCGCGTATGGAGACGGCGGCGGCGCGGCGCGCGGGCACTGCCGGTGAAGGCGCGAGGCGCGGGCGACGAGTTGAAAAGCCGCACTAGGTGTCATAAGAGACGTGATGGCGGATGAGCGCGAGGGTCGGTTTGAGGACGTTCAAGACCAAG
>JAPORR010000075.1 GCA_026710105.1 Alphaproteobacteria bacterium
TCCCCCGAACCCCCTTCCGTTCAATCTCCTCAAGCCCTCCTCTACCTCCGGGACGACCCAGAGGCCGGGAAGAGGATGCACCGCTCGGGAAACGCCGCCTCGCGGTCCGCGCAGCGCAGCGCGCGATCCTCGGCCAGGACCTCACGGACGGCGGCGGGGTGGATGCCGATCGCGGCGAGCATGTCGCCATCGAACTCGAAGGATGGAAGGACCATGGCGCACTCTCCCTGTGCCTTGCCCGGCAACAGTGCGGGGGACCCACTCCCTCCGGCCTGCCGGGCTTTCGCCCGGCAATGGCTCAACTCCGCCTCCCGGACGGGCGTCTCAGAACGGGAACGGGCCGCAGGAGGGGTCGGCGGGCGCGAAGACGGGGCTGTCGTCGCGCGCGGGTGTGCCGTGCCAGGGCCCGGTCTGGCGGAACCCGTCGCTCCAGCTGTCGAACCAGGACGCGGAGACGAGGCGGCCCTCCCGGTAGATGAAAAGCGTGTCCCTGCGGTCGGAGACGGCAAGCGCGGCGAGCTCGCGGTCGAGCGCGGCTTCGCAGTCCGCGCGGGAGGCGAAGAAGCGCGTCTCCAAGACGGCGCGGAACTCCTGCTCGACGACCAGGGCGAAGGGGCGGTCGGCCGGATGCGAAGGCGGCGGCGGATACATGGCGGGCTCTCTCCCGGGGTGAGGTGCAAAGGATCGGGTTGCCGGCGGCATCGGACGGCTCTCCCTCCGCCGCCGCCGGTCATGCACCCGACCCGCGCTCACCTCTCACTCCCGGAAACCGGCCCGTCGGAGTTCGCGCAGCCGCTCGCAGACCGCCCGCGGCGCCATCGTGGCCAGATTGAACACCGGGATGCCGTGCGCCTCCGCGATCCGGATGCCGATCCCGGTGCCCCCGATGGCCGCGCCGCCCACGCTCCACGCCACCGCCGCAGCGACGGGCCGGTCCAGCGTCTCGCCCAGCAGGATCGCCGCATTCCTCGCATGCAGCTTGCGCACGCCCGGCGAACACCGCTTCCACGCCGGATGCAGGGGTGCGGCCACCTCCATGCACGCCGCCAGCTCCGCCGCCGACAGCGCCCGGCACTCCGGCCCGCGATGCGCCCCGTAGCCCCGCCACGGCAGCTACACCGTCCGCTGCTCCGCCGGCGCCCCCGCCGCAAACGCAGCATCGGCCCCGGCCGCACCGCCCGACGACAGATGCCAGCCGGTCCGCGCCAGCCAGCCAGCCATCACGGTCATATCCGCCCGCACGGCCTTCGGCGTTGCCCGCGCCCCGATCCCCGCATAGGTCAATGTCGCCATGTCTCCGTCCTCCCCGGTTGCGATCCCTGCCGCTCCCTCTCCGACAGCGGCTTCGCTACTCGCCCGCTTTCCTCCACCTCTCCTGCGGGGACTGATCGGGTTGCATGGCGGGGGTTTCCGGGGCATCGGTCGGGGCATGGACGGGCAGGGATGGATCGCGCGACACGGGTTCTGGCCGCTCGCGCTGCTCTGGCTGCCGGCCGGGGTGGTGGCACAGGCGGTGCTGCGGGTAGCCTGCCCCGGCCTCTGAGCCGGGGGACCGTCCGCCGCCGCGTTCACGGATGCCGGGGAGGCGATGGCGGCCCTTGGGTCGCTCGCCGTCACCGTCCCCTGCGGTCTGCCGCTAGCGCTCGGTTGCCGGCGTCTTTGGCGCCTCGGCTACCGGCGCGCGGCCTGGGCGGCGAGCATCGGGCTCGGCGTCCTGACCGTGTGGGCTGTGCTTGTCGCCGGGCTGCTCGGTGCGGTGGCGATCCCCGGATCGGCGTCCGGGGCAGGCGCCGTCGGCGCGGCGCTGCTCAGCCTGCCGGTCTGGATCGACTGGCGGTGGCTCGTGCGGCACGGTTGACCGCGGACGGCGGCGGGCCGGCTACGCAGTAGCGGGGCGGCCGAAAACGGATCGGCTGGCGACTCCGGCCAGACGGCGGCGGGCCGGCTGCGCAGCAGGGCATCGGCGCTGTGGTCAGCCCGGCCGGTTGATCTCGACTTCCAGGGTACGGAGATGTTCGATCAGGGTATCGAACTCCGGCGCGGCAGCGCCGACGATGCCGGCCTGGCGCATGGCGTCGTAGTCGGAACGCAGGCCAGCGAGTCCGTCGTTATCCGGGATGAGCCGGAGCCGGCCGTCCAGGCAGTCGCCGTAGTTGGCGTAGCTCGCATTGAAGAAAACCGTCTTGTGGCGGACGACGTCTTCGAGCAGGGCGCGGTTGGCCAGTGCGGCCCGCCCGGTGTCGTGCCGGGCGAGGCAGGCCAGGTCGAACCAGTGGCGGGACAGGCGCTCCGGGCCGGCGGCGAGCCGGCGCCGGTGGCACTCGACATGGATCAGCGTGGCCTTCTCCCAGAAGGTGCGCGCCGGCGACAGCACCGTCACCGCTGCCTTCGGATATTCGACGCCGTCGCTCAGCGCGGCGAGGTCCGGAACGATCTCGTGGCGCTCGTTCGGATCGACGACATTGCGCCCGCCGAACTCCAACAGCACCTCGCTTGCGAGATAGCCGAGCGGGTTCTCGACCGCCGAAGGATAGGCGAGGCGGACGCGTTCCCCGCCCTCATCGATGCGGACGGCGGGCCGGCCCGACGCCGGCAGATCGCCGGCTGCGGCCTCCAGGGCGGGACCGACCACATCCCGGGTGTAGCGTTCCACACGCGACTTGAGGCCGTCGCTGAACCGGCGGATCGCTGACCGGCTGACGCCCGGCGCGAAGGGATCGAACCCGTCCGCGAAGGCGCGGTAGTCGAGGGTGATGTCCACATCCTCGGAAAACCGGTCGATGATGCCGTAGACCTTCGAGAGCGACGTGCCGCCCTTGAACGCCATCGGGTGATGGTCGGGGATGGAAAAGAGAACCTGGAGCACCCGGCAGATCCAGACGTCTTTCTCCAGGATGACCGCAGGCCGCCCCGACCGCGCGGCGGCGGTCTCGAGAATGTCACGCCGGTCGGCGGCGGGCAGGGACAGGAAGGCGTCAGCCACGGGCGGCCGCCCCTGTACCGAGTACATGGGCACCGAGCACGTCGCTCATCCAGGCCGGCATGTCGGTCGAGCGCAATTTCGCGAACGCGTCCAGACCGATCGCGGCCTCGATCCGCGCGACCGCCTCCGGCGTCGTGTTGTCCTTGCCGAGATACCAGAGCGCCGCGAGCGCTAGGCCAGCGGGTTCGCCGGCGAACTGGAGCCGGCGGCGGTTGGAGGTGTGAATCATCCTGACGGTGATGTTGCCGATGCGGATCGTGCGGCTGGACGCGCTGGTGTGGAACACCGGCACGATCGGCGCTTGCGTGCTGAGGCCGAGGCGCCGCAGGGCCTCGGCGCCGTGAATCTGCACGGTCTCGCCATTGTCCCGGGCGATGGTCCGGACGATCTCGGCAATACCCGGAACGACGCTGCCGACATAGCGGTTCCTCCTGGGGCGGACGAAGACGCCCCGGGCAAGGCGCTCAATCCCGCCCTCCTCCACGATGCGGGAAAGAGCGCGGTCGACGGTGCCGCGCGGACCGTGGGCGGCGAAGCGCGAGGTCGTGAAGGGCTTGCCTCTCGGCAGTTTGCGAAGATCGGTGCGGATGGCTTCGGCGACGGACATTGCCACTGTTCCTTTCCGTCCGTAAACATAAGCATTTTGCGGACAATGACAAGAGCATGTCCTGTCCAATGGGCCGGCAGCGCAGCGGTGCCCATGTGCTCGGTACACGGGCGGCCGCCCGTGGCTGACAACGTGCAGTTGACCATGGATACGAGCCCGACGGATAGACGCGGATGCTTGGTTGCAGCGCAATCGATAGGCCGTTCGTACGGACTTTGCCTCACCTGCGGAAACGCGCTGTCCAGCGTTTCTCCATGTCCTCATATTCTTCGTCAGGCTCATCGTCAGCGAATAGGTTCGAAGAGAGTATCGTTAGCGTCTTGCCATATCGTCCAAGGCCAATCATCACCTCGGTGCCCGGCATGGAGCGAGGACCGCCGAACCAGTCACGAAGATCGGTCTCTGCGTGGCTGCGTCGTGTCCGCAGGACGTTGGCGGGATCGCGATTGAAGAGGTCGGTCTCGACGCCTGCCGGCAATGGCTGTCCCTTGCGGAGCCATTCCAGGCCGTCGAAGTCCCGAATGCTCTTGGACATGAAGCAGTAGTCGACCGTACCGCCGGTACTCATCACGACGGCGACCGGCACCGAAGCTGTTTCGGCATATCGAATTGCCGTGGCCGTTAATGATGTACGGCACTTGCGCGCCATGCCCTCGACCGCTTCGAGTCCGTCGCCGAAGCGAAGAACTTCTCGGGAAAAGTGGGGCTCGGGCATCAGGAGACCGGCGGCAAAGTGATCGGCTTCCAGTTCGAAGCGATCGCCGGAAACGAAGCCGGCTTCGGATGTATGAAGGCCGTCGCCGGACGGGAAGATGTGATCGACATGGCCGTCGAGCACATAGTGCCCGATTTCGTGGGCAATGCTGAACCTCTGAAAGCCTTCATTGTTGATGTGGGTGGCGTACATAATCCCGAATATGTCCTGATGGCGAACCAACATGCCGGAAACGCCCCCGACCGTATCCGGCTTAGGCTCGACGACGATGTCGAGGCTCTCGGCGAGCGCGATCGGATCGACAGGGAGGCTGGCGATGCCCCGGTCGGCGAGGAACGTTTCCGCCTTGCGCTTTGCCATCCGGTATCGCATGGGAGCCAGCATTCACGCGTCCTCTTCGCCACGCTTCTTGCGGTCGGAGAGCATCTTCATGAAGGACTGGGCGAGCTCTCGATCCTCTGAAGACAGGTTCTTGAAGTCGCGATAGAGCGGGTCGGCATCGGCATAGGCCTCGGGATCGTCGGCCCGGCCCAGCAGGTAATCGGTGGTTACCTCCAGGGCGTTGGCGAGGCGCCGCAGGTTCTCGAAGGACGGCTTACGGGAGCCGGCCTCGAAATGGGAGATCGAGGAGGGGGGCAGGCCCGACTTCTCCGCCAGGGCGGACTGGTCCAATCCCCGCATCTCACGCGCGATCCTCAGCCTTTGAGGGAAAGCATCCGAGGGGATGGGATCCTCGGAAATGTCGATTTCGCGATCCGGCACTTGACGTTCTCGCCATTCATGTTCATATATGTTCCGACACAATATGCATGGCGAAGTCGCCATGCGCAACCCATGGTACGGCCCAGCGGCCAGGGACGGATTTTGACCGGGGACATGGAAGGATGATGCGATGACACGAAGGCATGACCCATTGCGACAGGCGCTGACCGATCCGGTGGACCTGTTGCTGGCCGACGTGGCGATTAGGGTACAACTGTCACGGACGGACTACAGCAAGGCCATCGGTCGCTACGAGACGATCAACGCCTGGATTGAGCGCGACGGAAGCCCGCTGAAGGATCGGGTCGTGCTGTTCTATCCCCAGGGCTCGATGGCGATCGGGGCGACGATCGCCTCAAGGATGCGGACCGACGAATTCGATATCGACGTCGTCGCCCAGCTGGATCTGCCGCTGAGTGTATTGCCGAAAGACGCCCTGGATCTGCTGTTCGAGGCGATCCGGGGGGAACCCGGATCGCGGTATTACCGGATGGCGAAGCGTCGGACGCGCTGCGTGACCGTGGATTACTCCGACGACATGCATCTGGATGTGACGCCTGTGGTACGCATGGGCGGGACGCCGGAGCGGCAGAGCGTGATCTTCCATCACAGGGCGGAAGCGCCGCAGGAGCCAAGCTACCGCCTGATTGCGAATCCCCACGGATTCGCCGAGTGGTTCAAGCTGAACACGCCGAACGATCAGGCCTTCGCCGACATTTTCGAAAAACGCGCGTGGGAGTACGAGGAAGCGTTGCGAGTGCTTGCGGAGAAGGCTGAGAGCGAGCCTGTGCCTTCGCAGAAACCGGCGTTCCGGAAGTCCAAGGCGGTGATCGTGTTGCAGCTTCTGAAGCGCTGGCGCAACGTGCAGTACGATGCGCGATACGGGCGCAAGCCTCCGTCCATCATGTTCGCCAAGCTGACCGCGGATGCGGCGAACCATACGGATGGGCTGTCGGAAGAACTGCTCCACCAGGCTCGGCACATGCTGGACGTGTTCCGCCAGTGCCAGGGGCTGGGGGAACTCGTCCACATCGCCAACCCCGTTTGTCCCGAAGATGTGCTGACCGACCGGTGGCCCGGCACGCTGCGCGATCAGGCGATCTTCATCGACGACCTCGAGAACCTGGTTCGGCAGGTCGAGCGCCTGATCGAGGGGTGCGACTTGGGCGAAATGCAGAAGATCATGATCGAGCTGTTCGGCGAAGCGCCAACGAGGGAAGCCTTCCGGACCTTCAACGAGCAAGTCGGCAGCGGGATACGCGGCGGCCAAAGTCGGTACCGCACCGGCATAGGCGGGTTGGTCTTGCCGGGTGCTGCCGCGGCCGTCTCGACGCCGTCCGTCGCTACGCCCAAACACACGTTCTTCGGTGCGGACGACGACGATCGATGACCCTGTCGATACAGGCACAGATGGACCAGATGCGTCGGGCGTGGCCGGACTTCAGGGTGCTTGTTGGCGCGACGGACTGGTTGGTGACTTGGGAAGGGCCGCTGCGGCCGCTGGCCATGCGCTACATCGTGCGCGTGTCGATGTGCTTCGGCAGGCAATTGAGCAATGCGGTGATCGCGAGATATGCGCCCCGAGTCACTGTGGTCGACCCGCTTCTACGTCGGCGGCCGGAACAGCCGGAGGAAGCGATCCCGCACATCTACCCGAACAGGTTGTGTCCGGACCGCCCCATCCTGTGCCTGTACCTTCCGGGATCGGAGGAATGGAGTTTCCGCCATGCGGTTGCCGACACGACGATTCCCTGGGCCATCGACTGGCTGGCCTGTTATGAAGGTTGGCTCGCGACGGGAAAGTGGGCGGGCGGCGGCGTTCATCCGACAAAGGAGCGGGCGGCGTGATGCCGGGGCCAGTGGGTGAAGGGCCGCCGAGACGGTCGTCGGGGGCGCTTGATCGTCGGCGTGTTCCGCTCGCTTGGCCGGAGGGTCGGCCGTTTCGTATCCTTTCGATCGATGGTGGCGGAATTAGAGGGATATTCCCCGCCGCTTTCCTGGCGGGGCTCGAACGGAGGTACCTTGGCGGAAAATCGGTGGCGCGGTATTTCGATTTGATCGCAGGGACGTCGACCGGCGGGATTCTGGCCGTGGGCCTGGGAGCGGGCTTCACGGCCGCGGAGTTGCGCGACCTCTATGTCCATCGCGGATGCGACATCTTCCCGCCGATCAGGCCGAGAGCGATCGAGGGAGTCCTCCGACGGTTTCGAAGTGCATGTCAGGTGTTCAAGTACAGATACGACCGAAAGGCGCTGAAGGGGATTCTGCAGGAGACGCTGGGCGATCGGAAGTTCGGCGAGGCAACGACGCGCCTCTGCATCCCTTCCTTCGATGGACGGTATGGGGAAGTCTATATCTTCAAGACACCGCACCACCCCGATTTCCGGAAAGATGGGGGTGAGTTCATGACGAAGGTGGCCGAAGCAACGTCAGCGGCTCCGACGTTCTTTCGGCCGCTGGAAGATGGCGGCTACACCTTTGTTGATGGCGGGGTATGGGCGAACAACCCAGTCATGATCGGCCTTGTAGATGCGTTGACCTGCTTTACGGTCAAGGCAGAGCAGGTTCGCATTCTGAGCCTCGGATGTGGCGTCGATCCCTACGTTGTCGATCAACGCAAGATTGTCAGCGGCGGCTTCTGGGCATGGCGGAAGGTGATCTTCGCGGCGATGCAGCTTCAGTCTCAGAATGCTGTCGGGCAAGCGGGACTGCTTATTGGTGCTGACAGGGTCGTCCGGGTTGACGCGCCGACGACGGAAGTGAAGATCGAGATGGACGACTGGAAACGGGCCGTGGACGAACTGCCGGGTGCAGCGGAGGCGGCAATCGAGGAGCTGGGTCTTGGAGTGGCTGAAAGGTTTCTCCACGAACCTGCAATGCCATACGAGCCGAGCCGGGCAACAGACAGTTGATGCGCCGCTGCTCGAGGCAGAGGCCGCCCCTCTGAATGTGATTCGGATTTAAGCAGGGCGCTGAGGCCGGGGGCACCCGCCGAAAGATCACCGCTCAGTGCCAGGCGTCACTCTCGGGATCGTCGTCCTCGGCGTGCATGGAGGCGGCTGCCATGGCGGTCCAAGCCTCGCGGTCGTAGCCGAGCCTTCGGTTGAGCTTGTCGCAGATGGCGAGGGCATCGTCGAGGTCGAGCGCGATCAGCGCCGTGGGGACATGCCCGGCGAGGCCTGACGATGCGGATCTGCTGCACATCGACCTCGATGTCGTAGGCCGGCACGAAGCAGAAGTCGGGTTCGTCGGGGAGTGTCTGCGCGGTCATGGCTGAAATCTCCTTGTCGGGGAGGAAGGGCCAGCGCGTCGGGAGGATGTAGCCCGGCCGCGCCGGTGAGGGAAGTGGCGGTCTGCCGACAGCTGCGAGCGGGCCGGCTATACGGATGGCGGCGGGTTCAGGCGATGAGCGGCCAGCGGTCGAGGACGCGCTCGACCACGCCGGCATCGGGCGCGAATATCCGGGCGCGGAAGGAAACGATCTCGACGGTGCATCCCAGGCGCTTTAGCACGGCCATGTCGGTATCCGCCGGGCCTTCGATCTCGATACGGTCCATCCCCATCAGGCGTCGGCGTGCGAGCCGCCAGCCATTGACGAGCGCGAGGGGATTGCCGCGTCCCATGACCGCCTCGAAGGCTTCCGCGCCGGTCATGGCGGGGCCGC
>JAPORR010000038.1 GCA_026710105.1 Alphaproteobacteria bacterium
CGCGCCTCGAGATCGACCTCCTTCCAGCGGAGCATGAGGATCTCGTTGCGCCGGCTCGCAACCACCGAACCGACATTTGATCGAAGTCATGGTCTGATTTAGCCTAACCGTTTGAACTATCGGGATAAGCTCTTCCCCTGCTTCCAGTTACGGAAGATGTTGGGGGGTGCTCTCGCGATCGGGGTGGATGAGGCACGAGGGTTTCCGGCGTGGTAGACGCGTGACGTTTCAATCCCACCATTGCGTGGCCCCATCAATTATCTCGGCGAGGCGCCAGCCTTTTCCCCTGAGCACGGCAACCGTTTGATCGGCAGCCTTGCCTTCGCCCAAGGCGGAACGCGGAACCGCAAGGCACAACAAATGGCTGGGACGGGTCATGGCTACATAGGTATGCAGCAGACGCTGCAAATCCTGCTTGCCTACCTCCGTTCCATTAGCCTTTTTCCCCAGCAGCCACGGCATTATCTGGATCGCGGAATGCTGTTTGTACCAGTTGGTGCTGAGCAAGAGCGTAGCGAGGTGGGTTTGACCCTTCACGGAATGAATCGAACCGAGCCGGATGTCGATATTCCTGTTGCCGTCACTGAAGCGAAACACGTTTGCGCCTGTATCGGCCGGTGGTGGCGTGCCTGTCCCGTCCAGAGAAGGATCGTCTTTCGGCCAGGCCAGAAACCTCTCTGCCCTCGCCATGTCAGTGTCTCCCGCGCAGAGCGCGGTGGCGATAGCCATGATGCCGTCCTTCCGGCGGTTCCATTCGGCCTCGAAGAGCGCGGTCCTATCCACGAGAAACTCCCGCAAGAACTCATGATAGGCCGCCAGCGATGCGGCGTCGTTCGCGAGCGCCGCAATAATGGCGCGGTGGGTACGCGCCTTGCGACTAAGCTCGCCGATGTCTCCCATACGGCGTGCAAGTTCAATAACGCCCGATGCGATCTTGTCGACTCCGGGTGACAGAATGCGGCGGTCGGCAACCTGTCCCTGCGCTGCGCGGATATACTGGACAAGGGTCTGGGGATGCGGACCCTTGCGGGATATGTCTACTGAGTAGCTGTCCCAGTAGTGACTGACCGTCTTCGGATAGTAGGCGTGTCCGGGCGTCACCTTAGGATCGTCCTGATGGATATGTCCGACCGCCGTCACGGGACCCTTCGCTGCGAGGTCCTGTCCTAGAACGTCGAGCGCATATGCGCCGTAGGCTTCGAGGACGCCGTCCGTGCTGTCATCGGGAAACACGAAAATTGCATGCCTGCACGGCAGCGCGGGGCGGCCTTTCGATCTCGGCCCGATCCCGCAGAGTCCGGATGAACCGACCGGCTGCATGGCGAGCGGCGATGCGAACGCCGCGATCTGCGATCCGAACCGATAGCTGTTCGGTATCCCGAGACAACGAGCCGAATCGGTGTCGGGAAAGGGTTCCGCCGCGCCGGAGCCCGAGTCCGGTAGGTCGAATATCTGCTGGTTGGGGTCGCCCACCCGCTGGACAACTATCTTGTCCGACGTACGAGGGAACACGGCGCTCAAGAAGGAAGCCTGTCGCTCGTAGGTGTCCTGCATCTCGTCAAGAATGACCAGCGGGAAACGGTGCGCGAGCCAGTCCGGTACCGCCGGATAATCTTCAAGAAGGGCGTCCGCCCAGACGAACATTTCATCGTAGCAGAAATACCCAGCGGTGGCGGCGGCCTTGATCGCGCGTTTGGCATGCTGATGGCTCTTCGACGAAGGGCCAGCGGGAAACGGGCCTCCGCCAAGGTCGAAGCTCATATGGCGGTCGGAGAGACGTAGCTTGTCAAAGCCGCTGCGTTTCTTGGACAGGAAAGCCTCCACTCCGAAGTAATCCTTGCCCAGTACGCTGCGCCTGTAGGAGGTCGTCACATCGTCGTCGATGGTCGGCGACGGATACCCATTCGAATAGAGCCAAGGCAGCGCGAGGAAGCGGTTTACGAAGCCGTGTATCGTGTCGATAAAGTGAGGATAGGAAAGAAGTCTCTGTCCAACCATGGAGCGCCCGAGCCGGTGCTCGATCTGCTCGCGGGCCACGTTGGTATGGGACAGGACG
The DNA here is from genome assembly GCA_026710105.1 of Alphaproteobacteria bacterium. GTDB lineage: Bacteria > Pseudomonadota > Alphaproteobacteria > Bin95 > Bin95 > Bin95. The sequence continues at coordinate 2,057 of JAPORR010000038.1, forward strand.
CAGATTCCCCGCGTCCGGTGCGGCCACTTGCCGGCGAGGATTGCGAGTTTTGCGACGATCAGCGTTGTCTTGCCGCTGCCGGGACAGGCGGAGACATCGACTGTCGTGCGGCGTTTCAGGAATGCGCGTCGGGGCACGTCGAACCCGTCGAGCCCCATAAGCTCGCAAACGCTGTCTATTTCGTCGTCGGTGATCTCGGGTATCAGGGAGTCCGCATCAGGCATCGCTGTCCCCGTCAGCGGCAGGCGCCGAAACTGGCTGCAGTGGTTGCGTTGTCACTTGCTGGATGGCTTGCAGGAGATAGGTCGGCAATTTCGCGCGCAGCTTGGCGGCGTCGAGCTTGCCTTCGTCGAAGTCCTCGACAAGGAGTTCCGCAAGGTGCTGCGCCGCCACTGCCTTGGATGCGCCACCTGAATGAAAAGGCCGGTAGATGCAAGAGCACAATGCCGCGTTGTTGCCGCCTGCTTCGAATTTGAGCGAAGCGAATTCCGCCTTGGCATTGGCGATGACATCATCCCGCTTCTTGCGTTCCTCGTTCAGAGGATCGTCGTTCCTCGCAAGCAAGGCGGCGACATAGACCTGTTCAGCGAGGCCGCAATACGCCAAGTCGTATTCGAGCGTCCAGTGATCGGCGACAAAGGTCATCACCGACTGTCCGTCGTGTTCCTTCAGTCGTTCGCGCTGTCCAGCCAAAGCGATGGCGCGTGTTTTCTCGTCGTCGCCGAAGTCGCGAACAGCCTTCCACCTGCGGCCACTGGCCTGCCATTTCGGATCGGCGTCGCCCTTGACGAGATCAAGGATTTCCGGCGCGCAATCGGGCATCACGTCCATGTCGGCGATACAGGCTACCGGAATTCCGATCATCGGGCCGTCCTTAGTCTTGCGCTGAAATATCCGGCTGAACCGGCGAAGGCCTCTGCCGCCGACATTGACGATGGAAACACCGTGTTCCGTCAGGTCGCTGCCGACCAGCTTCGCAAGCACAGGCAGAATGATAGCCTCGGCGTCTCCCTCGACGATCAGCACCCCGTGTGCGAAGAACAGGTTCGCCTTGGTGACATCAAGGAAGCGCTCAAGAAATCGATAGTCCCCCCTATCAAGCTCAGTATGGCCGTTCGCTAACGGGAAGCCGTGACGCCCTTGCAGAAGAACAAGGTTGGCGAGCGGGATTTTGGAGGCGAGATTCGGGCTGTGCGTCGAAAGCAGGACCTGTACCGGGCGTTCGACCCCTTCGATCTTCCCGCTGGCCGCCTGCGTGAGGAATTCCATCAGGCGAATCTGTCGTTGCGGGTGAAGATGTGCTTCGGGCTCCTCAATCAGCAGCAGCGGCAGCCCTTCGGGTTCCTTGCCCAGCAACAGAAGCTCGCACGCCATGAACAACACATTGTTTGAACCTAGACCGTAGCGCCCCATGGCGTTGCCGGACGCGTTGTGCAACCCGAGTTCGAGCCGCTCCAGAATCTGCCTGAGCCGTGCGCTTTCCGTGCCGCCCTCGGAAACGTCGATCTTACCGCGGATGTCGTCGCCATGGAGCGACAGTGACTTGAGATACTCCTCGTTGATCACTTTCTGCGCGCCGCCGATACCTGAATGCCCCCTGACACTGTGGCGCATGTAGTCCCCGAGGCCGACCAGGCTAAGCTGTGCCAAGGCGTCCGCATCCTGTGGGACGTTGTTGGCATCGAAAGCCTCACCTTGACCAATCTCCGGCACGTTTGAGAGGATTTGCGATAGGCGCGAGCCGCGCCCCGGCGACATCTCACGTTCGGCATCGCGAAGTGGCCGGAGATAAGCAGAGGACAGCAGTCCCCTAACTGAGCTTTCAAAAGCGGGGCCTCTGCCGTCGACGCCGCTGCGCACCGAAATGTCAATCCAGCGGCGGGTGCCAGGAGTTTCGCCGATCCTGCGCGCCGTCCAGTTGACGTGCGTCACCACGTCATCGCCTTCGTAGGACAGGTACTCGATGAGGGCACCCCTTTCGGCGTCGGTCAGCCCCGCCAGGGTGCAGGCAATGGAGATTTCGTTCGCCTGCTGGCCCGCGTCGTCGATATGGAAGTCCTCTGGCTCGACCCGGATGAATTGCTGATCGCGGGTCAGCAGCGCATACCGGATAGCGTCGATGATAGCCGATTTTCCAGAGTCGTTCCGCCCTACAAGGGCAGTCACGCCACGTTGGAGATCCATTTGCAGTTCGGAGGCCCCTTCGCCGAACTGGCGGAAGTTTCGCACAGTGATATTCGAAAGGTGCATGCGCTCACCATCATGTCAGCGTCAAGTTATCTGCGACTCCGGATGCGCCGTTGAACAGAATTAGCTGCGCAACGTGTCAATCGACCGCCAGACACCCTCCGGCGTTCGGTACTTCCAGTTCCCGTTCCAGACGTTCTCGTTGCCGGAGACAATAGACTCGTTGAGCTGATTCAGCGTGGGATATCGGTCCCCGGTGTCCTCGCGCAGCCAGACACCTTGTCTGGCAATCGCCTTATATTCCCTGCGCTTGTAGTTCCGGAACACCTCGAAGCCCTCGGGAAAATGGGCATTGTTCCGGCTGTCGTGGACGCCGCCGTCGCCCTCGGCGACGGTTTCGTTTGCCCCTGCTTCTCCGCCGCAGCCGAGCATGCGGCTCAAGATCGCGTTCTCCGTTTCCTCGCCCTCTCTGCGGTTCGCCCAGATCGCCGCGAAGACGGCCGTAGATACCGTAACGGTCCGAGACATCGTATCCTCCTTGGACTTGGTTCCTTAGAGATAGCAAATAGCACTATTTATTGTCAAGGGCGCTCCGGGTGCTTGGCGATCGTTCAGAATCAGTCGAAGAATCAGCTTTCGAACATTCCCTTCAATGACAGACTGCTTGCCTGAGAAGGCCTTGGCTGCCCCATTGGAAGGGGAACCACTGAGCCGCGTGGCGGTCGATGAGTGGCTCAGAAGAGCCGCCAGAAAAGGGCGCTGACGACTTTATTTGTGGCGGCGAGATTGCGGCGGTTTGCCGGCCGAGTCGGCCAGCAAAACCGGCGTCGGCGTATATCGGCAGCCTATCGCCGCTTCTCAAAGAGCAACGACGTCATTCAGGCAATCCATGACCAGATCACGGAGCGTGGCCTGACATTTCCGGCGTAGTCCGGCAACGTCGAGGGTTGCCACGATGAGGCTCTCCGGCGCACCGGACTCGGCGATGGAGTATCGTGCGAAGACCGGAGCGGGCGGCAGCCCACCATGGTGGGGATAGAGCAGCACGACATTCGGGCAGTCGTAGAGTCGGCCATAGGCCATCGACTGGTAGACATCGCCCTGGCTCACGCCGCGTTTGGGATCGTGGGTTCTGGCCGCGAGGCGCTTCCACTTCGTGTCGATGATGACGGCGACCTTGCCGCCTTCCCGGATTATCAGGTCCGGCCGTGTGCGGAACCGTCCCGTCTCGCCCTCGAAGAGGCAGTCGCGATGCCCGCCTTGCGCCGAAACGCGCAGCCCGGCGTCTGCAGCAAGAGCCCGGGCCAGCAGCCTCGCCACATAGTCCTCGAAGAGGACGTTCATCTCGAACAGAAGGGCGTAACCGTCGATGGAGCCGCTGCTTGTCTGCTGGTGTCGGTCCTCCAGAAAGAGGCGTGCCAACGACAACAATTCGCACCATCGCGTGTTCGTCCGGTCGAGCACGATCCGGTCCCAGCGCAGGACGCCGGGCGGCACTTCCGAAATGTCCGCATAGGCGAACCCCAGTTCGCGCAGCGCCCGCTGGTTGTCCGGTGCCCGGGCAAGACGGGATAGCTTGCTGGTGGCCGCCTTCATGACCTGGTTGAGTGCAGTGTCAGGCGAACGCTCGTCGAACCGGCAGGCCAGCATCTGTGGCGAGGCGGCAAGAACCGAGAACTGGCGGGTTATGTCCAGGCGTCCGCGCAAGGCGGGGAGGTCGTCTTCCCGGTCGGTATATTGTTGCGGCATGCCCTGGCGCAAGGCGTCGGCGAGCTTGTTGCAGAAGAGCCGGATCAGCAATTCCAGAATAGTGTCGTGCTGCCAGGCAAGTTGCGCCGCGGACCCGGGATCTATCCGGATATCCCGCGCCACGGCCAGCATGTGGATCAAGCGGTTGGGCAGCGTGGCATCATCCACGCCTGCTTCGCCCGCGCCTTCGATCTTCGGCAGGATTTCAAGCTGGCAGTCGCGCGCGGCCACCACCCCGACCACGCCGCGAGCGCGCAGGCCCTTGCGGCCGTGTTCCAGCACCCCTTCGCCGCCGGGTCCCGAGAAGGTCGATGCCCGCGCCGCCGCCGCGATCTGATCCGCATACGGCTCTGGAATCTCAGTCTCGTCCGCGCCATAGCCAATACGTTCCCATTCGCGGACGGTGCGGCGGATCATGCGTCAGTGAGGCCCGTATAGTCGAAGCCTTCGTCTTCCGAACGGACGGCCCAACGGAAGCGCGGCAGGGCATCCTCGAGCCCGGGTGGTGCCCTGAGAACCGAGCGCTTCAGGAACCCGCCTTCTATCGGCCCTTCATGCGGCTCCACGTCGCCCAGCACGGCTGCGACCTTCTCCCAGTCCTCGAAGAAATACTCGGCCAGCAGCGGGATCACCTTGTGCCGCATGACGGCATCGACATCGGCGCGCGAGGCGCAGCCGATGAAAGAGGCATGACCGATCCGGTGCTCGCGGTCGTAGAGATATTCGATCCGCTCATTGAGCGTTTCAAGGAGGCGTGGCAGGTCCAGCTCGCATGCTTCAGCGGCCAGCAGCGATGGATCGGGCATCATCTCGCGGAAGATGAAGCGCCGGCGCAGCGCCGTGTCGAGCAGCGCGATCGAACGGTCCGCCGTGTTCATTGTGCCCAGGATGTGCAGGTTCGAGGGCACGCCGAACTCATCGTGGGAATAAGGCAGGCGGACCTTCAGTTCGTTCGGCTGACCCAGACGCTTGTCCGGTTCGAGGAGCGTTATCAGCTCCCCGAACACCTTGGAGATATTGGCGCGGTTGATTTCGTCGATAATCAGCACGAAGGCTTCCGGTTCGCCTTGCCGGCTGTTCAGATAGCGCTCGAGCGCCGGGATGTTGAGTTGTTCGTCTGTAAAGAGTTTGTAGATCGTTTTCTGCGTAAAGCGCCGCGAGTAGATCTCGCTGACGGACACGCCCTGGCGGTCGACCCAGAGCCAGCGCACGGCGCGCCGATGGGCGTAGTCGCCCTCGGGCCGGGGGTGGAATTCGTAGTCGCCGGTGAACTCGCCGATCGCCCGGAACAGCGAATTGCCCTTCGACACGATGACGATATCGCCCTGGCGCACCCAGTTGCGGAAGATGAACGGCATCTGGACCGCCCCTGAACGGGCCGTGACGTCACTTTCCAAGGCTTCGATAATCGCTTCCCGGCTGGCGTATCGGTCATCGCTCCAATCGATGTCGCCGAAGCCGAGCAGAGTGTAGCCGCCGTCGATGGCCTCCTTGAAAAGATGCGCGTCTTCAGGGTTGCTCGCTTCACCGATCGACATCTTGAATATCTGCCGCCCGGAGACGGTGATCGCCTCCCCCTCGGCCGACAGGCCCCTGCTGGTCTCTGCACGCCTCGCGATGCGCCGGAAGATGCCAGGAACCGTTTCCAGCCGGAAACCGACGGTGTTGTCGTCGTTATCGTCCGCTCCGGTCGTCGGCTGGCGGCCTTCCACGAAATCTTCATAGGACATCGACTGATGGAAGGTGACGAACTCGATGCGGCCGGCCGCCGCGAGCCGCCGATAGGCCTGCATCAGCTCCTCGCGGTCTTCGGGAACCGGTTCGCCGCAAAGCCGGACAGCCTCTGCCGCGGTGGAGAACGTTTTGCCCGTACCGGGAGGGCCGTACAGGATGAGGTTCAAAGGAGGTGACATGGGCGTTTCCCGGCTTTCGCTGGCGGCGAGGGGAGCATTCGTTGGAGCGGGGGACTCGCCGGCGAGGAACCGGCCGTATTGTCTCAGCCAGCTACTCCAGCTCGAAAGCCGCTTGTGGGGATTGTCGGACCCCGGCATCAGAACCCGGTAATCCTGTCCCCCGTCGCGGGCATCCTCGCGCATCCGGCGCAGTCGTCGATTCAGAGATTCGAACCTGTCTGCTTCCCAGGCTTCGTCCAGATCCTGGAACGGCATTCCGAGCGCATCCAGTTTCTGTTCAATTGTTCGCACGGCGAACACGCGTGTGTGTCGGGACTTGGCGGACCCCGCCCCGCCTTCCTCAAGCCAACTCTGGAACGCGTCTTCTTTCGCCATGGTCCCGTCGTGTTTGTAGCTGTATGTCCCGGCTGCGGGGACGGGGTGACAGAAACCGGGTTTCGAGTCAGATCTTGCCGGTCAGCGCGGTAGTCGGAAACGACGCGCCCGGGTGTGCTTTCTCCCAACCGCCCTGCAATGCGAGAGAGAGCCTACGCGGCTTTGACGATGACCCGTCCGCGGCCCCGGCGCACGACATAGCCGCCGCGCTGGATCGAGAGGCGGCCTTCCTCGATCAGGCCCCACAACGTGTCCGCGATGATCTGCTCGTCCTTGTCGGCCTCCGCCGCCTTGACCGACTGGGTGAGCCATTTGGTG
>JAPORR010000147.1 GCA_026710105.1 Alphaproteobacteria bacterium
CGGCTCTCCCGCAGAGCCGCTGCTCGCCCGGCGCCACCCTCTAGAACCCGGGTCGCCTCCTCGTCGGCACGGCCGTCGGAGGCGCCACCCCGCGCCTCTTGGGTCAGCGGCTTGTCACTTGCCTTGCCCGGGCGGTCGCTTGGCCCGGCCTCAGACGATTTTGTGTCGGCAGCGCGCTGCTCACCGTCGCTCCCGCCGCCCTGCTCGGTCCTGTCGGCCGGCTCGGCTCCTCCTTCCGGCTTACTCTCCCGATTACCATCGTGCCAGCGGCCTGCGCGCTTTGTTGCGCGCTGCTCATCGAGGATTTCCTGTTCGCGCGCCTCCGCCCTGATCACGACGGCAAGATTGTGCTGCGCATCCTCATGACCCGGGTCCAGACGCAGGGCCTTACGATAGGCGGATTTGGCCCCCGCCCATTCCTGGAGTTGCGCATAGGCGTTGCCGAGATTGTAGAGGTTGCGTGCATTCTCTTCCTGTACGAACGCGCCGAGCGCGCGGAAGTAGCGCTTGGCGCGATATTCCGCGATCCCCCGCCAGGACGGATCGCGGAAGAGATAGCTTGCGTCTTCAGCTCGTTTTTGCTCGAGCAGTTGGATGGCTGCGGCGAAGCGGTCTGGCGGCTTGCGCGGCACCAGCCATGCGGTGCTGCCGGCCAGCAAGACGAGCAGGGCGAGGCTCACGACGCGCGCGGTCATGGCGCGGCCCGCCGGCGGAAAAAGCCGAGCCAGAGCAGCATGGCGCCCCCTGTCAACCAGGGTGCGAGATTGGTGAACTCACCAGCTGCGCTGCGGCTGAGCTTGCGAGCCACGGCGCGCTCGAGTCCGGAGGAGATGTCAGAAAGGCGGTCTGGAGCAACGAGTTCCGCATCATAGGCTTGTGCGAAGGCCTGCCAGCCATGCCCCGATACCGGCAGCACGACCCGCCTTGTGCCCGAGGATGCCAGCTCTACCATTGGCGCCGGCGCCGCGCCGCCAGAAGCGAGGACGATTTGCCCGATGGAGATGCCAGCGCCCTTCAGCACCGTCTCGGCATGGGCAAGGCCGATATGGAGCGCCCGGCCCGGCACGGGCATGAGTTCCGGAGCGGCGGCCTGGAGGTAGCGCGCCAGATGACGCCGGTCTGTGGTGAACGGCACGACGGTATAGGCCTCTCCGGCAACACCGACCAATGCAGTCGGGACTGGCGGCACGGACTCGATCAGCCGGGCCGCCACGATCCGCACATCGCTTGTGGGCGCTTCCTTATGCAGATCGAGCACGATCACCCGCCCGGCGAGATTGGCGTAATCCGGCCTCTTGTCGAAATCGACCAGCGGGCGGGCAAGGGCCACCACGAGCAAGGTGGCGGTCACGAGTGCGCGTTTTGTCTGAGAGCCACGACGGTCGACAATGCCGGCGGCGAGCACGGGTTGCAGGAACGGGTCCACGACTTGGCGCCAAGCCCCCGGCAGCCGCCCGCCCGGCAACCGTCGCCGCAATGCCGCCACGGCAACCGGCAGCAGCAGCAACAGTGCCAGGGGCTCGGCGAAGGTCAAGGGTCACGGCCTTCCAGCCAGACAATCCATGCAAGCGCCGCGAGGGCGAGCGCAAGAGGCGCCCAGCTCCAGTCACGGGTTAGCGGGCTAACCTTACGGTTCGCAGGAACAAGATCCCCAATCGCCTGATGCGCGGCGTCGAGCGCTGTCGCAGACACGGCCTCAAAATAGCGCCCGCCGGTCTCTGCCGCGATGGTGCGCAGGAACTCCGAGTTGCTTTTGTCGATCCTGTCGGCGAAGCCGACGATATGCATCACGATGCCGTCTGCGGCTGCAATCCGCGCCGCATCGATCGCTGCGATACTGCCGGCATTGGCCTCGCCATCCGAGACGATCAGCAGCACCTTTTGACCCGCCGGTTCGCGCCGGAAGGCCTGCACGGCAAGCCCGATGGCCTGGCCGATATCGGTCCGGCGGCCCGGCAATCCGATCCCCAACTCATCCAGAACCGCCGCTGCCGCCTGTGTATCGAAGCCGAGGGGGACCACCAAATAGGCCTCGCTTGCAAATCCGATGAGCCCGATACGGTCACCCTGCCGGCTAACGATAAAGTCGCGAAGCATCTGTCGGACAATATCGGCCTGGCGGACGGGGGCCCCATCCTGTCCCTTCATCTGCTCGGCCATGCTGGCGGACAGGTCGATAGCAATCATCACATCCCGTCCGGAGGGCTTGAGCAGGGGGGCGGCCTCTGAAAACGGTCCTGCAAGTGCTGTGACCAGCGCCAGCCAGCCGAGACCCCGTGGCACCGCACCGCGCGCTATGCGTCCGCCCCCCTGGGTACCGGAAAGGGCGCCCAGATGTCGCCAGACACCGGTCGGAATGCGAAGTGCCCGGCGTGCCGGCAAGGGAGCCAGTAGCAGCCAGGCCCCGAGCGGCAGTGGCAGCAGCGCAAAGGCCCAGAATCGTTCGAACTCGATCAACGCCCGATGATCCGGTGAAGATGGGCCTGCAGTTCCTGCACTTCCGCATCGCCGATCCGATCCGGAGGCAGGAACACGCATGCGGGCGGCGGGTGCGCGCCAACAAACGGCGCACTACGGCGGAGCAGATCCAGCAGCAGGGGCCATTGCGCGCCAGCCGGTTGCACGCGGCGGCTGGCGCGAAGCTCCTGCTGCGCGTCCCGCCGCCATTGGCTGCGTCGGCGTCGGCGCGCCAGCACCGCCGTCGCAACAAGGGCCGCCAGAATCACGAACGGCTCCCATGCCAGGTCGAGGCGTTCCGCTGCCGGGCCCGGCAGATGAATGTCCCGCAATTCCGACAGAATAATATCCCGCGGCGTCATGGCACGGCCGGCAGGAGATCAAGCGCGTCCACGACCTCCCAGCCTTTGTCCCACAAGGCACGGCGGCGCTCGGCCCGCGCTCGTTCGGCCTCCACCGGACCGGCGGCGCCACGCCTGCGATTGATCACGAACACCTCGCGGGCGCCAGCGGCACCGAGCGACGGATAGCGCCCCGCCGGCAGCGGATGGCGCAGAGCGGCCTCCTCGACGACAAAGGCACGCATGACACGGAGTTCAGCCAGCCCGGCGGTCCGCTCCAGAAAGGGGGGCTCTGCAAAGTCGCTGACGACGCAGATCTCATCGCCGGGCCCCAGCATGGCCCCGGCCGCCTCGACCATGCCTGCCAGGTCACCAGGTGGCAGGGCGCGCCGCTCCTCATAGGCCAGATAGGCCCGCCGAAGCTGGTCCAGAAGGCGAAGTATGTGGCGCCGGTCCCGCCGCAGGCTGGGGGCCTCCGCACCCGGCAGCATGAGCCCGACGCGCTCGTTCAGGCCGTGTGCTTCCCATGCCAGACGCGCCGCTGTCAGCGCAGCCGTCTTGGCCATCAGACGGATCCGGGCGCCGAACCAGAGGCCGGCATGCAGGTCGAGAACGATAAGGCGCGCCCGGTGCGATGGCGCCCTGAATTGCCGTATCTGGACACGGCCGCTGCGCGCGGTCGCCCGCCAGTCGATCCGCCGCACATCGTCGCCCGGCACGTAAGGCCCGATCCCGTCGAAATCAAGGCTGCGCGCGCGGCCCTGGCCCACACGCTCGCCATCCGGCCCGCGCCGGCCCGGCGGGGGCTCGCCCCGCAAATAGGGCGGCCGCATCGCGGCCAGTTCTTCCAGCGTCAGACTCGATGCCGTCGATCGGCGTTCAAACCACATCGACCGCGTCGAGCAAAGCGCCGATAACCGCGCCCGGCTGGACGCCGTCGGCTTCCGCGCGGTAGGTGAGGCCAATCCGATGGCCAAGCACATCGCTCGCCAGCGCCTGCACATCCTCCGGTAGCACATGGTCGCGACCGCGCAGCCAGGCACGCGCCTGCGCCGTGCGAGCCAGCATGATTGTACCGCGCGGCGACGCCGGATGCGACAGATGCTCCCCGACGCCGTCGATACGCGCCGGGTCGTCGCGCGTGCCCGCCACGAGGCGGACGATGTAGTTCCGTATCGGCTCCGAAAGCCAGACCTCGGCGACGGCCGCCTTGGCGGCATGGAGCTCGGCCTTGCGGACCGGCGCGGCGGGCGGCGGGTCGAACGCCTGCGTGGCCTCGGCGACCGCCAGATCGAGAATACGCCGCTCGACATCTGCCCCCGGATAGTCCAGGTCGATCTGCATCAGGAACCGGTCGAGCTGGGCCTGGGGCAGATCCCAGGTGCCGTCATGCTCAATGGGATTCTGCGTCGCGACCACGAAGAAGGGCGGTTCCAGCGGGAAGGTTTCGTCGCCGCTTGTGACCTGCCGCTCCTCCATGGCCTCAAGCAGGGCCGATTGCACCTTGGCCGGCGCCCGGTTGATCTCGTCGGCAAGGACAAAATTGGCGAAGAGGGGCCCCGCCCGGAACTCAAAATCATGCGTTGCCGCGCGGTAGATCGAGGCCCCCACCAGATCACTCGGCAGCAGGTCGGGCGTAAACTGGATCCGGCGGAACTCTCCCTCAAGGGCATCCGCCAGCGCGCGAGCCAGGCGGGTCTTGGCAAGGCCGGGAGCCCCCTGCAGCAACACATGGCCGTCAGCGAGCAGGGCGACCAGAAGATGGTCCGCCGCCCGATCCTGGCCCAGCACCGCCGTCATCAGCCGGCTCCCCAGATCGGCGAAGACGCGGGTTTCCGGTGCCGAGGCGTCGAAGCGAACGGGGGACACGGTCATGGAGCCAAGCCGTTAGCATGTTCAGGACAGGCGGACAACGTCCATCCTGTGCCGGATCCGCGGTCGATCAGAACCGGCAGGGGCTCTCCGGCCTGTCGAGGCCCAGCGTATCGAGGTCATTGCTGCGATGCTCGAACCCTTCGAGCGGCGCACGCGCGACGACCCAGTTCTGTGTCGCCAGCAGCACCGGCTGGCGCAGCTGGTTGTTCCACGCCCGGAAGCTCGAAGGCGGCCCCTTGAAACTGTCAATGACCATGTCCGGGCCGAGCACCCAGGCGCGCAGCGTTTCGAACGCTGTCGTGCCGGTGCGCTGCACGGCTTCCCCGACGATTTTGACCGCAAGCCAGGCCGCCCAGTCGAAATCACGCATCGGGCGCCCAGCGCGCGTCTCAAAACGGCCTTCGAGCTGGGGCGCGCCATGGCGCTCCCAGGCCCAGTGCCATGCGACACCGGCAAGGCCCGCAGCGCCGACCACAGGGCGTGGCAGAACCGTGGCATACAAGGCATTGCGGGCAAACTCGCCATCAGCATCCGCAATGAACACGGCGTCGTAGTCGTCCTTGCCGGTCAGAAGCACGACATTGTTCCGGCCCCGCTCGCGCGGGTCGTTGCTCAACACGAACGGGCGGGTGGCGACCGTCTCCAGGCCGAATTTGCGCGCGGCAGCGCGGAAGGCCTCGCCAAGCGCACGGTCCTCCTCGCCGGGCCCCTCGAGCATTAAAATGTCTCGCCAGCGCTTGAAGGCGAGGTATTGCGCCAGCGCGTCCGCCAGCATCCGCCGGCTCGGCACCACATGCAGCACATGGCGTTCGCAAGCTTCGCCGCGCAGCCGGTCGGCGCGCGCGCTGGCGTTCAGCAGCAGCACACCCTCATCGCGCGTGTCAGCCGCCACCGCCTCCAGCACCGGGGCCGGGAGGTCCACCACAAAGAACCGCACACCCTCGGCCCGCAGGGCCCGGATCGCCTCGACCAGGGCCGCCGCGCAGCACTCCTTCTTCCGCTTCAGGGCGAATGTGACGCCGGCCCCAGCGCCGTGATAGCGAATCTCCCTGAGCGCAACCCGCGCGCCCGACCACGGGCGGCCGAGCGGCTCGGTCAGAAAGCGCGCATAGGTCCGTTTTTCGCCGTAACGGGCATCGTTCTGAAGCTGCAGATAGCCGATCACGAACTCGCCCGCCGCCGCCGGCCAGACGGCGAGCCATGCCAGCAGCAGGACAAGCGTGCCTAGAGAGGGCCTAGTCATCAATCAGCACAGTATGCGGCACCCGCCCGACACGAACCGACCGTTCGACCTTGCGGCTCTCCATGTCGATGATCGAAATATCGTCGCTTAGGCCGTTGGCAACGACGAGACGCCGGTTGTCACGGTCGAGCGCCAGGTTCCAAGCGCGACTGCCGACCAGAACGTAGTCCTCGACCTCATGCGAGGCGGCGTTCACAAACGCGACATGATTGGCCCGGCCAAGCGCCACGATCACCGTCTCACCGTCATCGGTGAAGGTGATGCCGACCGGGGTGACGTCCTCCCGGCGCAGGCCGCGCGGCAGGAAATCTACCGTGGCGACGGTGCTGTAGTCATGCGTGGCCAGAACGGTCGCCGAGCCACCGAGCTCGTTGGTGACCCATAACCGGCTGCCGTCAGGCGACAACGCAAAACGACGCGGGCGGTTGCCGGCAACCACATTCTTCACGATCGCGCTGGTTGCGAGATCAATCACATGGACAAGATTGGCGACTTCCGAAGTGACATAGACCGTGCGCCCGTCAGGACCGGCGAGCACACCTTCCGGTTCGTCGCCGGTCTCTATGACAGTGAGGCCGGGAACCGAGGCGAACTCGTCATCACCATCGTCGTCATCATCATCATCACCATCGTCGTCATCATCATCATCATCATCACCATCGTCATCATCATCATCGGCTGACGGGGACGCGGCGGTCAGATCAGGCATGCCATCGCGGGCCGCGAGATGAGCCTCAAGGTCCAGGATGCCAAGCTTCGCGTCATCTTCCAGCGAGATATAAAGGAAACGCCCGTCGGCACTGAGATCAAACAGTTCCGGATCGTCTATCGCATCAATACGGTCCACAAGCGTCAACGAGGCCACATCGATGATGTCTATGGCGTCGCCGTCGCCGCAGGCGGCGTAAATGCGGGTCCGGTCCGGATTGAATGCAAGATGACGCGGGCGGGCAGCCGTGCCGATGCGGGTGACGACCTCATAACTCCGACCGTCCAGCACCGTAACCTCATTGTCTTTCTCGCTGCTGACGAACAGATAACCCGTGTCGCGAGCGCCAGCCGGGGCCGCCACGACCATCGTGAGGGCGGACGCGGCTAATAGGCCCATGCGAAAACTACGCCGGTTCATGATCCTCCTCCTTGCTTCCCGTAGCAATCGGTCAAACAGGCCCGCTCAAACGCGCCCACCATGCCGTCTTGCCATGAGGCCGCGCGAGGGGTCGTAGGCCAGCACCGCCAAGCCGAGCACGACGATCAGGGAGGCCGCGACGACGCCGGCAGCGAGGGGCGCCACTTTCAGATAAAACGCAAAGCGAATCAACTCCACGCAGTGGGTGAAAGGATTAAGCCGTGCAAGCCAGGCGAGTATCTGGCTGCTTTCCTCAAGCCGCCAAAGCGGATAGAGCGCGGTCGAGGCGAAGAACATCGGGAAAATCACGAAATTCATCACGCCCGCGAAATTCTCCAACTGGCGGATCAGAGATGACATCAGAAGCCCGACCGCGCCCAGAAGCAGGCCGGACAGCACAAGCGCCGGCAGCACCGCCAGGTAACCCGCGCCCGGCGCCCGCACACCCAGAAGCCAGGCAAGCCCGAGAAAGGCATAAACCTGAAACAGCGAAATCGTCACCGATGCCAGAAGCTTGGCGGCCAGGAGAAACCAACGGGGATAGGGGCTGACAAGCAGCACCCGCATGCTGCCCGCCTCGCGGTCATACACCATGCTGAGCGAGGACTGCATGCCGTTGAACAATTGCACCATCGCGCACAGACCCGGCAGCACATAAACCTCATAAAGAATGTAGGTCTCGTAGGGCGGCGCGATCGAGACGCCCAATATGGCACGAAAGCCGGCAGCAAAGATCAGAAGCCAGACCAGCGGACGCACCAGGGAGGCGATGAACCGTTCGCGCTGATGCACAAAACGCAGACTTTCGCGCCAGATCACGCCGAAAACGCAAAGGACCCAGCCGCTCACGATGCCGCCCCGGTAAGTCGGAGAAACGCGGCAGACAAGGTGCCGGCCCCGGCAATGTCCGCAGCCGGGGCCTGCACCAGAAGCCGTCCCTTGTGAAGCACTGCAACCGAATCGTCCGCGTCAATCTCGTCGATCAGATGCGTCGCCCAAAGTACGCCAACACCCTCCTCGGCAGCCAGAGCGTGTATATGCGCCACAATATCGGTCCGCGACGCCACATCAAGGCCAACCGTCGCCTCGTCGCAGAGCAGAAGAGCCGGCTTGTGAAGCAGGGAACGGGCGATCTCAACCCGCCGCGCCTGGCCGCCCGAAAGCGTCGCGACCTTGCGACTGTCGAACCCCGTCATCCCAACCCGGTCAAGCAGAACTTCCGCGCGGGCAAGCGCGCGGCGACCCGTCATGCCATGTAGCCGACCCTGATAGACCAGGTTCTGGCGCACTGTTAGCTCGTTGTCGAGCGAGCGGGTCTGGAAAACAATGCCAAGACGAGAAAGCGCCTGGCGCGGCATACTGCTAAGATCGTAGCCGAAAACCGCAATACGTCCCAAACGGGGCGTATAAAGCCGGGTCACCAGGTTGAGAAGTGTGGTTTTGCCAGCGCCGTTGACACCAAGAAGCGCTGTAAAACGCCCAGCCTCAACCCGCAGGGAAATGCCGTCAAGCGCAGTGATAG
>JAPORR010000057.1 GCA_026710105.1 Alphaproteobacteria bacterium
CCATCCCCCTCGCGGTGCTACCTGCACGAGGGCCGTGTTGTTGAGCGGAGCCTCAGGTGCGGGTGGCGGCCAGCCATTGCCTGACCCGCGCCTCCGGGTCAGGGTTCAACGTGATGTCGGTGACGACGGACAGCATATCGGCCCCGGCTTCCCGCACGCCCGGTGCGCGCTCCACGGTGAGCCCGCCAATGGCGACTAGCGGCAGCGTACCGACACGCCGCTTCCACGTGCCCACACGCTCCAGCCCTTGCGGGCCGAAGCGCATCTGCTTCAGAATCGTCGGATAGACTGGCCCGAGCGCGACATAATCGGGCGCGAGCGCCAGTGCTCGGTTGAGTTCAGCATCGTCATGAGTGCTGACACCGAGACGCAAGCCAGCCGCCCGAATAGCGTCAAGATCAGCCCTGTCTAGATCCTCCTGGCCGAGATGCACGAAATCGCAGCCCTCCGTAAGGGCGAGCCGCCAGTAGTCGTTGATGACAAGCTGGCAGCCATGCGCAGCACAGATCGCCTGTGCCGCCCGGATCTCGGCCCGCAGCGCCGCCTCTGGTCGATCCTTGATGCGCAATTGCACGAGCCGGATGCCGAGCGGCACCAGCCGTTCCAACCAGGCCGCGCTGTCGAAGATCGGATAGAAGCGGTCAAGCATCGCCGAGCACGGCTTGGCCGATGACTGGCGTGGAAGGCTCGGCCATGTCGCGCGGCTCCATCGGATCGGCCTCCCGGGCGGCCCGCCCGGCCGCCACCGCCTGCGCGAAGGCCGCCGCCATCTGCGCCGGGTTGCCTGCACGCGCAACGGCGGTATTCAGCAGCACGGCGTCGTAGCCCAGCTCCATCGCAGCCGCCGCATGGCTCGGCAACCCGATACCAGCGTCCACCACTAGCGGTACATCGGGGAAATGTGCCCGCATAGCACGCAGCGCGAAGACATTGTTGAGCCCGCGCCCGCTGCCGATCGGCGCGCCCCAGGGCATTAGCACCTCGCAACCGGCCTGGAGCAGGCGCTCTGCCACCACAAGGTCCTCGGTCGTATAGGGGAAGACCCTGAAGCCCGAGTCGGTCAGGATACGCGCTGCCTCCACCAGGCCGAACACATCCGGCTGGAGCGTGTCGTCCTCGCCAATTACCTCCAGCTTGATCCAGTCGGTCTCGAACACCTCGCGGGCCATCTCCGCCGTCGTCACCGCCTCGCGGACGCTGTGGCAGCCGGCGGTGTTGGGTAGCACGCGCACACCGAGCGAGCGAATCAGGTCCCAGAAGCCTTGGCCTGCGCGCGCCGCACCGGACTCGCGCCGGAGCGACACGGTGACGATGTCTGCACCCGACGCGCGGATCGCGGCTTCCAGAACAGCCGGGGAGGGATATTGCGCCGTGCCGAGAAAGAGGCGTGACGAGGTCTTGAAGCCGTAGAAATCCAAGGCCGATCAGCCTCCCTGCATCGGCGCCACGACCTCCACCGCGTCGCCATCGGCAAGCGGTGTCGCCGCCCTGAGCCCCTTCGGTAGGAAGGTGCCGTTGAGGGCCGTTGCCACCACGGCCCCTTTATAGCCTGTTTCCTCCAGAAGGTCGGCCAGCGTCGCGGCTTCGGTGGCAAGCGGTTTGCCATTGAGTTCGATGCGGACAGTTATGGTTCCGCTCCTTTGCCGAGCACGATGTCTGCTGCCCTAGCGGCCATCGCTGGGGCGAGCAAGAAACCGTGGCGATAAAGGCCGTTTACATGGAGCCGACGGCCGTTACAGACAAGTCGGGGCAGGTTGTCGGGAAAGGCCGGGCGCGCCTCGGCGCCGGTCTCAATGACTTCCGCCTCGCCGAAAGCCGGGTGGAGCGCATAGACGGCGCTCAGGAGTTCCACCAGGGAGCGCGCCGTCACCCGCTGCCGCTCGTCGTTCTCAATGGAGGTCGCGCCCAGCATGTAGATGCCGTCGCCGCGCGGCACTAGATAGATCGGGATGCGCGGGTGAACGAGACGAATCGTCCGAGTCAGCACCACGTCGCGGCTGGATATGTAGAGCATTTCGCCCTTGACGCCCCGGAGCTCCGGCAAGTCGGCGGCGGCCGCGAGGCCCCGGCAATCCACCGTCCATTCGGCCTCCGGCGCCGTCTCCTCGCCATAGCGCAGCTCGCACCCTGCTGCCGTCAGCCGCGCCGCCAGCGCTGCCAGCGCCCGGCGTGGGTCCAGATGAGCCTCCTCGCGGAAGAACAACGCGCGCGCGAAGCGTCCTTCCAGGGCTGGCTCCAGCGCGTCGATGCCGTCCCGATCCAGCCACTCATAGTTCTCCGTGCGGCGGGCGAAACGGCGCAGCTCCCTGCTATCGCGGGCGGGCGCAATCACCAGACTGCCGCGCCGGACCACGCCCGGGGTTCGCACGGCCCAGAAATCCGCGGCACCCTGCCCCAGCACCACAATCTCGGCCTCGGCGTTCTCCTGTTCGCACCAGGGCGCCAGCATGCCGCCGGCATACCAGGAGCACTGGTCGGGGCCGAGGCCAGGGCTGCGGTCCACCACCACCACTTCTGCGCCGCGTTCGGCCAGCACAGTGGCGACGGTCAGGCCCGCAACGCCGGCGCCGATGACCGCGACGCTCGTCATGCGGCGCGGTGTCTTACTGCGAAGGCCTCGTCGATGGTGATGCCGAGGCCCGGCCGGTCAGGAATCTCCAGCATGCCGTTTGTGACAGTAAAATCCTCCACCGCAAGCTCGTGCAGCATGGGGTTAGCGCCGAGCGCGTATTCCACGATGAAGCCGCTGGTCGCTGCCGCCAGCACCTGGAGGCCAGCGGCAAAGGTGCAGGCACCGCCCCAGAGATGCGGAGCGAAGCGGATCTGGTGCGCGGCGGCCAGCGCCTCAATGCGGATGGCCTCGGTGATGCCGCCGGCTATGGAGAGGTCCGGCTGGAAGATGTCCGCCGCGCGCAGCAGCGCAAGGTCGCGGAAGGCAAAGCGCGTGAATTCGCTCTCGCCGCTAGCAATGGGAATGTCGGTCGAGGCGCGCACTTCCGCCTGGCCCGCCTTATCGTCGGCGGTCACCGGCTCCTCCAGCCAGCCGACATGGCAGTCGGTCACGGCGCGGCAGAATCGCTTCGCCTCGGCCACAGTGAAGGTGCCATGGGCATCGCAGAAAATGTCGATATCGGGACCAAGACCATCGCGCGCCGCCTGCACGCGCGCGATGGAATGGGCGAGCGTGCCGTCGCCCGAGCCAACGCGCATCTTCACCGCCTTGAAGCCGCCCCGGTCGAGAAAGCCCTGCAGCTCGGCGGCGATACCTGCTGTCGGCGCCCAGCCGCCCGAAGCATAGGCTGGCATAGCGGTCTGACGGCGCCCGCCGATCAACTGCCAGACGGGCTGGCCGAGATCCTTGCCGAGAATATCCCAGAGCGCCATGTCGATGCCGGAGAGCGCCGAAACGGTGAGCCCACGCCGGCCGAGCACCGGGAAGACATGTCCGCGCGCAATCGCGTAATGCGCGCGGCTGCCGTTATACATGACATCCCAGAGGCGGGAGATGTCGCGTGGGTCTTCGCCGACAAGGAGTGGGCCCAGTTCCTGTTCGACGCAAGCGGCAAGCGTCCGGTTATTGCCGGCGGAACCGACCGCCGCTTTGGCCTCGCCGAAGCCGGTGATGCCGGCATCGGTTTCGATGCGCACCAGGGTCGAGTCGAAGGCCCGCGCCACTCCGAAATCGCTCCGGTGCTGGCGCTCTTCCGGAATCGGCACATGCAGCCAGTCCGCCCGTACCTTCGCGATCTTCATCCCTTCGCCCCTCCTCTCGGCTGCATAGGTTTCGCAGAGCAGCGCGGCTTCGTCGAGTGTCTCGGCCACGCCGAACACATAGCAGTCTGTTCTGGGCAGCCTGTGCTGGTGCCCCCCGCGGCAGCGCCACCCGGTCGCGTTCGAAGACCTCACTTCTATCCGGAGCTTTATGAGGGTGAATGAGGGCCGCGACGTTTGCACCGCACCGGATGATCACGTCGCCAGGTCGTGGCCATCGGAGAAGCTTCGAGGAGGCGGGGGCATTGCTGCGCCCCGCCCCCACAGAGCCTGGCGTGCGCGATTGATGCACTGGGTTCCTCACCTGACAGATTTGCTCACGAAGTGTTGCCATGAGCGCGGGAACGAGACTGGCGGCAGGGATACCGCCGTTATCGCCAGATACATCAATATCCGGAAGGCGTAGTCGCTGCGGCCCCTCCAGCCCCATCCCTCACCAAAGGCGTATGACGCCGAAGTGGTCGAAGACGGGATCGACCGAAACGACCGGGAACTCACGCGCCAGGGCCTGGGCAGCGAGCATCCGGTCGAACGGGTCACGATGCGGGTTGGGCAGGCGCCCGGCTCGTTCGGCATCGGCGACGCCGATCTCCAGCTCCGCAAAACCCTGTCCGGCAATGTGACCGGAGACATCCAGCGCCAGCGCCTCGCAGCCGGGCAGCTTGCCGATCCGGAACTTGGTCGCGATCTCCCAGGCCGAGGCCGCGCTCACCACGATGTCGTTCAACTCGTCCGCAATCACGCCCCGCGCCAGTCCCGAAAGCCGTTCGCTGTCGGCGATCCACCAGAGGAAGGCGTGCGTGTCGAGCAGCACTAGCACAGCTAGCGCCCCTCCCATGCCGCCAGTTCACCTTCCGGCAACGGGTCGAAAAAGCAGTCGGGGACGCTGATCTTTCCCTTCAGGACATCGGGCCGGCGCTGGATTCTTGCCTTGCATGCAACGAGGCGTGCGACGGGCTCGCCACGACGCGCGATCACCACATCCTCACCTTTTTCCACCCGCGCCAACAGCCGGGAAAGCTCGGTCTTCGCCTGATGGACGTTGACGATATGCATGTTCCTACCACTCCGATCCAATCAATTTAGCTAACATTATGACTAGATAACTCGGGAGGCAATCCTCTGACATAGATCTCGCCATCGGGCTGTAATCAACGACGTATCGACATTTTCTTCCGCGTCGTCATCCTCGCGGTAGCGGTCGCCGGTTTCCCAGCCGATGCGATATCCCCGGGGCCCGTTTCGCATATCGGTGGCGCCTTCGGGCCTGTCGCCACGATCATGCACGGAACCCGGTCATCTGGCGGTGTTCATCTCGCCGTCCCGAGGGGTAGCCCCTTTGTCTGGCCCCTCGCCGGCAATCCTGTATATCGGGTTCGTGGCAGCCCTGTTCCCAGCCGCGATGCCGAAGGGGGGACAGGAGCCGTTTGGGCGTCACATGCTACAATCTTCAACCGAAAGGAGTTGCATCATGGCCGGCGCCGAATTCGTACTGTGGGCCTTGCCCCCGATCATCATCGCGCTCACCTCCGAGGCAGGGTCGTGATGGGCGACCCTGCACTCATCACGGCGTGGACGACGGTCGCGATCGCGGCCGTCACCGGTGGCGGTGCGGCGGCCACCTGCTTCCTGATCTGGCGCGGCATCGTCGAAATGCGCCGTTCGTCCGACCAGCGGGCGAAGGATCGCGAGGCGCGTGAACGCGCGGACCTTCGCCGGCACGACGAAGCGATGGCAGCGCTTCGGGCGCTGATCGAACGCACAGCGGGTCGTGCGGGCGCGGTCGACTGATACAAGCCTCGCGAGGAGCCCTGAGGAGTCCGAACAGCGTCCCCCTGACCCGCGCCGGGGTTTTTCCTTGCCCCCGCGTCATGAGGCCCCTTTGCCCCCCTGGACGCCCACTCGGCCTGGATGCGCTTGCGTGATGCCGAGGACACCCAGGATGATCCTGTTCCGCCGGGACGAAGCTGGAGAGTGACCTCACCGCCCCGGGACCTTCGGGTTCCGGGGCGGACACGAGACATGTCCCAGCATAACAGGTCGTATCATGACATCCCGGCAGGGCTTGCATAGCCTATCAGGTCGTCCTCGGCAGTCTCCGGCGACGGCGGACTGGCTGTCTGCCCGACGGTATAGCCGAGGCTCTCATAGCCCCGGATGCGCTTCTCGCTCATGCGCCGGAGCACCGGCACGGTATTGTCGACATAGTCGTAGACCCGCACTTCGCGCTTTGCCGCATGCAGTCGGTGAAGACGCCCCACATATTGTGCGAGCGTGCCTTTCCACGAGATCGGCATCGCAAGGAACAGCGTGTCGAGGCGGGCATCGTCAAACCCCTCGCCGACATAGCGGCCTGTCGCCACCAGCACCCGTTCCTCCGTCCCGGGAATATCATCGAGCCGCTGCATGATCTCGCGGCGCTGTCGGGTCCCCATGCCCCCGCTGAGGATGAGCACGTTTCGGGCAAAGTGGCCGAGCCGCTCCGCAAGATGATGGGCATGGTCCTTACGCTCGGTGAGCAGGATGGGAGAGCGGCCTGCCTCCAGTGCCTGCAACACATCGTCGAAGATCAGGTCGTTACGATCCCCGTCGGCTGCCAGGGCCGCATATATATGCTGGATCGGTGGTCTCTCGTCACCCATGCCGGCCGGCATAGTGAAATCCGTCGGGCGCAGGATCGCCCGGTGTTCGAAGGGGCGCTGCCGGGCCTGGGCCTTTGCACCGATCCGGAACCGGACCGGGCCGCACTGCATGAACACGATCGGATGGTGGCCGTCCTTGCGCGTGACCGTGGCGGACAAGCCCAGGACGTATTTCGCCTTCGCCCGGCGTGCGACCGCCTCGAAGCTGACGGCGGAGAGATGGTGGCACTCGTCGACTACCAGATGCCCGTAGTCCGCAACGACATCGTCGACCTCACCCTTGCGTACCAAGCTCTGGATGACACCGACATCAACGATACCGCCGGGCTTGCGCCGCCCGCCGCCGATCTGCCCGATCGCGGATGCAGGAAGATCAAGAAACGTCCCGAGCCGCGCGATCCACTGTTCCATGAGTTGACGGCGGTGAACCAGAACCAGCGTGTTAGTACTGCGGGCAGCGATGACGGAGGCGGCGACGACGGTCTTGCCGAACCCGGTCGCCGCCGCCAGCACGCCCGTCTCATGCTCCAGCAGCGCCTCGGCACCGGTTCGCTGTTCCGAGCTCAGTTCACCGAGGAAAGAAGTCTCCAACGGTCGTCCGGCGTTGCGCTCGTCGCGTATGTCCAGGCCGATACCTATGTCTTCGAGCAATCGCTCCATCGCTTCGCGGCAGCCACGCGGTAGAGCGACATGGTGCGAATGCAGTTCCGCGCAAGCGATGATGCGGGGAATGCCGAAGGTAGAGCGTCGCATCGCCTGGGTACTGTAGAAGGCAGGGTTCTGGAACGCGGCGAGACGGACGAGCCGATTGACCAGACCTGGCGGCAGGTCAGCGCGCGGGATATAGAGCTGATCGCCCAGAATCGCTTCGACCCGTTCCGGCAGCGGTCCTGTGATTGCAGGTAGCGCCCGGTGCCGGGACGGCGGCGCGGTCCAGGGCTCCTCATCGTCCTCGTCCAATGGCAGGCGCAGGCCTACGACCCGGCCCTCTCGGCCGGCTTGGTCTACGAGGGTTGTGACCTCTGCCAGCGTCAGGCGGTGGAGAGAGGACAGGAATGCCCATTGGTCGGCATGGGGCACGAACTTCCCGTCGAGGAAAAGGCTATTCCCCTCCTGGCGCGGGCCGCCCTGAAGGGGAAGCGCGATGAGATTGCCGAAACCTCCTGACGGCACAGTGTCCTGGCTCGGAAAGAAGCGGTCATAGGATCCAAACCCGATATCCGGGCGGCACTCCATCGTCTCCGTCAGCAGAAGGGTACCGAGGCGGCGTGCAAGGGCTGCCGGGATCGGCTCGGCGAAGAAGATCCACACATGCGCCCCGTGGCCTGAACGCGAGCGTTCGAGGGCGGCCGACACGCGCTTTGACCAGCAGGCTTCCAGGAAAGCGCCTGCATCCCGCCGCCAGGCATCCCCGTCGAAGTCAGCAGCGAGAAACCAGCAGTTGTCGTCGGCAAGCATGACGTACACACCGAGCGTGTGGCGTCCGCGCAGATGTCCGTCGATCGCTTCGTTCGTCATGGCCCGGAATGCCTGATTGGGACAGGCGCCGCACTTGAGCCGGGGCTTGCCGCAGACGCGGGGCACCCATTCGTTGACACAGACCGGCGCATAGCCTGCCTTGCCAGCATTTTCCCAGCGCTTCGGATAAACATCCTGGCGCCCGCCAAACAGCGACCGGAACAATGCGATCTTGTCGTGCGCCGGCGAAAGCCCGGTGACCGGCGCCGCAGGGCGCGGTATGTCTTCCTCAAAGACCTTCTGAGCCTCGATTGCGGCGAGGCGAGCCTCAAGAGCTGCTTGTTCGGCCCCAAGGCGTGCAAGTTGCTCGCGTATGCGCGCGGCTTCCCTTTGACGCGATATTTTATGCGTCAAACCGTCCCGGCTACCTTTCACTGAACATGACCCGGATCGTGTCGATGGCGATGAATATCCTTACCGGGCGGTCCTGGAGGCTCTGGAAACCAAGACGCCGGTAGAATGCCATACGACGCGCGAAGGCCTCGCCATCGTCGATCACGTCCAGGACGACCAGCTTGAGGCCGATTTCACTGGCCACACTCAGGGCACGGCCGG
>JAPORR010000017.1 GCA_026710105.1 Alphaproteobacteria bacterium
TGACAGGCAGCGTCCAAGGTTCTCTCTCGCTTCTTGCCAGTCCTGCTCCCCGTCTGGGGCGTCCACTCCTTCGCTTGCCGAGGTCGTGCATTCGGCCTTCACGCGGAGTTGCGGAAACAGGCCTATTTTCTCGCTTGCAAGGGGCCCAAGAAACTAATCCAGGCCAGTCTTCGTCGCTCGGTGTCGGCTCTATCGCTTCGACGGGAAACGGGAATTCGGTGTGTGCTGGTTTGCCCGCGCCTCTACCGGCGGGCCACGATGAATAGGCGTGGAAAGGGGTAGAGGGTCTCGCCGCGTTCGCGCGGCGGGTAGAGCGCGCGCAGACGGGCGGCGTAGAGGGCGAGAAAGCGGTCCTTTTCTGGGCCTTCCAGCGCCTCAAGAACCGGGCGCAGCCCCGTGCCCTTCACCCATTCCAGCACCGGATCCGTGCCATGCAGCACCTGGATGTATCGAGTCTCCCAGATGTCCAGTTCCGAGACCAGCGGCCGGAACAGGCCGTAATACCAGTCGGCCTCGGCCACCCATTTGCGCGCCAGGCGCCGGCGCAGCTCCGGCGTGCCGAAGCCATGTTCGTCGAGCACATCGCGTAGCCCGCTATGGCTCGGCTCCGACCAGCTCATCGGCATCTGTGCTGCGAACACACCTCCCGGGGCTAGCGCGCTCAGCAGACGCGGGAAGAGCGTCTCATGGTCGTCCGCCCAGTGGTAGACGGCATTGGCGTAGAGCACGTCCACGGGCCAGTCCGGCCGCCAATCGCGGAAATCGGCCGCGGACCAGACGACCCGCGCCTCTGCGTCCACGGCCGCCGCGGTTTCCAGCATCGCGTCTGAGAGGTCGTGACCGCGCACCTCCGCCTCCGGCCAGCGACGCGCCATGGCGCGAGCGATGTCACCGGTCCCGCAGCCCATATCGACGGCAAGGCGCACATTGTCGTGCGCGACGCGCTGGAACAGTTCGAGCGCCGGGCGCAGACGGTGCCCGCCAAAGCGCAGATACTGTCCAGGATCCCAGGTCCCTGCCGCGCTCATCACACTTCCCTGCCCATTGCGAAATCCAGTCGAAAGACCGTTCCCTCGCCGCCGGAAGATACCAACCGGATTGAACCGCCATGCGCGCGCATGATCTCACGCGCAATCGCAAGTCCGAGGCCCGACCCGTCTGGCCGGGTCGAGCCCTGGAACGGCCTGAAGAGGTGTTTACGTGCCCGCTCGGACAGGCCAGGGCCGTTGTCCGCCACCGTCACATGCACGCGTCCCTCGCGCAGCCTTGCCGTCGCCGAAACGGTCCTGGCCCCGGCCTCCGTAGCGTTGCGGGCAAGATTGGCGAAGACGCGGAACAATTGTTCGCGGTCGCCTTCCACCGTTATGCCGGGGCCGACTTCATTGGCCCATGCCGTGTCCCTGCCGGCGGTGCAAGCTGCATCGTCGATCAAGTCGGCCAGCAGAACCGGTTCAAGGGTGAGGCGGGGACCGCCGGCGCGGGCGAAATCCACCACCCGTGTACATAGGGCGACCGCCCGGTCGAGCGCGCCCACCAGGGTCGGCACCGCCTTGCGCACGCGGGGGTCGCGGCTCTCGCCGAGGCTGTCCGAGACGAGCTGGGCGGAGGCCAGCATGTTGCGCAGGTCGTGGTTGATCTTCGCCACGCCCTCGCCCACCGCCGCCAGATGCGCGCGGTGGCTTAGGGCGGCGTGGAGCCGGCGCTGCATTCCAGACAGCTGACGCTCGGCCGCGCCGATCTCGTCGCTGCGTCCGGACGGCGCATGGATGCGGCTCTGGTCTTCCGGATCCGCACCGAAGCGCGTCATCGCTTCCGTCAGCCGGCTCATTGGGCGAACCATGAGCCCGTGCAGCGCGAGGAAGACCGCCGCCGCCGTCAGCGCCGATATGACCAACGAGAGTAGCAGGATGCGCTCGGAATAAGCGAACATCGCCTCGCGCATCGGCCCTTCATCCATCGTGACCTCGACCCGTGCACCAGGTTCGCGGGGCGAGGCGCCGCGGACCTGCAACACCCGGTTCCGCGTCTGGACCAGCGCAACGGCAGCATCCCAGATGGAGGAGACCGCCATCGCTTCGTCCAGATCGAAGGCGGCATCCACATCAGGAGGCATCGTGCCACCGAGCATGTAGGTCATCCGCTCGCCGACCCGGAGTTCGACGCTGTAGGCCGACACATGGCGCAGCAGGCGCGTCTCCAGGGCCTCATCGACGGCCCGTGACGGCGCCGCCTCCAGGGCCAGCGCGGCGATATGCGCGTCCGCCAGCCGGTCCGCGAGATAGGCGAGGCGGAAGCGCGCGATCGACGGTGCGTAAATTAGTAATTCCGCCAGCATGACGAAAAACACGGTGAGCACGAGCAGGCGCGCAGACAGCGAACGAAACGAACGCGTCAGCCGCATGTCGCTGCCCCTCCTTGAGGCAAACGTTTCGGCAGAGGCGTCGTCACGCCGTCGGCGGGGCGCGCCGGACGCGCCTGTAGACCACCGGCACAAGCGCCAGCAGTGAGAGCCCGAGGATCGGCAACAGGATTTCCGGTTCGAGGATCAGACCCAGATCGGGCTCGCCGCCACTGTCGAATACCGTGCCCAGACCATTGCCGACGCTAGTATAGACGAAGGTGCCTGGGATAATGCCGATGAATGTGGCGCTGACATAGGTGGACAGCCGCACATTGGCGAAGGCGGGCGCGATATTCACGAGGAAGAATGGGAAGAGGGGCACCAGCCTCAGCACCAGCAGATAATTGAAGGCGTTTTGCCGGAAGCCGCTGTCCATGCGCTCAAGCGCCGCGGCGACATGCGCGCGCAGGTGGACGCCGAGCACGGTCTGCGCCGCGACGAACAGCGCCGTTGCGCCGAGCGTCGCCCCAACGACCGTAGCCGCGGTGCCGAACCATAGCCCGAAGAAGAACCCGCCAGAAATCGTCGCAATGGCACCCACCGGCAGCGAGAATGCGATGACGACGGCATAACCCGCCAGATAGGCTAGCAGTGCCAGCAACAGGTTAGCCTCCACCCAGGAGGTTAGTAGGCCCCGATTGCGGTGCAATGCCTCAAAGTTCAACTGCTCGTGGAGCCCGGCAGCAAAGAAAGCGGCAAGGCCCGCCGCCAGCACCACCAGGATCGACAGGCGTTTCGCCGCGCCGCTCCATGAGCGCCGTCCGGTTGCGGCCATATACGCGCCTCCGCATCATTTGCACCCCGCATCATAGCGTTGACAGCCGCGCGGGCTATCTCCATTATCCATTCATCTAAATGCGGCCAGCGGCCGCACATCTTCTCCGCGACGGAGTTCGTTTCCCGTGAAACGCACTTTCCAGCCGAGCCGCCTCGTGCGCAAGCGGCGCCACGGTTTTCGCGCCCGCAAGGCGACCGTAGGCGGCCGCCGCGTGCTGAAACGGCGGCGCGCCAAGGGGCGCAAGGTCCTCTCGGCCTGAAGCCGCCCCTGCCGCCCCCGATGGATGCACCCCGGACGCTCAAGAAACGCGCCGATTTCCTCCTTGCCCGGATGGCAGGCCAACGCTGGGCCGCTACAGGGCTTGTGCTGCAGATGCGCAAGCGCCATGACGATGGCCCCGCGCAGGTGGGCTACACGGTATCGAAGAAGGTTGGCAATGCTGTTGAGCGCAATCGGGTGCGTCGGCGCCTGCGCGCTGCTGTCCGTGAGGTGATGCAGCTACAACCCGGTAGGGACTATGTCATTATCGGTCGCCGTGCCGCGCTGGCGCGGAGCTGGCAGGCGCTGATCCACGATCTCAGGACCGCTGCGCACCGAGTCGAACGGCGATGAGAACAGTGGCCGCCCTGCTGCTCAAGGTGCCGATCCACGCTTATCGCTGGCTGATCTCGCCCTGGTTGCCGGCGCAGTGTCGTTTCCGGCCGACCTGTTCCGCCTTTGCGCTGGAGGCCATCGACACACATGGCATATGGCGTGGTGGCTGGCTTGCGGCGAAACGCCTCGCCCGCTGCCATCCCTGGGGCGGTTCGGGCTATGACCCGGTACCGCCGGAACACAACGCCCATCGCCGCTGAACGGACGCTCCCGCCCCGTGCCCGACAACCGCAACCTCCTCCTGGCGATCGTCATCTCGATCGGAATCCTGTTGATCTTCAACATGATGATGCCGCCGCCGGAGCCGCCAGCGGAACAGGCCGGCGCGCCCGGCGTCCCACCCGCTCCCGGCGCAGCGACAGGTGCCATCCCGACCCCCGGGGCGCAGCCCACCCCGTCCGGCGCCGTTCCGGGGTCAGGGCCCTCAAGAGCCTCGGGACCTGCTGTCACGCAAGCGACGGGCGCAGCCCAAGCACCGCGCATCCCGATCGAAGATGCGCGCCTCGAAGGCTCCATCTCCCTCATCGGGGCGCGCATCGACAGCATCACGCTCAGGGACTATCGCGAGACGCCCGATCCCGACAGCCCGCTCATCACGCTGTTGTCCCCTCCGGGCACGCGCGGGGCCTTCTATGCTGAACTCGGCTGGGTCGCTGCTGACGGCGCGACGCCGATGCCGGCTGGCAATACGCTCTGGGCCACCGGCGACCGCACACTCACCCGCGAACGCCCGCTCAAACTCTCCTGGGACAACGGGGCGGGCTTGCGTTTCACCCGGATCGTCGAGCTCGCGGACGATTTCCTGCTGACGGTCGAGCAGTCCGTTGCCAACAACACCGCTGCCCCTGTCAAACTCTATCCCTACGGCCTCGTCTCGCGCGCCGGCACGCCGGAGACCTCCGGATTCTTCATCCTACATGAAGGCCCACTCGGCGTGCTGGACGAGACGCTGCAGGAGCACGATTACGACGACCTTGTCGACGATGGCGAGATCAGGGCTGAAAATACGACTGGCTGGCTTGGCATCACCGACAAATACTGGCTGACAGCGCTCGTCCCGGAGCCGGGCGAGACCTTCACGGCGCGCTTCCTGCACCGGCTAGAGCAGGGCATCGACAAATACCAGACCGACTATCTGCGCGCCGCCGTCACGGTGCCGCCCGGCGGGCGGGCCACGGTACGCAATCATATTTTCGCGGGCGCCAAGAAGGCTCATCTGCTGGACCGCTACCGCGATGACCTCGATTTCGACAAGTTCGACCTCGCCATCGATTTCGGTTGGTTCTACTTCCTGACCAAGCCATTCTTCTATGCGCTCTCCTGGCTTCAGGGCGTGCTCGGCAATTTCGGCCTGGCGATTCTGGCGCTTACGGTCGCGATCAAGCTGGTCTTCTTCCCGCTCGCCAACAAATCCTACCGTTCGATGAGCCAGATGAAAGCGCTGCAGCCGGAAATGGTGAAGTTGCGCGAGCGGTTCAGCGACGACCGGCAGAAGCTCAATCAGGAAATGATGGCGCTCTACAAACGCGAGAAGGTCAATCCCGCCGCAGGCTGTCTGCCGATCCTGATCCAGATCCCGGTGTTCTTTGCCCTCTACAAAGTGTTGTTCGTGGCGATCGAAATGCGCCATGCGCCGTTCTATGGCTGGATCGAGGATCTCTCAGCGGTCGACCCGACCAATTTGTTTACGCTTTTCGGCCTCGTGGACTGGGGGCCGCCCTCATTCCTGCATCTCGGCATCTGGCCGATCCTGATGGGCGTGTCCATGTGGGCGCAAATGCGGCTCAACCCGACGCCGGCCGATCCCATCCAAGCCAAGATCTTCCAGTTCATGCCACTGGTCTTCACTTTCCTGCTGGCGACTTTTCCTGCCGGGCTGGTGATCTACTGGACTTGGAACAACCTGCTTTCCATGGCGCAGCAATGGGTCATCATGCGTCGAGCGGGTGTTACTCGCGCAACGGCCGGGAAGACCTGAGGCTCGCGGCCCGTGTGCCAGCCCGGCCCCTTGGAGGACGCCCTGGAGCGAGGCCGGCGACTCTTCGCAGCGGAATGCCACTTTCTGGCCGCCGCTGCGGCGGTGGCGCAGCTTCCCTCTACGGGATTGCCGGAGATCGCATTCGCTGGACGCTCCAATGTCGGCAAGTCGAGTCTCGTGAATGCCCTTACCGGCCGCCGCAGTCTCGCGCGCACCTCCAACACGCCAGGCCGCACCCAGGCGCTGATCTTCTTCGACCTCGCCGGGCGCCTCGGCCTCGTAGACCTGCCCGGTTACGGCTATGCGAAGGTATCGAAAACGAAAGCGGCCGCCTGGACGGCACTGACTTGCGACTATCTTGCAGGACGGGCGACGCTGCGCCGGCTCTGCCTGCTGGTTGACGCCCGACACGGACTGAAGGCAAGCGACGGTGCGCTGATGGAGTTGCTCGATCGCGCGGCGGTCGTCTACCAGGTGGTGCTGACCAAGATCGACAAGCTCACGCCCCCGGCGCGCGCGCGCGCCGTTGCCGAGGCCGAGGCTGCTGTTGCCCGGCGGGCAGCAGCGCATCCCGCCGTCATCGCCACCAGCGCCCGCGCTGGCGAGGGGATTCCACGGCTTCGCGCCGAACTCGCCGCTCTTGCAGAGGAGCCCGGCCCATGACCGAGACCACTCCCCTTTCCGGCATGTTGGCCGAGGGCATTGCGAAAGCGGCCGTGCTTTCCGAGGCGGTACCGCATATCGCACGCTATGCCGGCACCACCGTCGTGGTGAAATATGGAGGCCATGCGATGGGCGACGCCGAGGCGCTTGCCGCCTTCGCGCGTGATGTGGTGCTGATGAAACAGATCGGCATCCAGCCCGTTGTGGTTCACGGCGGCGGCCCGCAGATCGCCCGGATGCTGGAGCGCCTCGACATCGGCAGCGATTTCGTGGACGGGCTTAGGGTCACGACCGCCGAGACAGTCGAGATCGTCGAGATGGTGCTGGCCGGGCGCATCAACAAGGCGGTCGCCGCCGCCATCGGCGCGGCGGGCGGGCGGGCGGTTGGTCTCTCCGGCAAGGATGCTGGGCTGCTTGCCGCGAGACGGCTGAAGCGCATGCGCCGCGACCCGGAATCCAATATCGAAAAGGTGCTCGACCTCGGTTTCGTCGGCGAGCCTTCCGGCGTCGATACAGGCGTGATCGATGCGCTCGCCCAGGCAGGTTTCATTCCGGTGATCGCGCCCATTGGCCTCGGCGAGAACGGCGAGACCTACAATATCAATGCGGACACCGCCGCCGGCGCGATCGCCGCCGCCTGCAAGGCGCGCCGTTTCCTACTGCTAACCGACGTCGCGGGCGTGCTGGACGAGCAAGGCCGGCTGATTTCCGAAATGACCCGCGATCGTGCCCGGCGCATGATCGCCGACGGCGTGATACAGGGTGGTATGATCCCGAAAGTGGAGACCTGCCTCGACGCGGTCGAGGGCGGGGTCGGGGCTGCGGCGATCCTGGACGGACGGATGGACCATGCCGTGCTGCTGGAAATCCTGACGCGCTCCGGCGCCGGGACAATCATCCGGCGGCAATGACAGCCGCCCTCCCGGACCCCGGCAGCGTTGATTGCTGGATTTTCGACCTCGACAACACACTCTACAGGCCCTCTGATGGCGACATCCCGCAGCAGATGGAAGCGGCGATCTGCAACTTCATCCGACGCCATCTGCGCGTAACGGCGGCGGAGGCAGATCGGCTGCGTGCGCTGTGGCTCGACCGCTACGGCATGACGATAGGAGGCCTGGTGGCTGAGGCGGACGTGGACCCCCGCGTCTATCTGGAGGAGACGCATCGTCTGGACCTATCCGGGCTCGGGCCCGCACCGCGCCTTGTCCGCTCAATCGCCCGCCTGCCGGGCCGGCGCCTCATCCATACCAACGCCACCACAACCCATGCCGAACGCGTACTCGACCGGCTCGGCCTTGCCGCGCATTTCGAGGCCGTGTTCGATGTGGAGGATGCCGGATTCCGCCCCAAGCCGGACCCCGAAGGTTATCGACGCCTGATCGCCCGTCATGCGGTCGATCCCCGCCATGCGGTGATGGTGGAGGATACGGCCCGCAACTTGATCCCCGCTGCTGCCTCGGGCATGAAGACCGTCTGGCTCCGCACCGGACGTCCACAAGCAGAACGCGGGCTTGACCCCGAAACCGTTCACTACATCGTCGAACGGCTGGAAGACTGGCTGGACGCCGTGACGGGTTGAAACGGCGGCATAAGGGTTTCCACCATTCCGGCGGAGCCGATCGTATAAGGACCACCTGGCCCCTATAAGAAAAGAATTCACACTGCCCCACTACCGCGGAAAGGGTAGATTCGATCCTGCGGCGTCCAGGAGATTTGCCCCCATGATCCGTGCTTTCGTTGTCGCAGTGCTGCTGTGCCTTGCCACCGCCTTGTCGGCTGGTGCAAAGGAGCGGCTAGTCATCGGCATGACCCAATTCCCCTCGACCCTGCATCCGCTCATCGATTCGATGCTGGCCAAGAGCTATGCACTCGCCCTGGGCATGCGCCCCTTCACCGCCTACGACCCGGAGTGGCAGCTGGTCTGCATGCTTTGCATCGAACTGCCGACTGTCGAGAACGGTGGTGCCGTGCGTGAGAGGACGCCCGGGGGGCAAGAGGGCAT
>JAPORR010000170.1 GCA_026710105.1 Alphaproteobacteria bacterium
CTCTAGGTGAATCGAGTGAACCGGGAAGCTGTAAGTCGGTATGACGGCAGCACGCGACAGGGCCTCAACCAGGAATCGATCAAGATACCGACGCATGTCGCCCAAACGGCCGTTCATGCGACCGGCAGCGCGGGAGCGGGCACGCTCGTTCGCCTCCGGATCATCGAGCTCGGCACGTGCCGTTTCGCAGGCGTCATTGAGCTCGCGCCAGCGAGCGCACGTAGCCCGGATCCAGCGCGTTATCTCTGCGCGCGCGCGCTCAGTCAGTTCTCCCGCGACGAGGCCGACATGATCAAGTCTTGCCGGGAGAGTGGACGCCATGCGCCCAGCAACCGCACGTGCGGCAACTCCGTCCTCCGAAGCGAGCCATGCTGAAAGGTCTGCGAGAAGAGTTGTCTCAGCAGCCTCGTCCAAGCGATCGCCCAGCACATCACGCAGACGCGGAGCACCCGTGCGCTCGTGGCCTGCCAAGCGACGATCCAGCCAACCTGCCAGCAGGCACGAGACCTGGTGCCGCCGGAAGAAGCTTGGGTTATCCAATGTCAGATATGGGGCGGGGGGGAGCGCCTCGAGATAGCCACGCAGATCGTTGAATTGTGCTTGATCGTATCGGCCGGACCTCGCCATCATCAAAGCGACAGGCGCGGCCTGCGCGCGGCGGCCTGCGCGACCGGCGCGCTGCTGATAGTTCGCGATGCCTGGCGGGACGTTCCGGCAGAAAACCGCTTCCAGCTCTCCCAGATCGACACCCATTTCCATTGTCGTGGTGCAGCTGAGCAAGTTGATTTCCCCCTGCCGGAACCGCTCCTCGATCTCGGATCGTTCCGTCGTCGATATGGAGGCAGTGTGCTCCCGAGCGATCCCGCTCAGCGGCTTCCCTTCATAGCGAACGAGGTAATGGTTGCGTCTGCGCATCTCGTCCCGTTCTTCGGCTGAAACAGGAACTGTGCGTCCAGTACAGCGCCAGGCGGTACACACGCCCCCGAGATCGATCTGGCTGGACGCGCCGCAACTTTCACAGCGGCGCAGTTCTCCTTCCGGAGTCGCTGCGAAACGCATGGCCGCCAAGTTCAGAACATGACCGTGTCCGCGGGGCAGAAGGAGATGGTGACGGGGCCGCGTCGCCTCCTCCCAGAAAGCCGAGAGAATGTCTCTCGCTTGGTCGCCTGGGATTCCAAGCCTGTCGATAAGCACCCACAGTGGCCGATTGGGGCGTCCCGGCTCTGAGAGCAACGTTCGCAGTCGGCGGCTCTGGTGCGTGCGCGACAACGACCACGAAATTTCCGCGCTCGCTAACCCTTCTCCCCATATGGACTCATCTGTTAGGTCAATGTTCTCCAGCGTGTTGATCGCTCTCGATTGCCGAATGAGGTCGAGCAGAAAGCGGACCAGGGCCGGCACCAGGCCTCGATGCTCAGGCGGAACTCTTTCGGTGAGTCGCTGAGCAATCCTCGCATCCCCCTCATATTGCACGGTGATTAGGCCGAGGGATTCAAGTGATAGCCGCAGAGCGCCACCGCAGAGTTCAGCTGCGATCAGGGCCATCAGGCGGTCTTTCGCGGCACTGCTGCTCAGAGGTTCTGGATTGCGGCGATCATATAGCTTGAAGCCGGATCGCCTGAGCCGCGTCCAGACACCATCGCGCAGCCCGATAATGTCCAAAGCTTCGTCGGTCTCTCGGCGCAGCGCCTGGACCATGGCTGCACGAAGCGCTTGATCTCGAGCCGTACGCTCGAAGAATGGGGCAAAGAACGCCGCGTCCTGCCGGTTGTCCGCAAAGGCGAGAAGGTTCCGCCCTTGCATCGGTGCTTCTGATGACCGCCCCTGCGGCGGTGGCAGGGCCTCGAGCAGTGCCTGCGCCGCTACCGACGCGAGCGCATCGTCACCAGGATGGATCGGAGTAACAGGCTCAGCGAAGCGTCCGCCGGTTGCCCCGCAAGAGAGGCATTTTCTGACGTAGCTGCGCCGTTCCTCGGCATCGTCGCGCATCGGCGCTTCGGCAAGGGCGAGGACGCCCTCCTCAGGGCCGTCGGCCAACTCGCCAGTGTCGGCGAAGAATTCGAAAGGGAGTTCCTCATCAAGTTCTTCGTCTAGGTCGTTAGGGTCTATCTCCGTCGCGGCCTCTCCGGCCCTGATCAACCTCAAGACCCGGCGCCTCGCTCCGGGACTGATCTCAGGGCGCGGGTGAAGCAGTGTTCCATCGTCCCAGCCCTCGACATAGGGCTCTCCGCAGTTTCTACAGACAAGAAGGGGATAGGCCGGGGTGCCAGCGATATGCATGCCACTGCGCGAAAGCCGAAAGTCCGACCAATTCTCGGCGTCCCTTGCGGAAAGCTTAAGGGCGACACCCTCCACTCCCGAGGCAGCGAGATGAAAACGCGCAGGCAGAAGTGGGAACGCGCCTGGAGCGGAAGGACGAGCCAGAACGCCCAACGAGATCAGAGCCGTCAGAGCTGTCCGCGCCGTCTCTCCGGATTCCGACGGAAACACTCGCGCGGCGAGATCGGCGAAGGGAAGCGCTCGCTCTTCGAGCGCAGTTGCCACTGCTCGTACTTCTGCGATGCCAGCGAGCCGCGCAATGAGCGCATCGCCGAACGGTTGCGTGGGATCCAGGACCAACCTTTCGAGGCCAGTTTCCCGCATCGCGTCGTTCCAATCTTCGGCCAGATAGTCGACGTTATCGGCGGCGAGGCATCCTTGCTCTCGCAACTCCGAGAGTGCCCGTCCCGCCTCGACCCAGTCGGACGCGGAAAGCGCTCCTGGTTCCGCGCTGTCGACCAAGGTTGGATGTAGTCGTCGTTCGGCGGTGATAACTGCACCTTCCCCGCTCGGGAACGGCTCCCCGAACAGATCCTCCGCGAAGCGCGCCAGTTCTTCCCGCCTCGCTGGGTCGAGACTTGCGGACGTCCCGACACAACGGATCTGACCTTGGGGTATGCCGAGTCGCGCTTTCAGCTTTCTCAGGAGGAAAGCTACCTCGATGGCTTGGGCCCCCGTATAGGTATGGATTTCGTCGAGGACCAGCCAACGGACATCTGCCCCGGCCAGCAGCGCCCGGTTTCGCGGCAAGAGCAGGATGTGCTCGAGCATGGCGTAGTTGGTGACGAGGATGTGCGGCGGAGTCTGAAGCATCTCGCCCCTGGCTAGATGCCAGTTTCGCGGAGCATGGCGAGCATCGGGGAAGTCAGCCTGAAAGGTGGGTGTGGCGATCAGTCGTGCTTCGTCGTCTGATCTCGTCGCATCAGAGCGCACCTGCCCGGTGAAGCGCCCGAGCGTGATGCCTGGATCGCCAAGATCCCGGAACAGGAGGCGGGCGATACGGTGCATCTGGTCGTTTGCAAGGGCGTTGAGGGGATAGACCAGAATCGCGCGAACGCCGGGCCGCTCCAGTTCTTCCTGACGCAGGAGATCGTCGATCAATGGGAAAAGAAACGACTCCGTCTTGCCCGAGCCGGTGCCAGTGGCGACGAGATAGTTTTCGTCACGACCGATGGCTGCGGACTGGTGCAGGTGAAGCCGCCTACGCCAGAGAGAAAGCCCTTCTTCGCTTTCAGAAAGCGCTGACCAGGCGCCGTGTAGCGCTCCATCGGTCACCAGTTCTTCAATACTCCCGCCCTTCTCGAAATCTGGGAGACTCTCGACGAACGGACCGCGCACTAATGCTGAGCGCGCGCATTCGTCAGCGACGGCGCGTGACAGTCGTGGCGCCCGTGCTGCAGAGACTGCAGCGGCTGTTGTGATGTAGCGCGCCAGCGTCGCGCTGAGGTCGCCCTTGAAACGGATAGGGTCGAGCTCGGTCATGGACGTTCCTTGGCGATTTGCCAGAGCAATAGGTGGAAGGCGAAAAGCTCAGGGGCGAGGCGCAACATGAAGGCGATGCCGATGAGAGCTTGTTCTGGCGGCATGCCTGCCCGAGTGGAGACGGTATCAACATACCCTGCCACCTCATTGAGGCGGCTTGCCCGTGCAAAGCCAGAAAGCAGCGCCGAGCCCCAAAGATCGACCTGAGCCGGCTCATCAGACTCCTGACTGCGGCACGGAGCAGGTGGACGAAGCTTTTCGGGTGCCAGGGTCCAGGCTGCATGCATCAACCGTTGCAGAGACCTTTGGCGCCGGCTGTTCGGTCCTTCTTCGGCCGTGTCATCGAGGAAGAGGCCGGCCGCGTCGAGGCGCTCGACTAGCCGGAGATATGCAGCGCGCCAATGGTCGGGCCCGAGCAAAGGCGTACCACGCCAGAACCATCCCGCCGATGGATCACCGTCGACCAATGGCAGATTTTTGAAAAAACGTGCTGGATCGAAACCCTCCAGTCTCGAGCCCTTGTCGCGTGCCGCATGCCGGTTTCGGAAAGCCAGGTAAACTGTGGGATGGAGATGAGACAGCTCGCGTAGGCGCGCTGTATTGAGTGTGGCGAGCGCGGCCATCTCTGCGACACCAGGATCAACGGACGCCGCCAGAGCGGCGAATGCCTGCGGCGCTGCGGCGTATAGATCCGGAGCGAACTGCAGAGGGTGGAGGATCGGCACCCAGCCGGGTGCCGCATGGTCGGGAGGCGGCAAGCAGGCCGCTTGCATTACAGCTCCATCGCTACCACGAAGTTCTCGCAGCCGACAACCGAGTTCCTGCCAGCGTGGCACCAATGTGCGCTCCAGCGTTGGCCAGAACTCTGCCGCGTAGCAATCCGACAGCCAGCGGCTGAGAGCCTCGAACCGACGCTGAAGCTCTCCGTCCTTCACGAATCCGTCTGCCGCTGAGTTGGCCATGGCGACGGCAAAACTGTCGCCCCGCGAATTGCGCAGCGGTCGCCAACCATCGCGTCCTTCGGGTCGGATCAAGAGCCGGGCCAGACGGGGGCCGTCATCAAGCCAATCGGTATCGAGGGTCAGTTCGAGGCCGTGCGCGTCGTTGTCGCTCACCTCGGCATGGAACCAATCTGGCCGACGCGTCGCCACCGGCCGATGCCGAAGGGCGGCTTCGGCGAAAACGACAGCGCCCGTTTCGTCCTCGACCTCGACAGCCACTGCGTCGACCGGCTCTCCGAATTTCAGCTGCAGTCGGATCGCGCTGCGAGCGGGCAGGAGGTTGATTGCCTGCGGCGCCAGTGCCGCGACCAGTTCGAATAGCAGGACTTCCGAACCATTTCCGCGCTGAAGAAACACCCGTTCATCGGAGGCGGGAGCCAGAAGGTCCCGAACAGCAAGACTGCGGGTCAGCCCCCCAAAGAACGGCCGTTCTTCGCGTCTTCCACGAATGATCAGCTGTGCCTTTTGGTCAGGGCATCGGATGCTGATCGTATCGAAGCGGTCGTCTTCACCAATTGAGAGCCGCGTCCCAAGCGGGAGCTGAGCGATACTTCCCTCAGAACGGCGCCTTGATACGGTGACATCGGGCCAAGGCAGATCAAAGGGAACATGTACGCCTTCGATCTCGAATACGACCCGTGCAACGCTGTATCCGCCGCCGGGCTCAAGGCATAGACGCCCTTGGTCGTCACGACCGACGTGGAGGCATTCATCCTGGACGAGGTTGCGGACTTGGCGTTCGCTGTGGAACAAGATGCCGTCTGAACCGCCGAAGCCAGGCCATAACCATGCGGCAAGCGCGATCCCGGATCCATGAGAGGCGGCGCCATCGGCGCTTGGCGCCATCAGTTCCATCCGGAGGCGCACCGGATCTGCTGCCTCAGCCTCTTCGAAGCCAGCGAGCGCCTCTTCCATCCCGACATTACCAAAACCGTCATCTGAAATCGATACCTCGATGAGGCGCGACTGCACACCGAGTGTGACCCGCACCGCTCGTGTCTCGGAGCGTCCCAAGCCAGTTTCGATCCGAAGGCGTGCGGAACGCCCATGAAGTGCGCCCCGTGGACCGCTTGCGATTTCGTCTCCTGCCAAGGAAAGGCGTCTTCTCGGACGGGCCTTGAGACCCGTTTGCAAGCCGTCGAGGTTGAGCACCACGGGGCGCGGCCCAAGTGCTGCGAAACCGACAAAACTATCGGCTTCCGGTTCAAAAGCGAGTTCGCCTGCTATCGAGAATGGCGCCCGCGCCAGGATAACGATGTCCGTTGAGTCCAGCTCGATATCGACCGAGCCTCCTGGGATCTCGCGCAGATAGTGACCGGTGATCCTGTCAAACGCGGCACATCCCCCTTGAGTGAGGAGCTCGAGTTGCCCGGTCTGGCCAGAGATTTCCCAACGGAGCTCGTGGGGCCAGGGCTGAGGTAGTGTCCAGTCCTCACCACCGCGCAAACGGAGCGGTCGTTGCGCGCCATCGAGCCGGAGGCGAACTCGCCCCTCGCTTCGAGGCAATCTCAACACAAGCCCACCAGATTGCCAATGGAGCCGCGGCAGCGGTGCCAGCGCCTCGCTTCCTCCTCGGCTCGATGTTGGCCGCGTTTCTTTCAGTCTTTGGTCAAAGACTTCCTTGAAAGACCTCTCGAACTCGATTGCGGGGACGAAGGCCTCTGGGTCTTGGCGTATCCGTGCAAACAGGGCGGCATGCCAAGCAGTCTCGTCCCAAAGGATCGGACGGCGAAGCACGTTGACCGCAGGAGGGAGAAAATACAGCGCATCATCTTCCCAGCGGTTGAGCAGCACCGTCGTTTCGGCAGGGGGCGGGCCAAAGGCCGCTTCCTGTCTCAAAAACGCGTCGATCAGGTGTGGAAGCTGCGCTTGGCTTACGCCGGCATGAAGAAGGTAGACGTCGACATCGCGATCGAAGCCTTGGGTAGGTAACCCGAACCGGTCGCAAACCGCACAGAATGAGCGGAACAGCATCTTACGATGCGGCTGGTAATCCAGCGGAACCTGGAGAATGTCGGCGATGTGTGGGTATACCGCATGGCCGGCGTCTCCATATCCTTCGCTCAGAGAATGGGTGACAAGCCATGCCGCGAGGCTTGGAAAATCGCGAAACAACGCTTTCAGCCTGTCGGGCCGGCCGCCCAAGAACTGTCGAGTGCGCTCGATGGCTCGCTCTCGCGCGGTCTCATCTAGCGGAATGAGTCCAATGAAGGGCGGCGCCCCGGCTTCTTGGCGGCGTCTGCTGATCAGGAAGTCCGCGGTCCTGCAACCCACAGTACACCTTTCCCTCTTCCCTGCCCGCCGGCCGCGAGCCAGCTTCACTGTTGATCCCCTTGTGGATCAGGAGTAACAACTCGCAAATCCGCGAACAAGCGGATTGACATGGAGAGTAAGCGATGAACCGGCCATGTCCGCCGACGGTGTGACCTTCGGCCAGGCGATTTCGAAGGCCCGCAAGGGACTCATTCTCAGCCAGAAAGAGTTCGCAGGGCGCGTGAGGAAGGAAAAGGGTGGCGGGTCGATCTCCCCGCAGTACCCCAGCGACATCGAACGCGATCGGCGTAGTCCCAGTTCAGGGCATTTGATCCGGCAGTTTTCTGGAACTCTGGATATCCCGCAGGACTACCTGTTTGCGCTTGCCGGTCGGCTTCCGGACGACGTAAGGCTCGGTGCGGCGGATCCGGACAAGGTTATCAAGGCCTTCGCAAGTTTCAGGAAGGCTTTGATGGAATAAGGGCCTACGCTAAATGCGAATCGCTTCTTGAAAGGTATCTAACGGCTGCTCATTCCTCCACGGCGATACGTGGCGCCACCGGAAGTGCGAAGAGGATCGACGCAACGCGGAAAAAGCCCTTGCCCAAAGTCACAAACATCTGTCCGGGGTGATCCGGAAATGGTCCGCCGCCATGTCTGTTGAAAGCCTCTTTCGCGAGGCGGAAGGACAGCTTGCGGCTCTCGAAAACGAACGGCACCAGGCCGTGTCCCAGCGGCTTGATCTCGCGCGATCCATGATGGGGACGCTCGATCCATTGGATCTCTTGGAGCAGTAGGCCGCGTCGCAGGAGAGCTATCGACAACAACATACAGACGACGAGACAGCGTGTTAAGCGGCAGACCTCCCGCGATCCACCCTGTGCGCCGAACTCGCTTCGTCCTGATCTTGGCCGCAGAACCTGACCGAGCGGGCAGTTTCTTGCGCTGCCTTGGGTCTGGGTTTGTGACTTTCGCGATCCATGTCCAAGCCCCGAATTTGTCTCCGGTCTGGCGCAGATGGGTATAGCGCTTCAGCGACGTCCGGGACCGATGGCCAGAGACAGCCGCGGTATGCGGGACGTTGTAGCCGATCTCAAACGCGGCGAAAGGGCACGAAACCGGCCCTTCCGGTGGAATCCTCGCCAGGATAATGCCAGGTTTAATCAAATGGAGTCAATGGCTTGATGGGTTTTCTGGCAAGCACTAGTTAGGCCGGCAAAGGGCCTGAACCATTTCTGGCGACAGCTGCGGATCGAGGCAGGACTGCGGGACGTCCGCCTGCATGATCTTCGCCATAATTCCGGAATCTTTTTTATTCCGGGAAGCCTCCCGATCCGGTTGATTTCGCGTCGCTTTACTGCGCGGTTTCC
>JAPORR010000027.1 GCA_026710105.1 Alphaproteobacteria bacterium
CGAGCGCCAGTGGGACTTGAACCCACCTGATCTGGGCGCTGCCCAGCACACACTATGAGACGATCCGACTTCTTCACTCCGTTCATCTCAGGCTTTGGATACCTCCTTCCCTTTGCGGCCCCGGCACGACTGTCGGGGCAGAGTGAAGACCTCCCAGGTCCCGGTGGGGGGCGTACATACGTGCCTGGGGTCTCAGACGCCGCGAAGCTCCCCCGCACCTCGCCATGTCACGGTGCGGGAGATATTGCCTTCGACGCATTTGACCGTCTCGGCGCTTCGGATTACCTGGCTTTCGGCGCTCAATGTCCCTGCCCGCATGCACCGCTGCCGACGCTTCATCCCCGGCCTCACGACCGACGACGCACGGCTCGCGGAGAAACGCGGTTGGCTACTCCTTTCGTTCCGCGGGACTTTCACCCGCTACCCTTCCACCAGTTCGCCTGGCGCTCCAAATGCCGCCGGAATCGCCGTCAAATGTCATCGGAACCACGGTCAAATGTTGGCGGAATCGCGGTCAAATCAACCCGGATTTTGCAACCTGGCAGCATGGCTCAAGGAGCAGTTCGGTATCTCCCTGGCGGAGACGGACGGGTCGGGCGTGAGCTACGCCGGATGGGTTATACCAAAGGCGTCGGTTTAGAACCCATGGGCCCATTTTCGGGTGCCGATTGAGGTTTACCCTTCGCCATGATATGAGAAAAGTTTCTGATAGGCGCAAGCCGACCTCAAGCCTCGTTTATGCGCAGGCGTTCCAGGTCTGCGGCGAAGAGGGTGAGCACTCGTTCATAGACGGGGCGCTTGAAGGCGACAATGCTCGACAGCAAGTCTGGGGATGACATCCACTGCCAGGCATCGAATTCGGGTGGTTTGTGCCGGAAGAGGTCGATATCGGCATCGACGCCGCTGAAGCGCATCAGCACCCATTTCTGCGCCTGTCCCCTGTAGCGCCCGCCCCAGAGGCGCTGAGCCTGACTCTCCGGCAGGTCATAGGTCAACCAGTCGGGGGTTTCTGCTACCACCTCGGCTTTGTCTGTCCCAGTCTCTTCGGCAAGTTCACGTGCGGCCGCGGCGCGGACCGTCTCGCCGCTGTCGATTCCGCCCTGCGGCATCTGCCAGGCGTCCGGTTTGTCGCAGCGTCGCCCGACAAATATCAGGCCGGGCGCATTGGCCAGAACAATGCCGACATTGGGCCGGTAGCCTGCAGGCGGACCACCGCTCATCACTTGCGCGTCCGGTCAGTGGGAGGCGCCGGCACCATATAAGGATAGCGCCCGCAGGAGGTCGAGGGCGCGGGTCAACTGGTAGTCGGACGGCTCAGATGGCTTCGTTTCATCTTCGTCCTCGGACGTTTCGGCTTTGTCGAGCGTGCCAGGCAAATCCGCCTCGCGCACCCGGCGGCGACCTTCCTCTACCGGCGACAGCACGGCCTGCTCGACCTCGATGTCTGGCATGATGCCTTTGCCCTGTATCGACACCCCGGAGGGTGTGTAGTAGCGCGCAGTCGTCAGCTTCAGGGCGCCGTGGCCCGTAATCGGGATCATGGATTGCACCGATCCCTTGCCGAACGAGCCCGTGCCCATCACGACCGCGCGGCGATGGTCCCGCAGCGCGCCGGCCACGATTTCCGACGCCGACGCCGAGCCCTCATTGATGAGCACCACCAGTGGTAGGCCGTCCGCAATATCGCCCGGCTTGGCATTAAACCGCTGCGCCGAGTCCTCATCCCGACTGCGTGTGGAGACTATCTCACCGCGCTCCAGAAAGGCATCGGACACTGAGACCGCCTGGTCCAGAAGCCCGCCCGGATTGTTGCGCAGATCGAGCACATAGCCTTTCAGATCGGTGCCGATCTCCTCCTTCAGGCGTGAAACGGCGTTTTTCAGGCCAGTCAATGTGTTGCCATTGAAGGAGGTGACGCGGATATAACCGACATCGCCCTCGGCACGGCGTCGGACGGACTGAATGCGGATAACGGCCCGCACGATGGTGACATCGAAAGGCGCTTCATCATCACGCCTGACGGTGACGGTAATTGGTGCATCCACCGGCCCGCGCATCTTGTCCACAGCCTGGCCGAGGGTCAGGCCCAGCACCATCTCGTTGTCGATATGGGTAATGAGGTCTCCCGGCTTGAGGCCGGCGCGAAAGGCAGGTGTATCGTCGATGGGCGAAACCACCTTGACCAAGCCGTTCTCCATCGTGACCTCGATGCCGAGACCACCAAATTCGCCTTTCGACTGCACCTGCATTTCCTTGAAATTGCGCGGTGACAGATAGGCCGAATGGGGGTCGAGCGAGGAGAGCATGCCGTTGATGGCTGCTTCGATCAGCGCCTCGACCTCTGGTGCCTCCACATGGTCCGCGCGAATTCGCTCCAGCACGGCACCGAACAGAGAGATCTGATCGTAATTGTTATCTTCCTCCTCCGCCGCCGCCGAACCGGTGAAGGCCGCGAGCGCAAGGATGGCCAGAAAGCGAATGATCATGACGGTTACCTGTCCTTTCCCGGCTAACCGCAAGAGGATACCGGTCCGAAACACGCGAGCAGCGCCCGCTGTCCGGCAGCTTGTTCAATTGGCGCCGGCGCGAAAGGCCGGCCTCTGTGCCCCCCCGATGGTAGGGATGGTCGGCGAGGATCGTCTCCGCCCGGTAGAGCTGCTCGGCCAGCATAGCGCGGACTAGCAGGTGGGGCCATGTCATGCATCCGAGCGAGAGGCGGCAATCCGCTTTTTCCAGTACATTGCCGCCATGCCCCTCGGCGCCGCCGATCAGGAAGGCACAGTCCCGCCGCCCGCTATCCCGCCAATGTGAGATCTGCCGGGCGAAGTCCTTGCTCGAGAGCATCTCGCCACCTTCATCCAGCACAGCGAGCACTGCGCCGGCCGG
The DNA here is from genome assembly GCA_026710105.1 of Alphaproteobacteria bacterium. Lineage (GTDB taxonomy): Bacteria > Pseudomonadota > Alphaproteobacteria > Bin95 > Bin95 > Bin95. The sequence continues at coordinate 2,887 of JAPORR010000027.1, forward strand.
TGCAGCGGCAAGCAGGCGCTCGCCCTCGCGCCGGGCGCGCGCCGGCCCAGTGGGTGCTTCGACTTCAGTCAGCGTAAGCGGCGCCCGCAGTCGCTTGCGGTAGCGCTCGAACAGCGCCGCCGCCGGGTCGCCACGCATCCGCCCGACCGCAATCACAGCAAGGCGCATTTACGAGTGTTCCTGCGAGAATGTGCTCCACATTTTCTCCAGGCGGTAGAAAGCGCGCACTTCGGGACGGAACAGGTGAACGATGACGTCGCCGCCGTCGATGAGGACCCAGTCTCCCTGGGCGGCGCCCTCGACCGGCGGCGTGGCCGGAAGCAGCGGCTTCAGCACCTCGACCAGTTTATCGGCGATCGCCTGCACATGGCGCTGCGAGCCGCCAGAGGCGACGATCATGTCATCGCAGACGGCCGTCTTGCCGCGCATGTTGATTTCAACCACATCGAGTGCCTTCATGTCGTCCAGCACTGCGCGCACGGCTCCCGTGAGGTTGGGACCGTCAGCCGGTGCGGTCGCTATGCATGTCTGCATCGACGAACGAAGCCTCCTTATCGCCGTCGCGGAAGCTGGATGGCGGCGGATCGGCAGATAGCACCATAGCGGGAGCTTGCCACCAGCCAGGAGCGCGGACCGCTCTGGACGCAGCCGCGCCCTTGCAAACCGCTGCGCCGCCACGCTGGAGGCCACATTAGTATGGTAAGGCGCGCGTGCGAAAACGGCAATCGGGACCTCGCGAAACAGCGCCTGCCAGCCTCGCCAACGGGACAATTGCCTGAGATTGTCGGCGCCCATCAACCAGACGAAATCCACGGTCGGAAAGCGCTGCTTCAACGCCCGGACTGTATCGATCGTGTAGCGGGTGCCGAGGCCGATCTCGAGCGAGGACACGATGATGCGCGGATGGTCGGCGACGGCGGCGGCAGCGTCCTTGCGCACCGCCAGTGGTGCCATGTCGTCTCCGGCCTTGAGCGGATTCTGCGGCGAGACCAGCCACAACACGCGGTCGAGGCGTAAACGCTTCAATGCCTCCAGCGAAATATGCCGATGGCCGGCATGGGCGGGGTTGAAGGATCCGCCTAGCAGGCCAACGCGCCCTGCTGAGGTCACAAGGTAAGAACGTGCCGTTGGCGGCGCAGTGCGGACGTGCCCCGGATGCAACGGTCAGGGCCTCACTGTGCCGTCGCCCCGCACCACATATTTGTAGCTCGTCAATTGCTCGGCCCCGACCGGCCCGCGCGCATGGAATTTATCTGTCGAGATCCCGATCTCGGCACCAAAGCCGAACTCGCCTCCGTCTGCGAATTGCGTGGAGGCGTTGTGTAGCACGATGGCACTGTCCACATGGGCAAGGAAATATGACGCGGCTGCTTCGTTCTCGGTCAGAATCGTGTCGGTGTGTCGGGAGCCGTAGCGATGGATATGGTGGATCGCCCCCTCGACGCCATCCACCACTCGGGCCGAAATCACGGCGTCTAGATATTCCGTGTTCCAATCTTCCTCACCTGCGGGCCGTGCGCGCGCCTCGGTGGCACAGACTTCCGCGTCGCCGCGCACCTCGCAGCCAGCTGTAATCAGGTCGTCGAGAATAGTCGGCATATGGCTTTCGACGGCAGCGCGGTCGAACAGGATCGTCTCCGCCGCGCCGCAGATACCAGTGCGGCGCATCTTAGCGTTGACGGCAACCCGCCGCGCCTTCTCTAGGTCTGCCGCGCCGTCGACATAGACATGGCAGAGTCCCTCCAGATGGCCGATCACCGGGACACGCGCCTCATCAAGCACGCGTTGGATCAACCCCTTACCACCGCGCGGCACTACGACATCGACCGCGCCGCGCATGGAGAGCATGGCGCCGACAGCCGCGCGATCTCGCACTGGTACGAGTTGGATACAGGTTTTCGGCAGGCCGGCTGCTCCCAGCCCCTCCCGCAGGGCCTCGACGATGGCCACGCTGGAATGAAAGCTCTCCGACCCGCCACGCAGGATTGCTGCATTGCCGGACTTGAGACAGAGCCCGCCCGCGTCCACGGTCACATTGGGCCGGGATTCGTAGATGATGCCGACCACGCCCAGGGGTGTCCGGATGCGCTCGAAGCGCAGTCCGTTCGGCCGCGTCCAGGAGGCGACGACGGCGCCGACCGGATCGGGCAGAGCGGCAATATCCTCCAGTCCCTGCGCCATCACCTCCACGCGCGTCTCGTCGAGCCGGAGCCGGTCCGCGAGTGAGGCGCGCAAATGCGCAGCACCTTCCATGTCGCGCGCATTTGCTTCCAGGAGGCGCAGGCGGCCGTCCCGCACTGCTGTCGCTGCCGCGCGCAGAGCCTTGTCCTTGACCGGACCCGGCGTGACTGCCAGCTGTTCGGCTGCCACACGCGCGTTCTGGCCCAGCCGGGTTACAATTTCGATCGCGTCTTCGCTCATGTCACCACCAAGTCATCGCGATGAATCATTTCGGTACGGCCACGATAGCCGAGGACGGCCTCAATGTCCGTGCTCTTGAGACCAAGGATACGCCGTGCCTCTGCGGCGTCGTAAGCGACGAGGCCGCGCGCCAGTTCGCGCCCCTTTTCATCCTCGACCGCGACGGCATCCCCGCGCCTGAAAGAACCTTCGACGCTGGTGACACCGGCAGGCAATAGGCTGGTGCCGCGCCTGAGCGCGGCAGCGGCGCCCTCGTCCACGGTCAGCCGCCCGGCCGTGCCGAGTGTGCCGCGAATCCATTCCTTGTAGGCTTTACGCGGTGTTGCTCCGGGGCGAAACCAGGTGGCGCGGCCGCTATGCGCCAGGCGGCTGAGCGGTCGGTCAGCGCGGCCGTCACAGATCGCCATCGCTGCGCCGGCACCGAGCGCAATGCGTGCCGCTGCCAGCTTGGTCTTCATGCCGCCTTTGCCGTAGTCCGAACTGGTCAGCCCCGCCATCGCCTCAATCTCGTCGGTCACTTCGTGGACCACCGCTATATGGGCCGCGTCCGGATCGCGTGCAGGATCAGCCGTATAGAGCCCGTCGATATCAGAGAGCAGCACCAGCAGGTCTGCCTCCACCATCTGGGCGACGCGCGCCGCGAGACGGTCATTGTCACCGAAACGAATTTCCTCGGTCGTGACCGTGTCGTTTTCGTTGATGACCGGCACAACGCTGTGACGCAGCAGCGTCGCCACCGTATTACGGGCATTCAGATAGCTACGTCGGTCCTCGGTGTCGGAAGGAGTCAGCAGCAATTGCGCCGTCGGTACATCGCGGCGGCCGAGCGCCTGCCGCCAGGCCTGGGCGAGCACGATCTGGCCCATTGCTGCAGCAGCCTGGCTTTCCTCAAGCCTGAGCCGCCCGCGCTTGAGACCGAGCGCGCCGCGCCCGAGTGCAATGGCACCGGAGGATACCGCCAGTACCTCCCGTCCTTCGCTACGCAGCATCGCGATGTCGTCGGCAAGCCTGTCGAGCCAGGCTCGACGCAGGCGGCGTCGGTCGTCCACCAGCAGCGCTGAGCCGATCTTGACGACGATTCGCCGGGCATGCGTCAGGGCGTCCACGCGGCTTCCTTCTCCAGGCTGGCGGCTGTCCTGTCCGCCTTTGCCGTCTCGGACAGGCGATACAACAGAGGTGTGAGGCCACTTCCGGTCGCGCCTGAAATACGGAAGACCTGGCGGCCCGAATGTTGCTTTAAGGCCGCCGCCAGTTCGGCCGCAACTGCGGCGTCCACTGCGTCGCATTTGTTGAGTGCGAGGAATTCGGGCTTCGCGGCGAGGCCACCGCCATAGGCCTCGAGCTCTCCGCGCACGGTCCGCCACGCCGCAAGCGGATCTGTACCGGTCGCATCGACCAGATGCAGGAGCCCACGGCAGCGCTCTACATGGCCGAGGAAGCGGTCGCCGAGGCCCGCACCCCGATGTGCCCCTTCGACCAGGCCCGGAATGTCTGCCATCGTGAAGGCATCATCGCCTGCGCTGACAACGCCGAGTTGCGGTGCGAGCGTTGTGAACGGGTAGTCGGCGATCTTCGGCCGCGCGCGCGAGACCGCAGTGAGCAGGGTCGATTTGCCGGCATTGGGCAAGCCGACAAGCCCGATCTCGGCAATCAGCTTGAGGCGCAGCCAGATCCAGCGTTCCTCGCCGGGCCAGCCGGGTTCGGCGCGACGCGGCGCGCGGTTGGTCGAGGATTTGAAGCGGGCATTGCCGCGCCCGCCCGTCCCACCCCTGCAAAGCAGCACACGCTCGCCGGGGCGGGTGAGGTCCGCGAGCAGCAGTCGGCGGTCTTCATCAAGAATCTGGGTGCCGGGCGGCACACAAAGCACAATACCGTCGCCGTCGCGCCCGGTCCGCCGCGCGCCTGCACCGTGACCGCCACGCTCCGCCCTGAAATGCTGGCGGTAGCGGAAATCGATCAAGGTGTTGAGGTCGGATGCGCATTCAGCAATGACATCTCCGCCGCGCCCGCCATCGCCACCGTCGGGCCCGCCGAAGGGCACGTATTTTTCGCGCCGGAAGCCGATGGCACCGGGGCCGCCGTCGCCGCTTTTCAGATAGACTTTGGCTTCGTCCAGAAAGCGCATCGGCGCCGCTGTCCCGGCAGCATCACGCCTCGGGCAGCACCGAGACGTATTGGCGTCCACCCGCGCGGCGGCGAAACTGCACCCGCCCTTCCGCAGTTGCGAACAATGTGTGATCGCGTCCGAGCCCCACATTCTCGCCCGGATGGAACCGCGTGCCGCGTTGGCGCACGATGATATTGCCGGGGATGACGAGTTCGCCACCATATTTCTTGACGCCGAGACGCTGCCCTGGACTATCTCGTCCGTTACGGGAGCTGCCGCCTGCCTTCTTATGCGCCATCGTTCTCTCCGGATGCCTGTGTGCCGTCCGCAATGCTGTCGATGCTGACCAGGGAATAATGCTGGCGGTGGCCGTTCTTGCGCCGTGAATTCTGCCGGCGTCGCTTCTTGAACACGACGACCTTGGCACCTCGCATCTGTTCCACCAGCGTGGCAGAGACGCGGGCACCCTCGACCAGCGGCATGCCGACCCTGGCGTCATCACCACCGCCCAGCATCAACACATTCTCAAACACCAGCTTGTCGCCGGCCTCCCCGGCCAGCCGCTCGACGCGGATGGTATCTCCTTCGGCAACGCGATACTGCTTGCCGCCCGTGCGAATGACCGCGAACATGAGCGCCTGAACCTGCTCGAAAATCCACCGCACCCGCTGCGCGTGGAACTTTCAAAATACAGGCACCCGTCCGCCTGTCAACAAGGTCAGCAGCCTGGCCCAGGAGAATCATACCAGAGGCGGTTGCCACTGACTCATGAGGGGGGATTCCCTGCCGGCCCGATTTCTGATTCAAGATGTGAGCCTTGGATTGGAGGGTTGTTATGGGAGCTGCACTTCCGTTGCGTGGAGACTTTGATGCCGCTGATCTGCGTGGTGTTGCGAAGCGGAGCCGGGATGGGGCGCAGAGCCGTCGCCTGCTTGCGC
>JAPORR010000190.1 GCA_026710105.1 Alphaproteobacteria bacterium
AGGATGGACATTCGGGTTTTCCTTTCTTGTTCCGAAGTACGGTTCCTGCCAGTGCCGGCCACACTGGTCGACAAAATGACTGTATATTTTAATCATATACACAGTCAATATCAAATCACACTACCCAAATTCTCCCATATAAGACGGTCAAATAAGGAATGTCTGGGGCGGCACATGCATCGGACAGCTTGTATTTCAACAGGCGGTCGGCACAGCGCGTTTCGGACTGATACCAAGTATCGGCCATACACGATCTGCACTTGGACAGTCTCCTTGTCGCCCCCTGCACGGCTGCCTCCAGCTCCCCGTGGATGCGCCACTCTCCTAGCCACGTTGATCTGCCCGTATAAGGCCGGGATGGCTGCGGACTGACGGTATAGAAGCCCAACTTCCGACAAGGCACCCTGCAGGACACAGGGCCCACCTGCAGTCAACTCCAAATCTAGGGACATGGATTAGAAGACTGTCAAATTATATCAATCATCCAAATTATTAGACAGTCTAATACATTTAAATCCCCTCATGTTCAAGACAAGTGCATAGACAATTTTCTTGTCATTTCTTACGACCTGCCTAGACTATTGAATGGGGTAAAGTCCTTCAAATTTCGTAGAGTTGGAACGATGGACAAACCGGCGCCAATTTATTCTCAAATTTATGAACATTTCTCTGAGCAGATCCGGCAGGATCGGATCAGAACTGGAGAGCGACTTCCTACAGAAGCCGAAATCGCAGAACGGTTTCGGGTCAGCCGCGCCACAGTCCAATTCGCGATGTCCCGTCTCGCCTGGGAAGGCTGGATCGAGCGGTTTCCCGGCAGGGGCACCTTCGCTAACACCAAGCCCGTCCGGCCTGATGGTACCCCATCGAGATATCCGGATTTCAAGATCAATATGCACAGCCTGCCGGTATTCACCGACGAAACTGTCCGGACAGATGATGATATCACCTACAGATTGATGACATTCGGACGAAAGAAACCACCTTGCGATATATCCAAAATGCTACGCATCGAGAAGAGTCAATTAGTTTTCGTTCTGGAAAGACTACGATTTATTGGAGAAAACGCTGTCGAAGCGGAAAGCTGCTTCTTTCCCCCAGATGTGTTCCCCAAATTCGAAACTACGGCTTTGGACAAGGCACCCACCGAGGAGCTCCTGGTAGAGGAAAACCTTGGCTTCAAGATCGGTCGGGTCGAAACGACAATTGAGCCCGCCAATGCCGATTCTAGCGAGGCGCAGCTTCTGAACCCGGAAGGCGACCGGGCGCTACTCTGGCTCCTGCAAAAGCATTTCTCGGAGGACGACAAGCCAATTGTCTATGCTGGCCGCGTTTGCGTTTCGCCCATCGGATTCAGCTACAGGACGCAGGCTGTCTGATCCCCTCGTCACCCTGATCGCCGCTCCTGAGCGGCGGAGCCGATCCGACGAGTGATATCGAGGCGCTATAGCAGTCCCAACAAACGCAAGTCGGCATCAGCCTTGGCACAAGAGAACCCCCATCCTAAGCTGCGGTATCGGGGAAAGGCCGCAAGGTGGCCCCCAAGCCGGAGAACGCCCTTCATGCTCTCTCTCGCCGCAATTCTGGAGACCAGCGCCCGCGACTGCCCGGACAAGACCGCCATCGTGCAGGGGCCGACGCGGATCTGCTATCGAGAGCTCGACATGCAAGCGCAAGCGGTCGCCGCCGACCTTGCCGGACGCGGAATTGGCCCGGGCGATATCGTGGCGCTTGCCTGCCCCAACGTGCCGGCCTTTCCAGTTTTCTATTTCGGCGTGCTGAAGACGGGAGCGACCGTGCTGCCGGTCTCCATACTGCTGAAGCGCGACGAGATGGCCTATCTATTGAATGACAGCGGAGCCAAGGCCTTGGTTTGCCACGAGGGCTCGGCCGAACTGCCGCTGGGCGTTGTCGGCCGCGCCGCCTTTGGGGACGCACCGGCCTGCGAACATTTGATCGAGACCGATGCGCCCACGGCGGACGCTTCCTTCAATACTGTCCAGAGGTCGGCGGACGACACGGCGGTGGTACTGTACACCTCCGGCACCACCGGGCGGCCCAAGGGCGCAATGCTGACGCACGCGAATCTGTTGATGAACGCCCAACTTTGCGTGGAGTTGGGCCGGGTCCGGCCGGAAGATGTCGTGCTGGTGGCCCTGCCGCTGTTTCATGTGTTTGGGCAGGTGGTGCAAATGCTAGCAGCGCTCCGCCAAGCGGCGACCTTGGTATTGGCGCCCCGGTTCGAGCCGGGTCTCTGCCTTAGCCTCATGGAAAGCGAGAAGGTGACGCTGTTCTCTGGCGTGCCAACCATGCTCTGGGCGCTGCTGACCTATCCCGACGCCGAAAAGCACGACCTCGCCACCATCGCCTCCAGGCTCCGCCAAGTCACGGTCGGCGGCGCTTCGACGCCAGTAGAAATCCTGCGCGGCTTCGAAGAAAAATTCGATGTGCCTGTGCTGGAGGGTTACGGCCTCTCGGAGACCTCACCGGGTGCCAGCTTCAACCGGCATGACCGCGAACGAAAGATCGGCTCCGTCGGCCTGCCTCTCTGGGGCGTCGAGATACGGGTGGTGGACCCAGAGGACAATCCCGTGCCGGTCGGTGAGACGGGCGAGGTGGTCGTGCGCGGCCATTGCGTGATGAAGGGCTATCTCGGCCGCCCAGAGGAAAGCGCCGAGGCGCTGCGCGGTGGCTGGTTCCACACCGGTGATATTGGGCGCTTCGACGAGGAAGGCTATCTTTATATCGTAGACCGGCTGAAAGAGATGATCATCCGCGGCGGGTTCAATGTCTACCCGCGCGAGGTCGAGGAGCTGCTGGTGACTCATCCTGAAATTTCGCTCGCCGCCGTGATCGGCGTGCCGGACGAGCAATATGGGGAAGAGGTCAAAGCCTTCGTCGTGCCCGCCGACGGCGCCAGCCCCGCCCCGGACGCCATCATCGCCTGGGCGCGCGAGCACCTGGCGGGCTACAAATATCCCCGGATTGTCGAACTGCGCGAAAGCTTGCCGCTGGGCGCGACCGGCAAGATCCTGAAACGTGATCTTTCGTGAGGAGTAACAGAGCGATGCAACTCACCCCCGAGCAGGTCTATCGCTTCGACAGAGGCGGATATGTTTTTCGGAAAATCAAACTGACGGGTTAAACATTTGGTTGATAAGGGCGGCATAGTGGCTCCCACCGGCACGCCGGGCTCGGTGGTGATGTTCTACGGCAAGCTCGCCCGTGCGAGCCCACCCAATATCAGCCCGTGGGACCGGGTGATCGTCTATCTCAGCCTTTGCACGGTCTCGAACCACATCACGCGATTCGAGCGCGCCGAATGGATTGCACACCGCGATTTCGACCCGATCCGCGCGCTGCTCGACGACTGCCTAATGCCTCAAGCAGCAGCGGAATAGCCACATCCCAACCCGTGCGGCGGCGGGCGGCAATATTGGCGCTCTGCGTGGCGCTGGCACCGCTTGCCGCGACCGGGTTCGAAAACGCAGTCACCGGCTATATCGTTACGGACCTCGACGACGGTTCAGTGCTGGCCTCGCAACGAGCAGACGACGCCTTCCTGCCCGCGTCTACCGCCAAGATCGCCACCGCAGTCGCAGCGCTCGAAATCCTGGGTGGCGACCACCGCTTCGAAACAAGCCTGCGCCTTTCCGGTAGCGGGCTCTACCTGGTTGGCGGCGGCGACCCGCTGCTCGCTGTGGAGGACCTGATGTCGCTGGCGCAGGCTAGCACCGGTATCACGCAGGCCCGCTTCTTCTATGATGACAGCCTACTTCCACGCGCGACCGAGATCGACACCGGGCAAAGCAGCAGCGTGGTTTATAATCCTGGCGTTTCGGCGCTCTCGCTGTCCTTCAATCGGCGCCGTCTGGTCTGGGGCACGAAACCGGGCGGCGGACTTCTTGCCTTCGCCCTGCCCGGCAGTGACCTCGCACCGCTGCGGGCCTTACCGGGCAAGGGCGCTCCGCTCTTCCACCGCTTCGAAACGCCAGATGGACCGAGCTGGAGCGTGACGGCGCGGAAGGCGGGCAGCACATGGCTACCTGTGCGCCGGCCGGCCCTCTTCACGGCCTTCCTCTTTCGTGAACTCGCCGCCATGCGGGGGCTGGTGCTGACCGAACCGGAGGCCAGAGCCGCCCCTGCAGACTCCCGGACGGTCGCCCGCCACAGCGGCCCGAGGCTGGTCGATATCGTCACGCTCTCCCTGCAATACAGCAACAATCTGGTCGCCGAGCTCATCGGCCTCGGCGCGTCCCGCAAGCTTGCCGACAGGCCGGAAACGCTGGCGGCCTCGGCCGCCCGTCTGCAGGCGGAACTGGACCGACGCCTCGGCAATGACGGAACGGAATGGCAGCTCGACCGTCATTCGGGCCTCAGCAGCCGGGCGCGTACCTCGCCCCGGCGGATGGCGGCATTGCTCCACTATGCCGCCGGACGGCGCTATGGCGGCCGCAGCTTCCAGTCACTCCTGCCGATCTCCGGCTGGAAAGGTCCTCTCGCGGACTGGGAGGACGACCCTGCTCTCGCCTTCCGCGTCTGGGCCAAGACTGGCACCATGTATTACGGCCGTGGCCTGGCAGGCTATCTCCATGCCGCTTCCGGGCGGCAGCTGGCCTTCGCGCTTTTCACAAGCGATCTCGAAGAGCGCCGGCGCCTCGATACGCTCGGTCCCGAACCGGGCGCGGAGGAGCGGGCGCAGGCAGATGACTGGCTGGCGCGGGCCAGGGCTCTGGAACGGAACCTACTCAAACGCTGGATACGGGCATTCTGACTCGAGCTCGTCCGCAACAACCCCACAGCAGACGACCATACTCGGCAGCAACCGCCCCGGGGGACACCACCAAGGCGGGGTTACCGGGCGGTTTCCGCCGCATGGGCGGCGAAGACTGCCATATTGACAATCTCGGAAACCCTGGCGCCCATCTGGACGATCTGGACCGGCCGGGAGAGTCCCAGAAGCACCGGCCCGATTACCGCACCGCCGCCCAGCATCTGCAGCATCTTCGCTGAAATGTTGGCGGCGTGCAGGCTCGGCATGACAAGAACATTGGCCGGCCCGGAAAGGCGCGCGAAAGGATAGAGCTGACGCATGAGCTGGCCGTCCAGAGCGGCATCGGCCGACATTTCCCCTTCATACTCAAAGTCCGCGCCACGCGCATCAAGCACAGATACCGCTTGGCGCACATGGGCGGCTTCCTTGAAAGGCGGGTTGCCGAAATTGGAGAAGGAGAGGAACGCAACGCGCGGCTCCGTGCCCATATTGCGGGCCATGCCGGCCGCGGCCGTCGCGATATCAGCAAGCTGTTCCGGCCCCGGCCGTTCGTTCACCGTCGTATCGGCAACGAACACTGTCTGGTTGCGGTTCACATAGAGGGTCACACCGCAGGGCGTCGAATTGGCGACCGGCGGCAGCACGGGGCTCACACTTGCAAAACTGACCTGGAAGGACCGTGTAAGCCCTGTCACCATGGCATCAGCTGCTCCGGCTGCCACCATACAGGCGGCGAAGCAATTGCGATCCTGATGTACCATACGCTGCACGTCGCGCTGCAAATATCCCCGCCGCTGGAGATGTCCGTAGAGCATGGCGATATAGCGGGCATTGTCTTCGGAAAGGGCGGCGTTGTGGATTTCCAGGGGCTCGCCGGAAGCGATACCGAGCCGTTCCATCTCTGCCTTGACGATATTCTCGCGCCCGACCAGCACCGGCGTGCCGAAGCCCTGCGCCCGAAAGGCGAGCGCGGCGCGGATGGCACGCTCCTCTTCGCCCTCGGCGAACACAACGCGGCGCGGTGCCGCCTGCACTTCGGCATAGATACGCTGCAGGCTGCCCGACATAGAATCGAGGCGGGCGGTGAGCGCGGCACGGTAGGCGGACCAGTCTTCGACAGGCTTCTGCGCGACGCCGGTGTCGATGGCAGCGCGCGCCACCGCCTCAGGCACTTTGACCACGAGGCGCGGATCGAACGGCACAGGAATGATGTATTCGGGCCCGTATTGCAGCCGCTTGCCCGGATAGGCCGCCGCCGCCTCATCCGGCACATCCTCGCGCGCCAGCGCAGCCAGCGCCTCGGCGGCGGCGAGTTTCATCGCGTCATTGACGGTAGTGGCGCGCACATCCAGCGCTCCCCGGAAAATATAGGGGAAGCCCAGCACATTGTTGACCTGGTTCGGATAGTCGGATCGCCCAGTGCAGACGATCGCGTCGTCGCGCACCTCGCGGACCTCTTCGGGCGTGATTTCCGGGTCCGGGTTGGCGAGCGCGAAGATGATGGGTTTCTCCGCCATGGAGGCGATCATTTCGGGAGTAAAGGCACCCTTGACGGAGAGGCCAACGGCGATATCAACGCCCTTGATCGCCTCCTCCAGCGTGCGCATCGGCGTCTCGATAGCATGAGCCGATTTCCACTGGTTCATGCCGTCAACGCGCCCCCGGTAGATGACGCCGCGTGTATCGCAGAGCACGACATTCTCAGCCGGCAGGCCGAGCGCCTTGAATAGGTCCATGCAGGCGATACCGGAGGCACCTGCACCGTTCACCACCATGCGGCAATCCTGGATGCGCCGACCGGTCAGGTGGAGCGCGTTGATGAGCCCGGCGGCGGAGATGATCGCCGTGCCGTGCTGATCATCGTGGAAGACCGGAATGTCAAGCAGCTCGCGCAGGCGTTCTTCGACGATGAAGCATTCCGGCGCCTTGATATCTTCCAGATTGATGCCGCCAAAGCTCTTGCCGAGATAGCGCACGCATTCGATGAAGGCGTCCACATCCTCGGTATCGACCTCCAAGTCGATGCCGTCTACATCAGCGAATCGCTTGAAAAGAACCGCTTTGCCTTCCATCACCGGCTTGGAGGCGAGCGCACCAATATTGCCGAGGCCGAGCACCGCTGTGCCGTTGGAGATGACGGCGACCATGTTCCCCTTGGCAGTGTAGTCGTAGGCGAGGCCCGGGTCCTTCTCAATCTCCAGGCAGGGCGCGGCAACGCCCGGCGAATAGGCGAGCGAGAGCTGGTACTGGGTGGTGAGCGGTTTGGTAGGTGTTACTTCCACCTTGCCGGGCCGCCCGGCCGCGTGCATCCGCAGCGCCTCGCGCCCCAACGTGTCGTTATCGGTCATCGCTCCGTCCCCGTCTTCGGCTCTTCATCACTCGTCGAAGCCTAGTCCGGTGTCGTACGCTTTGCCAATGCCGCGTCGAGCAAGCGGCGGCGGGCGGCATCTTTCGCACACAGCAGCCCGGGGCCGCGGTGTCAGTCGCCCAGCGCCTTGCAATGCTGCGATAACGCCGGCAGAACCTCTTCGGCAAGCCGCTGCATGGAGGTACGGCAGAGATCCTGGTCCTCCCAGTCATGCATGCCGATCAGGAGCGTGCCGAATGCGCCAATCTCTTCCCTGAGCGCGACCAGCCGGTCGAGCACCGTTCGTGCCGTGCCACAGATCGGGATGTCCGCGACCGCCTCCTCGACATCGAGCAGCGCGTTCAACTCCTCGACGGGCGCATCCGCAACGGCCTTCACCTCCGGCAAGCGACGCAGGCTACGCAGGTAGCGGAAATAAAAATGGAACAGTCCGTCAGGGTCGGCGAGGATGTCGCGCGCACGGCTTTCGCTTTCCGTCACCAGCAGGTTGCGCGCCACCCGCCAGACCGACGGGTCCACCGGTCGGCCCGCCTTCTCCGCCGCGGCCGCATAGAGCGGCCAGTGGGTCGCTACATCGCGCGAGGGAATGAAGTTCGCCGAGATCGGAATCCAGCCGCGTGTGCCGCAAAGACTTGCAGAACTGGAATGCGCCGACACCATCGCCATGGCGATGGGCGGGTGTGGATCCTGCCAAGGCTTAGCAACAAGACCGATGCCGTGGCGCGGATAGACCGACTCGTCTAGGGCAATATCCCACCATTCGGTCTCGAAGCGGTAGGGCGGCTCGCCGCGCCAGAGCGCCACTATGATGTCGATGGCGGCGAGCATCATGCGCTGGCGCTCCGCCACGTCGTTGTGGCCATACATCTCGGCGTCGCTGATGAGACCACCCGGCCCTATGCCGAACAGAAAGCGGCCCTCAGCCAGCTGGTCGAACAGCGCCGCATGGCTAGCGATGGTGACCGGATGGTGATGGGGAAGATTGATGACGCCTGTGCCGAAGCGGATCGTGCGCGTTTCCCGAATGAGTGTAGCGAGGAAGATTAGCGGCGAGGTAATCTGCTCGACCTTGGAGGTGAAATGCTCGCCGATCCAGGCCTCGGCATAGCCGAGCCGATCCGCCAACAGAATCGCCTCACGATCTTCCTCCAAGGTTTGGGG
>JAPORR010000050.1 GCA_026710105.1 Alphaproteobacteria bacterium
ATCGGAACTTCCCAGGGCACTGAGAGACCTGAGCTTCGGGGTTCGTCTTGTCCGACTGGCACGCCCTCACACGCTGGTTCTATTCGCAAGCAATAAGAACCATTGGCTGCAGTTGATGAAGGCGCTTGATCGGCCGCTACAGCCAACGTGGTGTCAATACCTCGGCGCCAAATTCACCTTCCGCGAGTCTATCGCGGTTACTGACACGGCACCGCGCTGTGTGTTCGCGCTTCCCGGCGTGAATCAAAGAAAGTGGGGCCGCAACCGGGAAGTAATGGACATTCTCAAAAGGCGCGTCTTGGAATTCGGCAGTGTGTCCGCCCGATGACATTCTGAATGCTTGGCGCGAGGGTCGCCCCATCTACCTGATTAGCCAGACGCACGATAGTGCGGCGCGGCAGTTTCCGGAAAATGTTGCAGAAGATTGGAACGACCCGTTTCCTGTATAAGCTCACCTTACGCCGCCGGGGCGTTAGCCTCTGGACGGCGAAATCGATAACCAAAAGGATCCGACCATGTCGGAGGATTCCGAGTTTCTCGCCGAGTTCATGCCGAGGCCATGGACGCCTGAAGCGAAGCACGGTCTTCAACCGGTCGGCCTGTTTCTTGGCAATGGCCAGCACGCGGCCGAGGTTGCAGTTGCCAGATCTATCGCGGTCCCGAGCCGAATGGCTCTGCTGGACAGCTGGAAAGCGCGTCGGAGCGGAAGGGCGGCCCCGGTGCTGCTGGTCGTGCTGCATCCCGGTGGTGCCGCACTTTGCGGCGCTTCAGGCGAGGAGCCGCCTACCTCGCTGCAGCTGGACGCCGGGCAGGTAGAGCGTCTGTGCCGAGAAATTCTGGACCAGCCCGATCGACATGCGGCGCTGCGGTTCTTGGCGCAGGCGTTGCCTTCGCTGGAGACCGCCCTTCCGGGGCTCAACAATGAAGGGCTTCTCGCGCTGCACGAACTTGAGCATGGCGCTCCCGGACGCGCGGACTGGCCGGAAGCGGAGCAAAAGGCGCAGAGCGCAGTCGGGAAACGCGCCCGGTCCTTGATTTCGGCGCTGGGATTTGGAATCGAGCGTCTGGACAACCTGACCGACCTGCTGCGCAGCCGAAACGGCCGGGCCGCTCTGGCGGTAATGCTGCACGAGTCGGAATCGCCCGAAGCGGGGACTGCCCGGTTCAACAACCTGTCTCCGGTGAGCTACGCGCTTACCAAAGCGGACGCCGAGAATCTGGCCTGGGTCATATTAGTGCAGGGCAATCGGCTGCGCCTCTATTCCACGGCGGTCGAGGCGGGCGTCGGACGACGAGGCCGGACCGAAACATATGTTGAGTGCCAGCCTTCGCTGCTGTCAGACGAGCATTTGGCATATCTGTGGCTGCTGTTCTCCGCTGAGGCCCTGGCGCCGCAGGGCAGCCTCAGCGAGATCCTTGATGGGTCACGCCGCTTCGCCGGCGACCTCGCGGAGCGCTTGCGGGAGCGGATCTACGGCGAGGTCGTGCCGGTCCTAGCGCAGGGAATTGCGGTAGCGCGTAAGCTGGACCGCCCCGGTCCCAAGGAACTCGAGCGCACCTTCGAGATGGCGCTGACCGTCCTGTTCCGCGTGTTGTTCATCGCCTATGCGGAGGACCGGGACCTGCTGCCCTACAGGTTCAACGAAGCCTACCGGCGCCGGTCTCTGAAGCAAAAGGCGCAGGAACTCGCCGAATGCGTCATCAGGGGCGTAGAAATCGCTCAGGGAAGTTCGCACTGGGCGGAAGTCTCCCTGCTCTGGCAGGCCGTTGCCGCAGGGAACCGGGAGTGGGGAGTGCCCGCCTACAATGGCGGCTTGTTCAGCGAAGATCCCCATGTTTCGCATGCGGGCGCCACACTGGCCGAACTGGACCTGCCGAACGAAATCTTCGAGGCGGCGCTGCGGGCGCTTCTCGTCATCGAGACCTCGGAGGGAGTGCCGGGGCCGGTCGATTTCCGGTCGCTCGGCGTACGCGAGTTCGGAACGATCTATGAGGGGCTTCTGGAGTCGGAACTGGCCCTCGCGGCGACCGATTTGTCGCTGGACAGGAAGGGTAATTACGTTCCCGTCCGGCCGGGTCGCGAAGTCGCGGTGGAGAAAGGTGCAATCTACCTCCACAACCGTTCGGGCGTGCGCAAGTCGTCGGGCACCTACTACACCAAGCCCTTCGCCGTGGAACATTTGCTTGACGGGGCTTTGGAGCCGGCGCTCGCCGACCATTTCGCCCGGCTGGGCACCATGGATGATACCGGAGCTGCTCAGGCGTTCTTCGATTTCAGGATCGCCGACATCGCTATGGGTTCGGGCCATTTCCTGATCGCCGCCATCGACCGGATTGAGAAGGGCATGGCGGATTTTCTGGCAAGACGCGATCTGCCAAGCGTTCGCAGGGAGCTGGCCGGGCTGCGGGGAATAGCACTGCGTGAACTCGGCGAACTGGGCGAGGTGGCATCCATTGAGGACGGCCAGCTACTGCGCCGCATGATCGCGCGGCGCTGCATTTACGGCGTCGATCTCAATGCCCTGTCCGTGCAACTCGCGCGGCTGGCCGTGTGGATCCACACCTTCGTACCCGGGCTTCCGCTATCGGTGCTCGATCACACGCTGGCGCATGGCAACGCCCTGGTCGGCATCGGGACGATTGAGGAAATCCGGAAGAAGTTCGAGCAGGCGAGCGACACATTGTTCGCAGTCGATGCCGAAAGCCTGCTGGGGCAAGCAGCGAAGCCTCTCAACCGACTCGCCAATCTCAACGATGCGACGCTGCAGGATATTGCGACGGCGCGTCAGGCGATGCAGGAGGCGCGCCAGGCCATCGGGCAGACCGAGGCGCTCTGCGACCTGATTACGGCGGCGCCGATCTCCTTGGACGAAAAAGTTGCCGGGTTTCCGTTCGAGCGATGGGATGAGTTGAAGGACGATCTGGAGACGCATGAGACAGTCCAGGCCGCTCGTCGAGAGCTTGACGATCTTCATGTCCTGCATTTCCCGATCGCGTTTCCGGAAGTATTCCTGCGCATGCGGCCGGGATTCGATGTGATCGTCGGCAATCCTCCCTGGCAGGAGGCAACGCTGGAAGAACACGCCTTCTGGGCGCGGCATTTCCCCGGACTGCGAGGACTGCCGTCCCAGGAACGGGAGGCAGAACAGGCGCGGTTGCGTGAACGCCGGCCTGATCTGGTTGCAAGCTACCAGGCAGAGCGCGCTGAGACCGACCGGGTGCGCAAAGTCCTGGTCTCAGGCGGCTATCCGGGCATGGGAACCGGCGATCCCGATCTTTACAAGGCATTTTGCTGGCGCTTCTGGAATTTGAGTGCGGCCGAAGGCGGCCGCATCGGTGTCGTGCTGCCGCGTAGCGCGCTCGCGGTCAAAGGGTCGGCGGCGTTTCGCCAAACCATGTTCAGAGAGGCAGCCAGTGTTGATATCGCGATGCTCTTGAACAATCGAAAATGGGTGTTCGGTGAGGTGCATCCGCAGTACACCATCGGCCTCGTCTGCGTCGCCCGGGGTACTCCCGAGGAGAAACCGATTCGGCTGCGCGGCCCCTTCCCATCGCAAGCCTCTTTCGACGACGGAGCGGCGCGGCCCGCCACGGAGTTCGATCGCGAGGATGTGTTGGCCTGGAACGATACGGCTTCACTGCCGCTGTTGCCCGATCCAGACTCGGTCGAAGTTTTCGCCCAGATCCGCAAGGCGCCGCGCCTTGATCTGAACATAACTGGAACAGAGGGGGGGGGGGGGGCAATGGCGAGCCCGCCCCGACCGGGAGATGGACGCCACACAGCAGAAGGCACTCATGGTCTTCGACCGGCCCGGGCGCAATGGCGGGCCAGGCCAGATGCCGAACTCCACGCCACGCAGCAGAAATACCTGATGACGTTCGCAGGCAAAAATCGCGCAGACGGCTACTGGCCTGTCTACAAGGGCGAATCCTTCGA
This sequence comes from Alphaproteobacteria bacterium, assembly GCA_026710105.1. Taxonomy (GTDB): domain Bacteria; phylum Pseudomonadota; class Alphaproteobacteria; order Bin95; family Bin95; genus Bin95. The sequence goes on from JAPORR010000050.1 coordinate 3,938, forward strand.
TATCTGGAACCCCGACACAGGAATTTACTACGCTTGGGCCGACCCGGAACCCGCCATCGAATGGGTGCTGGGGAAACGGCTTCGTGCCGGAAACCGGAGAGGCGATAGCCCACACCGAGAGTTCACCGCCGATTATCGTCGCGACCGCAATACCCTGCCGTGCTTTGCTCCCCGGGTGGCGTTCCGTGATGTAGCGAGGGCAACGGACAGCAGAACTGTCATCGCGTGCCTGTTGCCGCCGAAGGTGTTTATCACCAACAAAGGGCCCTATTTCCTCTGGCCACGCGGTGACAAGCAGGATCAGACGTTCCTGCTTGGCGTGCTGTGTTCTATCCCACTCGATTGGTATGCGCGTCGCTTTGTCGAGCTAAACGTCAACTTCTTTATCATCAATCCGTTCCCCATTCCGCGCCCGACCCGCGACGACCCGCGATGGCAAAGGGTTGTCGCACTCGCCGGGCGGCTGGCCTGCCCGGATGACCGCTTCGCCGACTGGGCGGCTGCTGTCGGCGTCGAATGCGGTCCTCTGGCGGCCGAGGAGAAGCAAGACATGATTCACGAACTCGACGCCGTGGTCGCCCATCTCTACGGCCTGAGCGAGCCGCAGCTTGTTCATGTCTTCAAGACCTTCCACGAAGGCTGGGATTTCGAAGAGCGTCTTAACTGCGTCCTGCGCCATTATCGTTCCTGGGCCGGGAGACTATGAGTGGCCGACCCGCGTTTCATCGACAATCTGGACGGCAACACCTTGGCGCGGGCGCTGAGAGAAGCATTGGCGGCTACCGAGTCCGCGAACGATGCCTCCGAGAAAGCGACTGACCCGCCCGACGCAGTGCGTATCGCCACGGCGTTTTTCAGCCCTACCGGCTTTGACCATATTGCCGCCCGCCTTAAGCTGGTTCCGACAGTCCGCCTTATGCTGGGAGCCGACCTTGCGGCCCGGACCCCGCCCGAACGCCGACGCCTGGACGAGACGGAGTCGGCGTTCAATAAGAGACGCATACGCGCCGGGTTGGATCGCATGGACGAGGCTTTGCGATGGGAACGGGATCGCCTGCCCTTTACGAGGTCCAGCGGCGAGGCGCTCCGCACGCTGATTGCGGCGTTGCAGGCAGGCAATATGGAAGTACGGCGCTACGAGAAGGCGTTTCTGCACGCCAAGGCCTATATCTTTACTCCATCGAACGGTGCCCCCGGAAAATCCGAAGGAATCGTCGCCGGCTCTTCCAATCTTACTGGTGCCGGCCTGACCAGCAATCTGGAGCTGAACCTGGGCCTCTACGACCGTCCAATTGCTGGACGGGCGAGACAGTGGTTCGACGAACTCTGGGACGAAGCTGAGCCCTATGACCTCGCCATCGTTTTCGAGGATGTTCTTCGTCCGCGCACGCCTTGGGAAATATTCGTCCGGGTGCTCTGGCAACTCTATGGGGAAGAAGTCGAGGAGGATGCCCGCAGCGACGACAATCTGCCGCTCACCAGCTTTCAGAAACACGGCGTCGCTCGGGCACTTCGTCTCATCCGAGACACAGGCGGTGCCATCGTTGCCGACGAAGTTGGGCTCGGAAAGACCTTCATTGCCGGCGAGGTTCTTCAGATCTACCGCGAGCACCGGCAGAGAGCTCTGCTCATTTGCCCAGCAGCACTGCGCGACAGCACCTGGAAGCAGTTCCTGACCCGGTTCGAGTTGTTCGTGGAGTGCCTTTCCTTCGAGGAACTGGCAAGCGATGTCCAACTACGAGACGCCCATCGCCCCGATGCCAATCAAGTCAAGCTCCAACGGCCCTTGGAAGAATACCAACTGGTGGTGGTCGACGAGGCGCACAACTACCGCAACCCGGATGCACCCACCCGCGCCGCAGCGCTGCGGAGGCTGCTTTTCGGTCAGCGGCGCGACCTGCTACTGCTGACGGCGACGCCGGTGAACAATTCGCTCTGGGACCTCTTCCACCTCATCCGCTTCTTCGTGCGCCAAGACGCTCATTTCGCGAATAAGGGGATTCTCTCCGTCCGCGCGCGCTTTGAACTCGCCATGCGCGAGGACCCGACAAACCTGAACCCTGACGTTCTCTACCCGATTATCGATGCGACGACCGTCAAGCGGACCCGTGAATTCGTCCGGAGGCACTATGCCAACGACAACATCATAGGCCCGGACGGCGGGCCGATGCCGATCGTTTTCCCGGCGCCTCAGGCGATCAGCGTACGCTACAATCTGGACGAGTTGCTGCCAGGCTTTTTCGACCGGTTGGAAGCATCCCTTGATCCTGACAGCGAAAACGCCATCGTCTTCGCTCGCTACATGCCGGACATCTATCTGCTTGAGGGCGCCGACGACGAAGAACTGCGCCGCGCTCAGGCGATGGTCGGGCTTCTGCACTCTGGACTGCTAAAGCGGTTTGAGTCGTCAGCTTTCGCCTTCGGAAAGACCGTGAAGAAAATGGTTCGGGAGCATGAGGCGTTTCTCCAAGCGCTGGATACCGGCTACGTGGTCACGACCGCGTTCATGAAAGAACTTTCGGCGGATGACGAGGCGGTATTCGAGGATGTGCTTTCCGGAACCGAGCATCGGAGCAACGCCAGCCTGTATGAAGTGGCAATGCTTCGCCGCGATGTAGAGCGGGACCGTGATCTACTCCGGGCTTTGGGCGAAGAGGTGGACGGAATTACGCCGGATCGCGACCCGAAACTCAGCGCTTTGGTGAACGAGCTCGTTGCAATTGCGCAGCAGGCCGAAAAAGAAGCGGTCCACGGAGAGGACGAGGCGCAGAAGCGCAAGGTGCTGGTATTCTCGTTCTTCGAGGACACAGTCCAGTGGATACGCAACTTCCTCGAAGCGAAACTCGACCGACATGCTGAAACCGTGTCCTATCGGGGCCGCATTGTCGCTGTCAGCGGGTCCGGTGATCTGGCGGAAGTCTCCCGGCAACAGGCCGTGCAGGGATTTGCCCCGATCTCGATGGAGGCGCCGCGCGGACAGGACGCAGACCTTTACGACCTTCTGATCTCGACCGACGTGCTCGCCGAAGGCGTAAACCTTCAGCAATGCCGGCATATCATCAATTTCGACGTGCCGTGGAACCCGATGAGGCTCGTTCAGCGGCATGGGCGCATTGATCGCATCGGCAGTCCGCACGACCGCGTGTTCCTGCGCACGATCTTTCCGGCAGACCGGCTCGACCGGCTTCTCAATCTGGAGCAGAGGATTCTCGACAAGCTGGCTATGGCGGCGGCCAGCGTTGGCGTCGAGGTTCCCATTGAGGGCGCCGCGCGCGGAAAGCAGGTCTTCACCGAGACGCGGGATGAGATCGAGAAGCTATTGCGGGAAGACTCTTCTCTTTATGAGCGCGGCGGCACCACCAGTGCGGCACAAAGCGGCGAAGAATACCGCCAGACGCTCCGCAAGGCGCTGGAGCAGGATCGCAGACGGATTGCCAACCTCCCCTGGAAAATCGGGTCCGGCATGATGAAGGGAGGCCGCCGGGGCGTGTTCTTCTGTGCAGTCGTCCGCGAACGCACCTTTTTGCGTTTCGTGTCGGCAGATAACGGCTGGGGTGTTTCGGGAGCGAAAGACGCCATGGTCCGTGAGCTTGGCGCTTGCCTCAGACTGATCGAGTGCGAACCGGAAACGCCGGTCTGGTTTCCGGACGGCTTCCGGGAACGGGTTTACGACTTTTGGGATGCCGCGCAGGAAGATATCTGGTCCGAATGGATGCGCGAAACCGACCCCGCCAACCTGCAGCCGAGAGTAAGGCCGCTCAACCTGCGCGTGGCTGAATTTATCCGAAACAATTCGCCGGCAGGCACGCCGGAAGGACGTGTCAACCGGGCGTTGGATATTCTCGAGTCTCCCTGGCCCCGGCGTGAGGAAATTCTGCTGCGCGAATGGTTCGCCAGCGAAAACTGTTCAGGCGCTGCGTTCTCGGAATTCCTGATCGATCGCATTCTCGACACCGGGCTCGAACCCGCAGAACCTCCATCACCCCTCCCGCCCATCACTCGCGAGGATATTGAGCTGCTTTGCTGGATGGGTGTTGAAGCCGGACACCCCGATCAAGGCCACGACACATGGCTGGCGTAGGAAACGCGGAGCGGATTGTTGCAAGGGTCGTTTCCGGCGCGGATTGGTGGGGAATGCTTTTTTTGCGCTTCTATTCGACATCAACACTAATCGAATTTTTCTCTATTAGATCCTCTGACCAACGTGGATGGACCTCGCTCACTTTTATCTCCGTGCCACTCGCCACATTGCACAGAGTCAAAGGGGTGCAAGTCTGGCATGGCGCTGGTAAGCTCTTGATTTATTGAGATTTTGCATTTGTCCCCGCTGGCCTTTGGGGCTGATCGG
>JAPORR010000093.1 GCA_026710105.1 Alphaproteobacteria bacterium
GCGAACCAGACGGTGAGCGGCACGAGTGCCAACGCCGTCATCCGCTGCGCCCACCAGTGGGCCGCACCTTCGCGCGCCGAGCCCAGGCCACGCACGGCCTTGGCAGGGGTCCGAAATTCCATAGGCCGCGTTTCCTCCGCTCAGCCTGCGAGCGCCCAGGCCCAGGCGGCCACTGTCAGCAGGACGGCTGCGGCGATGACGGTCCAGCCGGAGCGGTAAGCCTGGTCGAGTTCCAGCCCCATGCCCGCATCCCAGAACAGGTGCCTGATCCCGTTGCAGAGGTGGTAGAACAATGCAAAGGAAAATCCGGCCAGAACGACGAGGCCGGGCCCGGACCCGAAGAAGACCTGCGCGGTGCCGTAAGCCTCCGGCCCCGAGGCGGCAGCCAGTAGCCACCAAGCAAAGAATGCTGCACCGACGCCGAGCGCAATCCCAGCTCCGCGATGGGCGATAGAGAGCACAGAGGTCAGCTGCGGTCGGTATATCTGGAGATGCGGCGATAGCGGCCGGTTGTCGGATACCATGAAGAAAGTCTGTCCCCCGCGCCGGGCAATTGCATCTGTTTCCCTAGTCCGGGACAGCAGCGCTGTCAATCAAAGCGCGATGTGGAAGCCCTCCTTGAGCGTCTGCGTCTGGTTCTGGAGGTTCTTCCTGACGAGGAGATCGTTACGGCACTTGAGGCGGGGCCGCAACGATTACCCGGTGCGTGCGATGTGGCGGGCGCTGGTCGCGGGGGTGGTGTTGCAGCACGCGTCGATGCAGTCGCTTCTGCAGGAGCTGGAGCGCAATCCGGCGTTGTTGGAGATGTGCGGGTTCGACCCGCTGCCGTATCAGGGCGTGCCGGTGTGGGGTGATGAAAGGATAAAAGGTCTCCCCGGCCGCGCGCTTGATGTCGTCCGCTGCGAGGCTCTCCAAGCCGGCCTGTCTCCCCCGGCTCTGCTGCGCGCAAGCCCGACCATGATGACAGGACCCGCGCCGGCTTCGGACCCGGAACAGTGGTATGAGAACCTTCCATGATCGATTGGACCGACCGCGCCGTGATGCTGTCCGCCCGCCCACTCGGGGAAGGCAAGGCCGTGGCACAGGCGTTGACCGAGACGCACGGCCGCCATGCCGGGTTAGTGCGGGGAGTGCGTCGGCATGCTGAGGCGCTGCAGCCCGGCACGCTTGCGACGTTGCGCTGGCAGGCACGGCTGCCCGACCATCTGGGAGGGTTCTCATGCGAGGTTGAGACAGTCCATGCCGCGCTCTGGCTGGATGACCCGCCCCGCCTCGCGGCCCTCCAGAGCGCCTGCGCTGTGGCAGATTTGGGCCTGCCGGAGCGCGAGCCGCATCCGGGTGCCTTTCTGGGGCTTGTCGCTTTTCTGGAAACGCTGGCGGGTGATGCCTGGCCCGCGGCCTATGTCAGCTACGAGGTAGCACTGCTGGCAGAGCTCGGCTTCGGCCTCGATCTGAAGCGCTGCGCAGTCACCGGCGGCCGCACGGACCTCGCCTGGGTCTCACCCCGAACCGGTCGGGCCGTAACGCGCACGGCCGGCGAGCCTTGGAAGGATCGTCTTCTGGCCCTGCCGGGATTCCTCTGCGGCGCGCCTGGTTTCGCGCCTGCCGACATAAGTAACGGCCTGGCGCTCACCGGCTATTTCCTCGCGCGCTATGTCACTGGGCCTGCCGAACGCCCGATGCCTGCTGCACGCCTGCGCCTCGCGGATTGTTTCGCAGGCTGAGGAGGCCTATGTTCGGAGAGATCCTGATCTGGAGCCCTTGCAGCGCGCCGTGTCAGACGAGACCACCGGAACCGTTGAATCCGTTCCGTTCAGCACGGCACTGGGCGAGCGGTACCTTGCCTATGCGCTTTCGACAATCACCGCGCGTTCGCTGCCGGATGTGCGCGACGGACTGAAACCGGTCCACCGCCGCCTTGTCCACGCCATGCGCGAACTGGGCCTTGACCCTGCCGCCGGCTTCAAGAAATGTGCGCGCGTCGTCGGCGATGTCATGGGCAAATACCACCCTCATGGCGATGCGGCGATCTACGACGCCATGGTACGTCTCGCGCAGGAATTTGCTGTCCGCTACCCGCTGGTCGAGGGCCACGGCAATTTCGGCAATATTGACGGCGATAATGCAGCCGCCATGCGCTACACTGAGGCACGGCTGACGGATGTGGCCGAAGCGCTGTTGGAAGGTATCGACGAGGACGCCGTTGATTTCCGCGAGACATATGACGGCGAGGGCCGCGAGCCTGCGGTACTGCCGGCGGCCTTCCCCAACCTGCTCGCTAACGGCGCACAGGGCATTGCGGTCGGCATGGCGACCAACATCCCCCCGCACAATGTGGGCGAGCTCGCCGACGCTCTACTGCATCTGATCCGCTGGCCGACCGCGAAGGACGAGAAGATTGCCGAGCTCGTGCCGGGGCCGGACTTCCCGACCGGCGGCTGCCTGACCGAAGACTCCACTGCCATCGCTGCAGCCTACCGTACAGGACGCGGCAGCCTGCGCCTGCGCGCGCGCTGGGAGGTTGAGAGACTCGAACGCGGCCATTGGCGCGTGGTCGTGACCGAAATCCCCTATCAGGTGCAGAAGGCACGGCTTCTAGAAAAGCTCGCCGCCGCCATTGAGGCGCGCAAGCTGCCGGCGGTCGAACAGGTGATTGACGAATCTGCCGAGGATGTGCGCATCCTGCTGGTGCCGCGCAACCGCAGTATCGCCCCGGATGCGATGATGGAGCAGGCGTTTAGGCAATCGGAGCTGGAAATCCGCTTCGGCCTCAACCTGAATGTGCTGAATGCCCGGGGGCGACCGCAGGTGATGTCGCTACGGGAATGCCTGCTGGCCTTTCTCGATCACCGCATGGAGGTGCTGGAACGGCGCACGCGCCACCGCCTAGAGCGGATCGCCCGACGGCTAGAAGTCCTGGAAGCCTATCTCGCCGTCTATCTCAATCTCGACGAGGTGATCCGCATCGTGCGCGAGGAGGACGACCCGCGCACGGAACTCTGCGCCTGTCTTGGCGTGAACGAGGTGCAGGCTGATGCGATCCTCGCCATGCGACTCAGGGCTCTGCGCAAGCTCGAAGAGGCTGTCATTCGTGAGGAGCATGCACGGCTGACGACCGAGCAGACCGAATGCCGGGCGCTGCTGGCCGACGAGAAACTTCGACGCCGCCACCTCTCGGAAGAGGTCCGCGAGATGCGCAAGCGTTTCGGCTCGGACGAGGTGGGCCAGCGGCGGACCTTCCTGACCGAAGCGCCTGCTGCAAGTGACGGGGCGGAGGCGTTCGCCATGCCGGGCGAACCGGCGACCGTGCTGGTGTCAGAAATGGGCTGGGTGCGTGTGCTGAAGGGCCATATCGGGGCCGATACCGCACCCCGCTACAAGGAGGGTGACAGCGAGGCTTGGCGCCTTGCCGTCGAAACCTCGGACCGCCTGTTGCTGCTTGCCGCGTCCGGGCGGGTCTTTACCATCGCAGTGGACCGACTGCCGGACGGCCGAGGCATGGGTCGGCCGTTGCGCCTGCATGTAGACATGGCCCAGGAGGACAGTATCGTGGCCATCCGCGCGGCGCGGCCTGGCGGCCGCCTGCTGCTGGCCGCCGAGGACGGGCGCGGCTTCATCGTGCGCGAGGAAAACGTGATCGCTCAGACGCGGACCGGTAGACAGGTGATGACCGGCACGCTCAAGGCGGTCGCGGAAATCCGTGAAGACGACGACTCCATTGCCGTCATCGGCAGGAATCGCCGCCTACTGATCTTTCCGCTCGACCAGGCGCCGGAACTCGCGCGCGGACGCGGTATCCGCCTACAGCGCTATGAGCACGGCGGGCTTGCGGATATCGCGGCATTTCGCGCGGAGGATGGGCTCGTCTGGCGGAGCGGTGAGCGCACAAGGCGGGAGGGCGACCTCCGCACGTGGCTCGGGCGCCGCGGCGGCGTCGGGCGCCTGCCGCCGCACGGCTTCCCGCGCAACAACCGCTTCACACCGCGCGACCCGTCGGGCGAGTCGTAACCCCCGTCAGAGCTGCGGGCGCTTGTCCGCCCAGGGGCGCGCTGCTTCGAACGCGGCGGCAGCCTTCAGCACGCCTAGATCGTCCAGCCGACACCCCACGACCTGCAGGCCGACCGGCAGGCCTGCCTCGGTGAACCCGCAGGGAAGCGAGGCCGCCGGGTTGTGGCTCAGATTGAAGGGATAGCTGAACTGCGCCCACTGCAGCCAGTCCCACGGATGGTCCGGCCAGTGGGCGGGGGAGAGGCGGTCGGCGGGAAAGGCGGCGACGGAGACAGTAGGCGTCAGCAGGAAGTCGTATTCCTCGAAGAAGCGATGAATCGCCGCGACATAGGCGAGTTTCCGCGCCCGCATGGCGAGATAGTCCTCCGCCCGGTAGCCGCACCCGTCGCGAATGCAGGCGACGAGCCCGGGATCCATCTGATCCTCGAACGCCTCCAGGCGGCTGAAGAAATTGGTTTCATGCACGGACCAGAAGAAGCGGCCGATTTCCGGTCCGTCCGGTCCCCATGCGGGCGCCACTTCCTCGATCTCCGCTCCTAGCGCCGTAAACGTCCGGATGGCGTCCGCCGCGAGCGCCGCCACCTCGTCATCCACGCGCGCATGGCCGAGATCAGGACTCCAGGCGATGCGGGCGCCCCGGAGCCGCTCTCCTTCGCCGAGCAGCGCCGGATAGTCCGCCGGCGGCGCTTCGAGGCTGTAATGGTCGCGTGGATGTGGGCCGGCCATGACCTGGAGCATCAACGCGGCATCAGCGACCGTGCGGGTCATCGGCCCGACATGGCTCACCTGGTCCGTATTGCTGACCGGCAGATGCGCCACCCTCCCATAACTCGGCTTGATGCCGAACACGCCGCAGAAATGGCTGGGCATGCGGATCGAGCCGGCTCCGTCGGAGCCTTGGTGGAGTGGACCATAGCCTGCCGCGGCGCCGGCGCCGGCGCCGGCCGAGGAGGCGCCGGCATTCATGCCATGCGCCCAAGGATTATGCGTGATACCGGTAAGCGGGCTCTGGCTCACACCCTTCCAGCCCTGCTCGGAGGTCGTCGTCTTACCGAGCGACACAGCGCCAGCCGCCACCAACCGGGTCACGCAGGGCGCGTTTTCCGCCGGCACCACGCCCTTCTCCGTAAAGGAGCCGCGTTCGGTCGGGATGCCGGCCGTGTCGGTCAGGTCCTTGATCGTGACCGGCACGCCGTGGAGGGGGCCAAGTGCGGCGCCCGCCATGACCTTGGCCTCGGCCGCTTTCGCCGCCTCGCGTGCGCGCGCCGCCGTCAGAGTGGCGAAGGCGTTGATCCGGGGCTCCAGGCGCTCGATGCGCGCCAGCACCGTATCAATGATTTCTACAGGCGAGAGTTCGCGCGCCGCTACCATCGCCGCCAGCCGGGTTGCCGGCGTGAAACACAGGTCTTCTTCGTTCATTGACTCCTCCGGCCCCAGACTGTTGATGGCCAGAGCCTAGCCCGGATATCTCGCCGCTGTCATCGCCTGACGTTGTGCCTATGCTAAGTTCGAGCATTGGCGCGTCGGAGGACAGGCATATGGCGGAAGTGACGACATTCGCACCCGGCGGATACCGCTATATCCGGGGGCAATTCCAGTATTCGGGTGGTGTTGCGGCCGAACCCGGCTACCGGATTGAGCGGGTGCGGTTCCATCGCCTCGTGCCGTTGGAGGCGGGGTTTCGTAGAATCGAGGCCTTTCTGGAGGCGGCAAGGCGGCCGATGACGGCCTTCTGCGCCTGCGAGCTGCGCTCGCCGGGCCAGTTCTCGGAGGAGGGTTTCGCGGCCTTCAACCGCGCCTATGTCGGGACGCTGGAACGCTGGAGCATTTTCCGCGACGAGGAGAACCCAGTCGCGCGCTCCAATGTCTGCCCGGATGTGAACCCGCCCGCCGAGCCGGGTTTCCATGCCTTCTGCTACACCGTGCCCGACGATGGGGAGCAGGGCAAAACTTTCATCATCGCCGGCGCGGGCGAGGCTCCGGAAGGGCCGGCGCCCTATCGCGACCGGATCATCCGCCTCGGTGACACCTCGCCAGATGCCATGCGGGAGAAAGCACGCTATGTGCTGGGCGCCATGGAGAGCCGCATGGCGGCGCTCGGTTTCGGCTGGCCGGATGCGACCGCAAGCCAGGTCTATACCGTTCACGAGATCCACGGCCTTCTCGGCTCGCAGATCGTCGCGCGCGGCGGCGCCCCGGACGGTATCCAGTGGACCTATGCCCACCCTCCGGTCGAGGGCCTCGCCTACGAGATGGATGTGCGTGGCGTGTTCACGGAGCGCGTCGTGGTCTGACGCCTCGGATGCTCTGACGAGGTGCCCATGCGCAGCGATGTGAGTGAACTTCGAGCCTTTTATGATCAGCCGCTCGGGCGGGCGGCGGGGCTTGTGCTGACAGAGCGGGTGCGGCGGCGCTGGCCAGCGCTCGGCGGCATGCAGGTGCTGGGCCTCGGCTATGCGCCGCCCCTGCTGGCCGGACTCGGCAACAAGACCGCTCATATGCTGGCGGCCATGCCGGCGGGTCAGGGCGCGCTGCGTTGGCCGGCGGAACGTCGCTGCCGAACAGTGCTGACGGAAGAGGACGCGCTGCCTTTCCCCGACCTGGCCTTCGACCGCGTGCTGCTGGCCCATGATGTGGAGACCTCAGACCACCTGGCGGGGCGGCTTCGCGAGATTTGGCGGATTCTCGCCGCCGAGGGCCGGTTGATGATCATCGCACCGAACCGCCGTGGTCTCTGGGCGCGCTTCGAGCACACACCTTTCGGCCATGGCCGGCCCTGGTCAAGATCGCAATTGGAACGCTTGCTACGCGAGGCGATGTTCGAGCCGCTGGGCAGCGAGGAGGCGCTATTTGCCCCGCCGCTTGGCCGGCTGGTCCGGCCCGGCGCAGCAGAGACGTGGGAGCGGTTCGGGCGGCGCTGTTTGCCGCTGTTCGGCGGGGTAGTGGTTGCCGAGGCGGCGAAGCGGCTCGCCGGCGTGACGCCCCTGCCCGTGCGGTCACACCGGAACTTGCTGGCGGGTGTGCAGGGTGTGCTCGACCCTATGCCCCCTATGCCGCAGCCGGGCGGCGCTCCTCGCTGCGGGCGGCCTCCCAGCCGATCAGCGCCGCCTTGCGGGCCAGCCCCCATTCGTAATTATGCAGATAACCGCTTGCGCGGATGACCCGGTGGCAGGGCACGAGCCATGAGATAGGGTTGCGGCCGATCGCGGCGCCCACCGCCCGCGCTGCGCGTGGTGCACCCACTGCCGCCGCCACATCGCCATAGGCGGTAAGCGCTCCTGGCGGGATACGCAGCAGAGCGTCCCAGACGCGGATCTGGAAATTGGTGCCGTGCAGGCATAGTGGCAGCGGCGGCGCGCCGCCCTGCGGGCGGAAAATGCGTTCGGCGAGCGCCGCAGTCCGGGACGGCGCTTCCGTGAAGGTGGCCGCCGGCCAGCGCCTTGCCATGTTCTCGAACCCGGCGCGCTCTGCCCCTTCGGCAGCGAAAGCAAGGCCGCAAATGCCCCGGTCGGTTGCCATCAGCAGGCAGCGGCCGAAGGGCGAATCGTGGAAGCCATAGCAGATCGTGAGCCCCGCCCCACGCCGTTTGTAGTCCCCGGGGGTGACCGCCTCATGGGCCACGAACAGGTCGTGCAGCCGGCCGGGACCGGAAAGGCCGGCTTCCCACGAGGCTTCCATCACGCTCGCATGCGCCGCGAGGCAAGCCTTGGCACGGTCCAGCGTCAGATATTGCAGGAATTTGGTCGGGCTGATGCCGACCCAGCGGCGGAAAGTGCGTTGGAAATGGTGTGGGCTCATGCCGGTGGCGGCCGCCATTTCCTCCAGCCCCGGCTGGGCGGCCTGGTTCTGGGCGATTGCGGCAAGCGCGGCTTCGATGCGGGAATAGAGGTGATCGGACATGGGGCCGGGTCTCCTTGCCAGGTTATGCGTCAAAGCTAGGATCGACCGGACGGTGCCGCCACCCGATGCTTGCGAATGTCCGCCGGCCAGAAGGTGTTGAACGGAGGGTCAATGCATGGAACTTATACACGTGACCGCCATAATCAGTCGGCCTCCGCATTGATCTCCGACATCATCTCCGCAATGGTCTTCGTATTGTTCCGCAGCCCGGGTGCCGCAAAAGCCCGATCGCGCGCATGAGCGTTCCAGCTTTGGAGGTT